>CACXMK010000006.1 GCA_902768735.1 uncultured Lachnospiraceae bacterium | reverse complement strand
TAGGAAGGATCAGTGTGAATCCCCGCGAATTCAATGTAATAAAGAAGAGGCATGCCGCACAAGCGTAGGTTTCAACTTCCTGCTTAATGCGACAGCCCCTTTTTGTCCGGCGGATAGCAAAATGACCTCTGGGGTCGTTTTTGCATCGCACCTGGTTAAGAACGTTTGTTCTGAAAACACTCTGTTCTTATTAAAAATCCTGTGATATACTCAATAGATAACCTCGGAGAAGCAGAAGCATTCGCCGCCGGAAAGGAGGGGACGGGTCATGGACCACTTTGTACTGCATTCTGAATATCAGCCCACCGGAGACCAGCCGCAGGCAATTGCGGAACTGGTTAAGGGATTTCAGGAGGGAAACCAGTTCCAGACGCTTCTGGGCGTGACCGGTTCCGGAAAGACCTTTACGATGGCCAATATCATACAGGCCCTGAACCGGCCGACGCTGATCATCTCGCACAACAAGACGCTGGCGGGGCAGCTCTACGGAGAGATGAAGGAGTTCTTTCCGGAGAACGCGGTGGAATACTTTGTGAGTTACTATGATTACTATCAGCCGGAGGCGTATATTCCTTCGAGCGATACTTATATTGCCAAGGATTCGATGATCAACGACGAGATCGACAAGCTGCGGCTCTCCGCGACAGCCTCGCTGTCGGAGAGACGGGACGTTGTCGTCGTCGCCAGCGTGTCCTGCATTTACGGTCTGGGAAGTCCGGACGAGTTCAAGGGGATGTCTATCTCGCTCCGTCCCGGGATGGAGAAGGACAGGGATGAGGTGATCAAGGAACTGATCGCCATCCAGTATACGAGGAACGACCTCTCACTGGACCGCTGCAACTTCCGTGTGCGGGGAGATACCGTCGAGGTGTATCCCGCGCAGGGCAGCGAGTATCTTCTCCGGATCGAGTGGTTCGGGGATGAGATCGACAGGATCTGCGAGGTGGATCAACTGACAGGAAGGGTGCTTAAGACCCTGAGCCATGTGATGATCTGGCCGGCTTCCCACTACGTCGTTCCGCAGGAGAAGATCAATAAGGCCTGCGATAACATCGAGGCGGAGATGCGGGAGCGGGTAAAGTTCTTTAAGTCGCAGGACAAGCTCCTGGAGGCACAGAGGATCTCCGAGAGGACGAATTTCGACGTGGAGATGATGCGTGAGACGGGATTTTGCAGCGGGATCGAGAACTACTCGCGGCATCTGAACTTCACCGAGCCCGGGGAACCGCCTTTGACGCTTATGGATTTCTTCCCGGAAGACCTCCTCATCATCGTGGACGAGTCCCACATGACGATCCCGCAGATTGGCGCGATGTACCACGGAGACAGGTCGAGGAAGGAGACTCTTGTGGAGTACGGGTTCCGTCTCCCGTCGGCACTGGATAACAGGCCGCTGAATTTTGAGGAGTTCGAGGGGCATATCGACCAGATGCTATTTGTGAGCGCGACGCCGGGACCTTACGAGGAGGCGCACGAACTGCTGCGGGCGGAGCAGATCATCCGTCCTACGGGACTTTTGGACCCGAAGATCGACGTACGGCCAGTGCAGGGACAGATCGACGATCTGATCGGCGAGATCAGAAAGACGGTGAAAGACGGGAACAAGGTGCTCGTCACTACTTTGACCAAGAAGATGGCGGAGGATCTGACGGATTACCTCGCAGGTGCGGGCATCCGCGTCAGGTACCTGCACTCGGATATCGACACGCTGGAGCGGTCGCAGATCATTAGGGACATGCGGCTGGACGTCTTTGACGTGCTGGTGGGCATCAACCTTCTGCGCGAAGGCCTGGACATCCCGGAGATCGCGCTGGTCGCGATCCTGGACGCAGACAAGGAAGGGTTCCTGCGGTCTGAGACTTCGCTCGTGCAGACGGTCGGCCGGGCGGCGAGGAACGCGGACGGACATGTCGTCATGTATGCCGACACAATGACAGATTCCATGCGGAAGGCCATCGGCGAGACAGAACGCCGCAGAAAGATCCAGAACCAATATAACGAAGAACACGGCATTACGCCGCAGACGATCCGCAAGGCAGTGCGCGACCTGATCTCGATCACGAAGGAGATCACGAAGGAGCAGGCGGCCTTTGAAAAGGATCCGGAGTCCATGAACCTCGGCGAGCTGCGGAAGCTGATCGCGGATGTGGAAAAGAAAATGCGCAGGGCCGCGGCGGACCTCAATTTTGAAGCGGCGGCAGAGCTTCGCGACCGGATGATGGAGCTCAAGAAGCACGAGCTCGAGCTGAGCGGAGGGAAATAAGCGGGTTGACAGAGGGGACGGTTCTCAGTGTCAACCGATACAGAAAGGAAGTTATGGCTGTCAAAATACAGAAACCCGACTACTGGCCCGCCCTTACAGAGGGTGAGAAGCTGGCCGGGACCCAGAGAGAACAGGATGCGAAGAGAAGGAGCATCATCAACAAGGAGGACTGCATCCGCATCAGGGGCGCCAACGAGCACAATTTAAAGAACCTGACGCTGGAGATCCCAAGGAATGAGCTCGTCGTGCTGACAGGACTGTCCGGGTCCGGCAAGTCTTCGCTGGCTTTTGACACGATCTACGCGGAGGGACAGAGGAGATACATGGAATCGCTCTCCTCCTACGCGAGGCAGTTCCTCGGACAGATGGAAAAACCGGATGTTGAGAAGATCGAGGGGCTTTCTCCTGCCATCTCGATCGACCAGAAGTCCACGAACCGGAATCCCCGGTCGACGGTGGGAACCGTGACGGAGATCTACGACTATTTCAGGCTTCTCTACGCGAGGATCGGCATTCCGCACTGCCCGAACTGCGGCAGGGAGATCGCGCGGCAGACGGTGGACCAGATGGTGGACCGCATCATGGAGCTTCCGGAGAAGACGAGGATCCAGATCCTCGCACCCGTCGTAAGGGGCAGGAAGGGCGAGCACCAGAAGGTGTTCGACCGGGCGAGGAGGGCCGGTTACGTCCGCCTGCGCGTCGACGGAAGCCTTTACGACGTCTCCGAGGAGATCAAACTGGATAAGAATATCAAGCATAACATCGAGGTGGTCATCGACCGACTGGTCGTCAAGGACGGCATCCAGCGCCGACTCACGGATTCTGTGGAGAACGCGCTTCAGCTGGCGGATGGCCTTCTGCAGGTAGATGTGGGCGGGGAAGAGCTGCTGCAGTTCTCCCAGAGCTTTGCGTGCCCGGACTGCGGGATCAGCGTGCAGGAGATCGAGCCCAGGAGCTTTTCGTTCAACAACCCGTTCGGCGCCTGCCCCGACTGTGCGGGCCTCGGCTACCGGATGGAGTTCGCTCCGGAACTGATCGTCCCGGATGAGGACCTGTCCATCAACGAGGGCGCGATCGCGGTCACAGGGTGGCAGTCCTGCATGAACAGCGGAAGCTTTGCCAACGCGATCCTGGTCGCGCTGACAAAGGCTTACAAGTTCAGCATGGATACCCCTTACAGGGATCTGAAGCCCGAAGTGAAGAAGATGCTGATGTACGGGACTGACAAGAGCGTCGACGTCTACTACGAGGGACAGCGCGGAAAAGGCGTGTATCCGGTCACATTCGAAGGCCTGATCAGCAATACGGAGCGCCGCTACCGCGAGACCGGTTCCGATTATATGAAGGCCGAGTACGAAGAATTCATGCACATCACGCCGTGCAAGACCTGCGGCGGCAAAAGACTGCGCAAGGAGTCACTCGCTGTCACCGTCGGCGACACTGATATCTACGATCTGACGTGCCTCTCGATCCGGGAGCTCGCAGCGTTCATGGAGAACCTGCAGCTTACTGCGACACAGCAGAAGATCGGCTCGCAGGTGCTCAAAGAGATCAGGGCCAGGGTCGGGTTCCTCATCGATGTGGGCCTGGACTACCTGACGCTTGCCCGCGCGACGGCGACGCTGTCCGGCGGCGAAGCCCAGAGGATCCGTCTGGCGACCCAGATCGGGTCGGGACTGGTCGGGGTGTGCTATATTTTGGATGAACCGAGCATCGGCCTGCACCAGCGGGACAACGACAAGCTCCTGCGGACCCTTAAGAACCTTCGGGACCTGTGGAACACTGTCATTGTGGTGGAACACGACGAGGACACGATGCTTGCGGCGGATTATATCGTCGACATAGGGCCGGGCGCAGGATCCCACGGCGGTACAGTGGTAGCGCAGGGAACGGCCGAGGAGATCATGGCGAACCCCGATTCCATCACGGGACAGTACCTGAGCGGAGCCAAGGCGATCCCGGTGCCCGACGAGCGGCGTACGCCCACCGGCTGGATCAAGGTGCGCGGCGCACGTGTCAACAACCTCAAGAATATCGATGTGGAGATCCCTCTCGGGATCATGACGGCGGTCACGGGCGTTTCCGGATCGGGAAAGAGCTCTCTCGTAAACGAGATCCTCTACAAGCACCTTGCCAAAAGCCTGAACCGCGCGAGGATCATTGCGGGAGACCACGACGGGATCGACGGGCTCGAGCAGCTCGACAAGGTCATCGCGATCGACCAGTCGCCGATCGGGAGGACGCCGCGTTCCAACCCGGCTACGTATACAGGCGTTTTTGACCTGATCCGTACGCTGTTTGCGGGAACGCCTGACGCCAAGGCGAAGGGATACAGCAAGGGCAGGTTTTCCTTCAATATCAAAGGCGGCCGGTGCGAGGCGTGCAGCGGAGACGGGATCATCAAGATCGAGATGCACTTTCTCCCCGACGTTTACGTGCCGTGCGAAGTCTGCCACGGAAAGCGATACAACCGCGAGACGCTGGAAGTCCGCTACAAGGGAAAGAGCATTTACGACGTGCTGGATATGACTGTCGAGGAGGCGGTCACATTCTTTGAGAATGTGCCTTCTGTAAGACGAAAGATCCAGACGCTCTACGATGTCGGACTGGGTTATGTGAAGCTGGGGCAGCCCTCGACGGAGCTGTCCGGCGGTGAAGCGCAGAGGATCAAGCTGGCGACGGAATTGTCCAGAAAGAGCACGGGAAGGACGATCTATATTTTGGACGAACCGACGACGGGCCTTCACTTCGAGGACGTGTCGAAGCTCAACGCGATCCTCCGACAGCTTGTGGAGGGCGGCAATACGGTCGTCGTCATCGAGCACAACCTGGATGTCATAAAGACTGCGGACTACATCATCGACATGGGTCCGGAGGGAGGAGACGGCGGCGGAACAGTGGTCGCGACGGGAACGCCGGAAGAAGTGGCGAAGATCCACTCCTCCTATACGGGGTATTACATCAACAAGATGCTGGAGCGCGACAAGGCGCGCAGGAACCGGAAGGAATAGCCGGCGCAGCCGTCCGGATGTGCCGGCAGCCGGCGCAATGAGATTTGCAGGAGCAGGATGAAGGAATATAAGGGATATGTAGAGCACATCATCTACAGGAACGAGGAAAATACATATACCGTATTCGAGGTGAACTGCGAGGAGGGCCTCCTGACCTGTACGGGTTTTCCGCCCGCGATCAGCGAGGGGGAGAGCTGCCTTGTAGAGGGGGAGTCCGTGCAGCATGCCGTCTACGGCGATCAGTTCAAGGTACAGACGTACCGTGCGATCCCTCCGGAAAACGCGCAGGCAATGCTCCGCTATCTCTCTTCCGGTGCGATCAAGGGAATCGGACAGGCGCTGGCCGCCAGGATCGTCAGGAAATTCGGCGACGACACGCTCCGGATCATGGACGAGGAGCCGGAGAGGCTCGCCGAGATCAAGGGGATCAGCGACCGCAAGGCCAGAGAGATCGCCGCAATCGTTGCGGAGAAGCGGGAGATGAGGGACGCAATGCTGTTTTTGCAGCAGTACGGTGTCACGAACCGCGTCGCGCTCAAGATCTTCAAGACTTACGGCGAGCAGATGTACGCTGTCCTTAAGGAGAATCCCTACCAGCTGGCGGAAGACATTTACGGGATCGGATTCGCTACGGCGGACGAGATCGCCGAAAAAGCAGGCATAAGCGCGCAGTCCGAGTTCCGGATCCGCAGCGGCCTGCTCTATACGCTATCCATGTCGCTCTCGGAGGGCAACAGCTATCTGCCCAGGGAAGATCTTCTTTTAAAGGCGGCGGAACTGCTGCGCGTACCGGCGGAACTGGTCGAGATCCAGCTGGACAACCTTGCGGTCGAGAGAAGGCTGAAGATCCGAAGAAAAGGCGGGGAGATCCAGGTCTATTCGAATATGGCCTGGAGAGAGGAACAGCAGATCGCCAGGATGCTGGCGGAACTGGAGGCGGAACCCGTCCGTCTCGGAGGACGCGGCCCGGAAGAGGTGCTCGCGGAGCTGGAGAAAGAGGAGAACCTTTCGCTGGATCCCCTCCAGCGCGAGGCTGTTCTCATGGCGGCGAAACACGCGGTGCTGATCCTCTCGGGAGGTCCGGGCACGGGCAAGACGACAACGATCAATACGATCATACGGTATTTTAAGAGAGAGAATCTGGAGGTTCTCCTTGCGGCGCCCACAGGAAGGGCGGCCAAGAGGATGACGGAAGCCACGGGCTGCGAGGCGATGACGATCCACCGTCTTCTCGGGGTCCACCCGGTCAGGAGGGATGCGGAAGGGGCGTTCGATACAGGAGCAGTCGCAGGAGACGGGGACTTCGCGTATTCCTATTTTGAAAAGGGAAGGGACAACCCTCTCGAAGCGGACGCCGTCATTATCGACGAGATGTCCATGGTGGACATGCACCTGTTCTGCTACCTCCTTAAGGCGGTCATGCCGGGAACAAGGCTGATCCTTGTGGGTGATGTGAACCAGCTTCCCAGCGTCGGTCCCGGAAGAGTCCTGCAGGACCTGATCGCGTCCGGCGTCTTCAGGACGGTCATGCTGCGCAAGATCTTCAGGCAGGCGATGGAAAGTGACATCGTCACAAACGCCCACAGGATCCTGAACGGCGAACTTCCCGTGATGGAAAACAGAAGCCGCGACTTCTTCTTTCTTGAGAGGGACAACGTCCCGGTGATCTACAAACATACCGTGGAACTGATGAGGGATAAGCTGCCGGGCTATCTTCACTGTGACCGGGGGGAGATCCAGGTACTGACGCCCATGCGCAAGGGGGCGCTCGGCGTGAACCGGCTCAATGAAGTGCTTCAAAGCGTTTTAAATCCGCCTGCGGACGGCAAGCGTGAAGTGCAGCGGCAGGACGTGATCTTTCGCGAAGGCGACAAAGTCATGCAGACCCGCAACAATTATCAGATCGAATGGGAGATCCGGGGCAATTACGGCCTCAAAGTCGACAGCGGCAGCGGCGTGTTCAACGGGGACTCCGGAGTGATCCTCAGCATTGATCAAAGAGCGGAGATCGTCACTGTGTGTTTTGACGAAGAGAAGATCGTTGAGTACCCGTTTTCCGATCTCGATGATCTTGAGCCTGCTTACGCCGTGACGGTGCACAAATCCCAGGGTTCTGAATATCCGGCGGTCATCCTGCCCCTTTTAAGCGGCCCGGCGGGCCTCTTTAACAGAAATCTTCTGTACACGGCGGTGACGCGCGCGAGGGACTGCGTCGTGATCCTGGGCAGCAGGCAGGCGGTCGCCTCCATGACAGCAAATGTGCGGGAGAACCGCAGATACACAGGACTGAAAGAGAGGATCCATGAGATTTTTGGAGTCACAGGAGAGGAAGGGGCACATGCTGCCGCAGGTTCCGGGGAATCGGATACGGGCGCGCTCACGGGCGGGTGGTATGCAGACACCGACACCGGTCCTGGATCTTTTTTTTCCGAGGAGATGCCCGGTCTGTGACAGGCCGGTAAAGCCATACGGCGCGCTGATCTGCAGGGAATGCGAACAGGTGCCGGTCCCTGTGGGGGACTCTGTCTGCTGCAAATGCGGCAAACCGGTCGATCCGGAGGAGGAGTACTGCGCCGACTGCATGACGCACAGGCATCGCTATTACAGGGGGGCGGCGGTCTTCCGCTACAGGACAGTGTCCGGCTCCCTGTACCGCTTCAAATACGACGGGAGAAGGGAGTACGCCGACTTTTTCGGGCTGGAAATGGCGCGTGCGGCGGAGCGTTTTTTTGCTCAGACAGGCCCCGGACACAGGCCGGACCTGCTCATTCCCGTGCCTTGTTCGAAGAAAAGGCTCCGGGAAAGAGGGTATAACCAGGCTGCGATTCTGGCGCGTCAGGTGTCTCGAAAAACGGGGATCCCGGTGGCGGAAGACCTTCTTATAAGGGCAAAAGACACGCTTGTTATGCGCACTCTGAGCGCTTCCGAGCGCCAAAATAATTTGAAAAAGGGTTTTCTTGTATATGGAAATGGTGTAAGATTAAAGTCGATTATGCTCATTGATGACATCTATACCACCGGTGCGACCATCGACGCGTGTGCCGGAGCCCTGCTTGAAGCGGGGGCCAAAGAGGTCAGTTTCCTGACTTTTGCGATCGGCGAAAACGGATTGTGAGAGGGCGGAAGAAGACGGTTAAAAAGACTGTTAGTAAAAGAAGACGGTTAAAAAGAAGAAGGCTTATGATCAACAGAGACAGGGTCCGCACGATGACCAGGCTCGCCATTTACGAGGAGGGGCAGGGCGTCGCGGACGACAAGATGAACGGTTACTTTAAGAACGATTATATTGTGGGAAATATGGTGGGATCTTTCGTAAGCGGTACGATCGCCTGCCTTTTAATTGTGTTCGTATACTGCTGTTACTATTACGACACGCTGATGATCCGGGTCTTTGAGAATCAGATCGGGGGCCTTGTCAGAACGGCGCTGACACTTTACGCCGCGTTTATGGTCTTCTTCCTGGCGGTCTCTTTCTTTGTCTACCGCTGGCGCTACAACGCGACGCGCGGAAGACTGGACAGATACCGCAGAAGGCTGGAACACCTGAAGGAAAGTTACGAGAAGGAAGACAAACATGTTGACAAGCGTTTTTGAGATTAGAAAAAAGATCATTGAAGGATACGGACAGTATGAGTATATCGTGGTCCCCGTGTTCAAGTTCGCGGTGGCGTTTCTGCTCATACTTACGATCAACAAACACATCGGGTTTAATCAGGGGCTGACCAACCAGCTGCTGGACGTCATCATCGCCCTGATCTGCACGCTGGTGCCGGTCAACTTCATGGCGGCGATCATGGTAGTCCTGGTCCTGGCGCATCTGTACACGCTGTCGTTAGAGACGATGATCGTAAGCGCAGTGATCTTTCTGCTGATGTTCCTTCTGTACTTTAGGTTCTCACCGAAAGATACGATCATGATCCTGCTGCTCCCGCTGGCATTTGTCTGTCACGTGGAGTATGCGATCCCTGTGGCAGCAGGACTTCTGTGCACACCGGGCAGCGCGGTAGGCGTCGGCTTTGGCGTAGTCATCGTCAAATATCTGGCTTTTGTGGAACAGAACAAAGCGGTCCTCGGAAACAGTGAGATCGGGCCCGCAACTGTCGACAATTTCAGAAACATTATCGACTCCCTGCTTCAGAACAGGGCTATGTGGATCCTGGCTGCGGCATTTGCGGCAGCAGTGATCGTCGTCTTCTTTATCCGCCGTCTGGAGACGGCGCATTCCTGGACGATCGCGATCATCGCCGGAAATGTGATGATGCTGTTTGTGCTCCTGTTCGGCGACATGCAGTATGATACGAATCTTGAACTTGCAAAGGTCTTTCTGGGAGTGGCGCTCTCTCTGATCATAGAGTTTCTGGTGGAATTCTTCTGTTTCATGGTGGACTACACAAGGATCGAGAGCGTACAGTTCGAGGACGACGATTACTATTATTATGTAAAGGCGGTTCCGAAGGTCACAGTTTCGGATTCCCTGCGCACAGTCAAGACCATCAGTACCTCCGAGAAGAGCGGCGCCAGTTTCCTCGAACAGTTTGGCAGGAAAACAAAAGAGACTGGCGCGGAGTCCAACGAATAGCGGCAGCAAGGCCTGCCGAAGCCGTAAGGGCTCTACAGACGGGACGGAATTTTAAAAAATGCAGCGTATCGTAAACACTATTCAGAATTATCTGAATCACATAAACATGCCGAACTTGCGCTGGACAGATATTGTCGAGATGTTGATCCTCGCGTATCTGATCTACCATATTCTGCTGTGGATCAAGAATACCCGTGCGTGGTCTCTGCTCAAGGGACTGCTTGTCGTCGTCGTATTTGTTATTTTGGCGGCGCTCTTTAACATGAGTACGATCCTGTGGATCGTACAGAATGTCACGGGACTTGCGGTAACCGCGATCGTGATCCTCTTACAGCCGGAGCTGCGCAGTGCGATGGAAGAACTGGGGCAGACCAACATCCTCAGTTCTTTATTTAATTTGGACAATTCGAAGACGCCGGAGGGCCTTTTTTCCGACAAGACGATCTCGGAGATCGTAAGGGCCAGCCTCCAGATGGCAAGGAAGAAGACAGGGGCGCTGATCGTAATTGAGCAGACGTCGCCTCTTCAGGAATACGCGCGAACGGGGATCGATGTCGACGCGCTTGTAACGAGCCAGCTGCTCATCAATATTTTTGAAAAGAACACACCGCTGCATGACGGGGCGGTGATCATTAAAAACAACAGGATCATCTCAGCGACCTGTTACCTGCCGCTGTCAGAGAACCGTATGGACAAGGACCTGGGAACCCGGCACAGGGCAGCCGTGGGGATCTCAGAGGTAACGGACTCCCTTACGATCATCGTCTCGGAGGAAACGGGAGAGATCAGCCTTGCCTATCGCGGGTCACTGACCAGGAACGTGAACGAGGAACTGCTCAGGGAGAGGCTTGTGACTCTGCAGAACAAGGAGATACAGGAGGCCCGATATGCGAGAATTCTCTCCAGAATGGGGAAAAATAAAGGAAGCGATCCAAAGGATCTTTCATAACGGCGGACTGAAACTTATTTCGCTTGGCATTGCCATCGTCCTTTGGTTTTTCGTTACGAATTATCAAGACCCTGAGACCATCCTGACGTTCAATAATGTCCCGGTCAAGCTCCTTCATACGGAACGCGTCACCGCCGAGGGCAAGATGTTCATTGTCCTGGATGAAAGCGACACGATCCCCGTCGTGACGATCACGGCTCCGAGATCCGTCGTTGACGCACTCGCAGCGGATAATGTCGTGGCGACGGCGGACCTGATCGATATGACGGAGGACAACAAGGTTCCTATCGCTGTGAATACGAATAAATACGGCGGCCAGATCAAGTCTATTGAAGGTTCCATTAAACACGTGCTCCTTAGTATCGAGGACAAGAAAATGGGCACCTTCCAGATCGAGACCGCGATAAACGGAAAAGTCGCGAGCGGCAACCAGCTCGGGCAGATCACGATGGAACAGAACCAGGTGCGCGTGACGGGACCTGCATCATACGTAGACAGGATCAAGAGCGCGGGCGTTGTTGTGGACGTTTCGGGAGCAGACAGTTCCATCAGCACGAACGCGGAGATCCATCTCTACGATGGGGATGGAAGAGACATGGATCTGGATGATCTCCTGACACTGAACATTGACAAGACCATGGTCAAGGTGGAAGTCCTGGCGGTCAAGACGATCCCTGTCAAGATCGCGGTTTCAGGGACGCCTGCAGAGGGATACAGGTTGACCGGGGAGACGTCGGTGGAACCGGGAAGGATCAAGGTGGCCGGCAAAAAATCCGTGCTGGATAACGTCAGTTCCGTCAGCATTCCTTCTTCCGACCTGAATGTGAGCGGAAGGAACAAGAACTTCGTCAGGAATATCAAGATCTCTAAGTACCTCAGCAGCGGCGTCACGTTGGCGGATGGCGAAGAGGATAACGTGAAAGTCACGGTAGAGATCGTGCCGATGGAAGACGAAAAAGAGTGAAAACCTGGGAATAGTTCATAATTGAAGAGAGTAAGGCTGCGCTCACATTTAAGAAGCGCGGCTTGAGAAAGGGGAACAGATCAATGAGAGGATATGAGAGGTACAAGAGAACACCGGTTGTTGACTATCCGGAGAGAGAATGGCCGAATAAGCAGATCGAGAAGGCGCCGCAGTGGGTCAGCGTCGATCTCAGGGACGGAAACCAGGCCCTGATCGAGCCGATGGTGGTCAGCGAGAAGATGGAGATGTTCCGTCTTTTGGTCAAGCTGGGCTTTAAACAGATCGAGATCGGCTTCCCGGCAGCCAGTCAGCTCGAGTATGACTTCCTCAGGGAACTCATTGAGAAGGATATGATCCCGGACGACGTCGTTGTGCAGGTCCTGTCGCAGTGCAGGGAAGAGCAGATCGAGAAGACGTTTGAGTCTATTAAGGGCTGCAAGCAGGCGGTCGTCCACATCTATAACTCCACTTCCACGCTGCAGAGAGACGTGGTGTTTGGTATGGACAGGGCGTCCATCATCGACATCGCGGTGCAGGGCACCAGGTGGGTCAAAGAGAGAGCGGAGAAATTCCCCGGCAAGATCTATTTTGAGTATTCTCCCGAGAGCTTTACCGGCACAGAGCTGGATTTTGCCCTGGAGATCTGCACGGCGGTCCAGGATGAGTGGCAGCCGACGCCTGAAGATCCGATCATCTTTAACCTTCCTTCCACCGTGGAAATGACGACGCCCAACGTCTACGCGGACCAGATCGAGTGGATGAGCCGTCATTTCAAAGACAGGGACAGCATCATCCTGAGCGTACACCCGCACAATGACAGGGGATGCGGCGTCGCGGCGACGGAGCTCGCGCTTCTCGCGGGCGCGCAGCGCGTCGAGGGTACGCTTCTTGGCAACGGCGAGAGGACCGGTAATGTCGATATCCTGACAGTCGCCTACAACATGTTCTCCCAGGGTATCGATCCCGAGCTGAACCTTGAGGATATCAATGAGATCGTGGAAGTGTGCCAGAAGTGCACCAAGATGAGTGTCGATGAGCGCCATCCCTATGCGGGCAAGCTTGTGTTCACAGCGTTTTCGGGCTCCCATCAGGATGCTATCAACAAGGGCACCCAGGCGCTCAAGGACAGGGGCGCGAGGATCTGGGAGGTGCCGTACCTGCCGATCAATCCGGCCGATATCGGAAGGGTCTACGAGCCGGTAGTCCGCATCAATTCCCAGTCCGGCAAGGGCGGAGTAGCCTTCATCATGAGCACGTATTACGGCTTCAAGCTTCCCAAGGGAATGCACAGGGAGTTTGCGGATGTCGTGCAGAGGGTATCCGAGAAGACCGGAGAGGTCCCGCCGGATCAGATCATGGATCTTTTCCGCAGCGAGTATCTGTACAAGAACGAGCCTCTGCACTTCAGAAAGCTCCAGGTCACGGATATGAGCAGTGATATAAAGACAGATTTTGACACCAAGATCCGCGTCGTCTTTACGGATCACGGCGAGATGGAACAGGTCGAAGCGGTAGGAAACGGACCTCTGGACGCTGTCCTCCGCGGCCTGCAGATGAAATTCGCTTTCAATGTCAAGATCCTGGATTACGAGGAACACGCGCTGAAGTCGGGATCCGACTCCCAGGCGGCGGCCTATATCCACCTGATGGATGCGGATACCGGAAGGATCACCTACGGCGTGGGCGTCAGTTCCAATATCACGAGAGCGTCAGTGCGGGCTATTTTCTCGGCGCTGAACAGACTGGAAATGGGCGAGAGAAGACAGGGAATCTCAGATAGTTTTTGACAGGGCGCGGAGACAGCTGCCGGATCAGGCTGATCCCACGGCAGTCCGCAGTACCTTTACAGAGATAAAACTTTACAGAGAGAAATAAGAAACCAGAGAGGAAGAGCAGATGGCAGAGCAGAAGAAACTGGTAGCAGAGATCACATCCGTGGATGAGGATTTCACACAATGGTATACAGACGTCGTGATCAAGGCGGGACTCATCGCCTATTCCAACGTCAAGGGATTCATGGTCTATAAGCCCGCGGGCTACGCGATCTGGGAAGCGGTCCAGAAGCACCTGGATGCCCGCTTTAAAGCGGTCGGCGTCGAGAACGTCTATCTCCCCCTGATCATTCCGGAAAACCTGCTGAGCAAGGAGAGCGATCTGGTACAGGGATTCGCGCCGGAAGTGGCATGGGTCACCCATGGCGGACAGGAGGAGCTGCAGGAGAGAATGTGCGTGCGCCCTACCTCCGAGACCCTTTTCAGTGACTTTTACAAGGACGAGATCCAGTCCTACAGGGATCTTCCGATGGTTTACAACCAGTGGTGCAGCGTTGTCCGCTGGGAGAAGGAGACCAGGCCGTTCCTGCGGTCAAGAGAGTTTATGTGGCAGGAAGGCCACACTGTACACGCGACTGCGGAAGAAGCGCAGGAGAGGACCGAGCAGATGCTGAACGTTTATGCGGATTTCTGCGCGGAAGACCTTGCGATCCCCGTAGTAAAGGGCCAAAAGACAGAGAAAGAGAAATTTGCCGGCGCTATCGCGACCTACACCATCGAGGCGCTGATGCATGACGGAAGAGCGCTGCAGTCCGGTACCAGCCACAATTTCGGCAGCGACTTCGCGCAGGCCTACGGCATTCAGTTCACGGATAAGGACAACAAGCTCAAATACGCGCATCAGACATCCTGGGGAATGTCTACGAGGATCATCGGGGCGCTGATCATGGTACACGGAGACAATTCCGGCCTTGTGCTTCCTCCCAAGATCGCGCCTACGCAGGTCATGATCATCCCGATCCAGCAGAGGAAGGCCGGCGTCCTGGAAAAAGCCAGAGAGATCAAAGAGATGCTCGCCGATTTCCGTGTCAAGGTCGACGAGACCGATAAGAGCCCCGGATTCAAGTTCGCCGAGCAGGAGATGCGCGGCATCCCGCTCCGCGTGGAGATCGGACCCAGGGACATCGCGGAAGGAAAGTGCATTGTTGTTCGCCGTGACACCCGCGAGAAGATCAGCTGCGATATCGCTTCTCTGCCTGAGACGATCGCGCAGATCCTTCCCCGGATGCAGCAGGATATGTACGACAGGGCGAAGAAACATCTGGAGGAGCATACATTCGAGGCGCCTGACAAGGAGACCTTTGAGGAGATGTTCAAGGAGACCAGGGGCTTTGTAAAGGCGATGTGGTGCGGCAGCAGGGAGTGCGAGGAAAAGATCAAGGAAGACTATTCCGTGACCAGCCGCTGCATCCCCTTCGAGCAGAAGAAGCTGAGCGACGTCTGCGTCTGCTGCGGAAAGCCTGCCACGAAGATGGTCTACTGGGGCAGGGCGTATTAAAATGCTGTCGGCGCAGGTTCAGATTCCGGAACAAGTGAATACGATCCTGGAGGCGCTCGGACAGAAAGGCTTCGAAGCCTATGTGGTCGGAGGATGCGTCCGCGACGCATTACTCGGCAAAAAGCCCCATGACTGGGACATCACTACCTCCGCGCTGCCTCAGGAGGTAAAGAAGATCTTCCAGAGGACAGTCGATACCGGGCTCAAACACGGAACAGTGACTGTACTCATCGGTAAAGAGGCGTATGAGGTTACGACGTTCCGTCTGGACGGCGTCTACGAAGACGGCCGCCACCCCAAAGAAGTGACGTTTACTCCGAGCCTCGAAGAAGATCTTAAGCGGCGGGATTTCACGATCAACGCGATGGCATACAACAGCGCGACAGGGCTGGTAGACCTTTTCGGCGGACAAAGCGATCTTATGAACGGGATCATCCGCGCGGTGGGCGATCCGGTACAGCGCTTTTCGGAAGATGCCCTCCGGATCATGCGGGCGGTGCGTTTCAGCGCGCAGCTCGGATATACGATCGCCCCGTCGACGCTGGAAGCGGCCTCGGAGCTCGCTCCGAATCTCGCGCTGATCAGCAGGGAGAGGATCAGGGAGGAACTGGAGAAGACACTGCTCTCCGACAGGCCTGACCTCTTAAGAACAGCGTATGAAGCCGGCATCACGAAGCAGTTCCTGCCGGAATTCGACAGGTGTATGGAAACGCCGCAGAACAATCCGCACCACTGCTATTCGGTGGGGGAGCACATCCTGAAGTCTGTGAGTCTTGTGAGAAAAGATAAGGTACTCCGGCTTACGATGTTCCTGCACGATTTTGCCAAGCCCGCATACCGCACGACGGACGGAGCCGGGATCGACCATTTCCGCGGACACGCCGAGGCGGGCAGTGAAATGGCCAGGGAGATCCTGAAAAGGCTCAAATATGACAACGATACATTGCGCAAAGTGGTCACGCTCGTCAAGTGGCACGACAGACCGATCCGGTCAACGGAGCCGTCGGTGCGAAAAGCCGTCGGAAAGATCGGCGAGGACCTTTTCCCGCTGATCCTGGAAGTGAAGCAGGCGGACCTTCTGGCGCAGAGCATGTTCCTCCGGGAGGAGAAGCAGGAGATGCTCGACCGGATCAAAAAGCTCTACAAGGGGATCGTACAGCGGGGGGACTGCCTGAGCCTTAAAGATCTGGCGGTCAACGGGACGGATCTCATCGAAGCGGGTGTCAGGCCGGGCAGGGAGATGGGCGCTATTTTGGCCCGCATGCTGGAAGACGTGCTCGACGTTCCGTCGCACAATAACAGGGACTATCTGCTGACGCGATATGTAGAAAAATAACGGGGCAACCAGTTGGCACTCTGTGAAAAAAGAGGCGAAAAAGCGACCAGAACATACTGCGCCGAAAGAGGGACAAAGCCCGAAAAAGCGTATAAAAACGAGGGTTTCACAGGTTGACAAACATAGGGAAACCTATTATAAATTTATTAGGTAATTCTAAGAACGAGGCGACTCGGATCCAAGCAGGAGGAAAGATAATGAATAAGGCAGATATGATCGCAGCAATCGCTGATAAGGCAGGACTTACAAAGAAAGAAGCAGAGAAGGCTCTCAAGGCTTTCACAGATACTGTTGCGGACGAGCTCGCAAAGGGCGGCAAGGTCCAGTTGGTCGGCTTCGGCACCTTCGAAGTCAGTGAGAGAGCGGCAAGGATCGGGATCAACCCTCATACCCGCAAGCCCCTCAACATCGAGGCTTCCAAGTCTCCCAAGTTCAAAGCCGGCAAGGCTCTGAAGGATGCGATCAACTAAGACGCGCTGATCAGAAAAACGGCACTGTAACGGACAGCCCGGAGGAACCCTCCGGGCTTTACCATTTCCTGCGGGAGGATAATCATGAGACTTGACAAATACCTGAAGATCTCGCGGCTGATCAAGCGGCGCACGGTCGCAAACGAAGCCTGTGACAACGGAAGAGTGACGCTGAACGGCAGGGTGGCAAGGGCTTCGGCGGAAGTGAAGCCTGGAGACATCATCGGCATCTCCTTCGGCAACAGGGAGACAAGGGTGGAAGTCATCGCCGTACAGGAAAACGTCCGCAAGGAAGCGGCGGCAGATATGTTCCGCTATCTTCCGGCGCCTGAGACCGCTGCGGAAGCGGCAGGACCCCGGGACAATACAGAGAACGAAACAGAGAGCGCAGGGCAGCCTGAATAACGATTCCTAAACTCTTTCTAAACTCTTTGCGCACCGCATTGACGGATGCGAAAAATGAGGGGTAAGATGGATGCACAGGAAAGACAGTGCAGATCCGGGACTGGATAAGTGTATGTGGGACCTGTGCAGTGACGACGAAAGACGCAGCAGGAAGGAGGAGCCGATGGCGCTGGAAAAATCTGCAAAGACCAACGAGCAGAATAAGCTGAGCATGGGACTTGCCGCAGTGATCGTCGGTGTTTTGATCATAGTGATCATGGTGGCCTGTGCGGGGCTTTTCAGGAGACTGAACAGGAACAACGAGCGGATCGTGGAGCTCGAAGCCGAGATCGTCAAGGAAGAGCAGAGAGCAGAGGACATTGAGGAGTACCGGCTCTACACGCAGACCAGGGAATACATCGAGGAGGTCGCGAGAGAGAAACTCGGGCTGGTCTACGAGGGAGAAGTGATCTTCAAGGAAGGGTCCTCGGACTGAAACGAAATAGATGTGACGCAAGGGAGCTGTCGCCGGCTGGCGGCGGCTCTTTCTGAGTGAATGGTGCTGCGAGCCCAAGGCGCGCGGCAGACAGAAGGTGCGCAGATGGTCGACCGAGTATATGAATATATGATCCGGTATTCCATGACCGTCCCCGGCAGCCGCGTTCTCGCGGCGGTGTCCGGAGGCGCTGATTCGATGTGCCTTCTTAAGGTACTCATAGAGCTGCAGCCCCGCGCGGGATTTGACCTGAGGGTCCTGCATGTCCATCACGGCCTGCGTGAGAATGCGGATGATGACCTCGCTTTTGTGTCAAAATACTGCAGCCTGGCCGGCGTGCCTATGAAAGCGGTCTTGATCGATGCCGGCGGGTATGCGTCGAAGAACGGAATGAGCGTGGAGGAGGCGGCCAGGATCCTCAGATACAGGGCGCTGGAGCATGCCGCGGCGGAATGGGATAAAGAGTGCAGTGCGCCGGAACAGAGCGAAGGGCGCAAAGCGGCGGAACAGGCCGGAAATTCCGGGACATCCGCTGCGGAGCAGGCATGTGGCGCAACTGCCGGTGCATGCCGCATCGCGGTGGCACACCACATCGAGGACCAGGCGGAGACAGTGCTCTTCAACCTGGTGCGAGGGAGCAGGCTGACAGGCCTTCGCGGGATGCTGCCGGTCAACGGAAGGATCATCCGGCCGATGCTGGAAGTGAGCAGAGGGGAGATCGAGACATTTTTGAGGGAGCGCGGTTGTTCCTGGCGTGAAGATGAAACGAACGAAGATATCCGCTATTCCAGGAATCTGCTGCGAAAAGAAGTGATGCCTCTTCTCATGCAGGTCAACGCGGGCGCGCGGGAGCACATCGCAAGAGCGGCTGAGGAAGCGGCGCAGACAGAGGATTTCCTCCGCGGCGAGACGGAGAGGGTCCTGAAGGCGTGCCGCGGGAGCGCACAGGAGACGGGACAGGCGATCGCAAGCCTGCGGATCCCGGTGCTGGCACGGGAGCCGGAGCTTCTCCGGCGCCGGGCTGTTTATGAAGTGATCTCCGACGCCGCCGGCGGGAAGAAAGACGTGCAGGACGCGCATGTGCAGGCGGTCCTTCGCCTGATGCAAAAGCAGGGCAACGGAGAACTGGATCTCGTAAACCGTGTGCATGTAAAGAAAGTCTATGAACTGCTGTACGTATACGGGGCGCCGGCCCTGTCCGGCGTAACGAAGGGATCCGCGCCGCAGGAATACGGGCAACAGGATGCGGCTAAGGCTGCTTTGAGGGACGATTTCTGCCGGTGGCCGACCGGCGCGGGCGACTATACCTGCCGGGTGATCTCGTTTCATGGAGACCTGTCAGCAGTGCCACGAAACCAGTGTACGAAATGGTTCGATTATGATAAAATGAGAACGTTTCCGGATTTCAGGAACAGGCGCGAGGGAGACCGCATCACGCTCGATGAGAGCGGGCGATCCAAGACGATCGCGAGGTATATGATCGACGAAAAGATCCCGAGGGAACTGCGTGAGAGGATCGTGATGCCCGCCCTGGGGAGCGAGATACTCTGGGTGCCGGCGCCGTATACCTGCGGGCTGCAGACAGGCGCTGCGGACCGGCTAAATGGCGCGGACAACCTTGGCCGTATCAGTGCCGCTTACAAGGTGACCCCCGGAACGCGAAGGGTCCTGGAGATCCGCTGGGAGCCGGAGGGCGGAGAGCGGCAGGAAACAGCCGGAAAAGAAAAATAAAAGAGATACTAATAACAGAGATACTATTAAAAACGAAAAAGAGTTGCCTGTAAACAAACGATTGATAAAGCGAGGAATGCCATGCGCGAGACGATCAGAGAGCTAATCAGCGAGGAAAAGGTAAACGAGAGGATCAGGGAGATGGCGGAGAAGATCTCCAAAGACTACGAGGGAAAGACGGTCCACCTGGTCTGTATTTTGAAAGGTGCGTGCTTTTTCATGTGCGAGCTGGCCAAGAGGATCAGCGCGCCGGTATCCATGGACTTTATGACTGTGTCCAGCTACGGAAGCGGGACAAAATCCAGCGGGATCGTAAGGATCCGCAAGGACCTTGATGACCCGATCAAGGGGCTCGATGTTCTGATCGTAGAGGATATCGTCGATTCCGGGCGCACCCTCTACTATCTCGAAGAGGTCTTCAGGGAAAGGGGCTGCGCGAGCGTGCGCACATGTACGCTGCTGGATAAGCCCGAGCGCCGCGTGGTCGACCTCGATGTGGATTACACGGGATTTGTGATCCCGGATCAGTTTGTCGTGGGATACGGTATGGATTACGACCAGAAATACAGGGACCTGCCCTTCATCGGCGTGGTCGAGTTCAGCGGAGAGTGAAGTGGCTCCCGGGACAGCGCTGCAGCTGTGCCGGAACAACAGGTAATGAGGTAATACGTTGGATAATAATCAAAATAGGAGACCATACAACAGTCTTTTCGCGCCGTTCCTGATGCTGCTCATATTTGTCTTCCTGTTTCTGCCTATGGTGCGCGGATCGTTTTCGTCAAACCAGAACAATTACAAGCTGGAAGACTTTAAAGAGGATCTGAGCGCCGGTCTTGTGGAAGACGTGGTGATCACGCCAAACCGCGACAACGACACGGGATACGCGATGATCACAATGAAGGACAGCGAGAAGAAGATCCTCTACGCGACGCAGATCACGGAAGTGGAGCAGACCGCGCGGGAAGCGGGGATAAGGCCCACTGTCAAGGATATCCCGTCGGAAAACACCTTTATGGTGAGCGTGCTTCCGACGATCCTGGTCGTCATCGTCTGCCTGTTCTTCTTCTACATGATGACCACACAGAGCATGGGCGGCGGAGCAAATGCCAGAATGATGAATTTTGGCAAGAGCAAAGCGAGATTGACGAATGAAAGCGGCGTGACGCTCAAAGACGTGGCGGGCCTCAAGGAGGAGAAGGAGGACCTGGAGGAGATCATCGATTTCCTGAGATCCCCCGCCAAGTACACGAAGCTTGGCGCGCGCATTCCCAAGGGCGTGCTCCTCGAAGGAGCTCCCGGAACGGGCAAAACACTGCTTGCGAAGGCTGTCGCCGGAGAGGCGGGCGTCCCCTTCTTCAGTATTTCCGGTTCGGATTTCGTGGAGATGTTCGTCGGTGTCGGCGCGTCCCGCGTCAGGGATATGTTCGACGATGCCAAGAAGAATGCGCCCTGCATCGTTTTTATCGATGAGATCGACGCTGTGGCCAGACGAAGGGGTACCGGACTTGGCGGATCCCATGACGAGCGCGAGCAGACGCTGAACCAGCTGCTTGTGGAGATGGACGGTTTTGGCGTCAATGAGGGTATCATCGTGATGGCTGCCACAAACCGCGTGGACATTCTGGACCCCGCGATCATGCGCCCGGGCCGTTTTGACAGGAAGATCTCCGTCGCGAGACCCGACGTGAAGGGACGCGAGGACATCCTGAAAGTGCACTCCAGATCTAAACCGCTCGGCGAAGACGTGGATCTCGCGGAGATTGCCCGCACGACCGCCGGATTTTCCGGAGCGGACCTCGAGAACCTCATGAATGAAGCGGCGATCGGCGCAGCGAGGGCGGACCGCCCGTTCATCCTGCAGTCGGATATCAAAGACGCGTTCATTAAAGTCGGAATCGGCAAGGAGAAAAAGAGCCACGTGATCACCGACGAGGAGAAGCGCATCACGGCATATCACGAGTCCGGCCATGCGATCCTTTTCCATGAGCTGCCTAAGGTCGGTCGCGTCTATACAGTTTCCATTATTCCGACGGGAATGGGAGCCGGCGGCTACACGATGCCGCTGCCGGAAAAAGACGAGATGTATGTTACAAAGGGACGCATGCTCCAGGAGATCATGGTGAGCCTCGGCGGCAGGATCGCCGAGGAACTGGTGCTTGACGATATCACGACCGGGGCTTCCGCGGATATCCGCCAGGCCACGAACATCGCAAGGCACATGGTCATGCGCTACGGCATGTCTGCCAAGATCGGAACGATCAACTATGAGCAGGAGACGGACGACGTATTCCTCGGATATGATCTTGGCCACGAGAATAAGCACAGCGAATTCATCAGCGGCGAGATTGACAAGGAAGTGCGCCGGATCATCTCGGAGTGCTACGCGAAGGCGAAGGAGATCATTATGGCGCACGAAGACGTGCTTCACAGGTCAGCGGCCCTTTTGATCGAGAAAGAAAAGATCACCGGTGAGGAGTTTAACGCGCTGTTTGAGGGTGCGGAGCCTGAGCCGGCGTAAACAAAAAAAGAACGGATGGAGCGGCGAGAGCCGCGGGACGGACGAAAACTGAGCTGTAGGCTGCTTTGGGGAAGATATAGGGTGTAAATACTGCACAATTCACACAATGTGATTTTGTGAACTTTGTGAATTCTGCGGATTTAACTTTGGGGGGCAATTTGATACTATACAATTGTAACCCCCAATACATTACAAGTTTTTGCTATACCCCATTTAGAAGAATACCTTCTCTAAAAAAGACAGTCCCCCAAGCGCTGTCTTTTTTACGTTGTAAAGACAGTAAGCCCTGTCAGCTCCCGGAACGGACGGATCGCGCCGTGGAGCCGACAGGGCTTTTGTTATTGAAAACTTTCAGGGAAAGAGGTAATACGCTATGCCTCAGGAGTGTATAAACACAAAGGCGTTATTTACGGACCAGACGGAAGGGTTCCTGAAAATGTTCGCGATCAGGTCGCCATCGAGGAGGGGAAGAAAGCGGTATGCGATCCGGATCCGGCTGCGCACGGCGGCGGGAGAGATCGACCGCGCTGTTCTTCTGACCGACGGCGGAGAGATCGCGATGAGCGTGGAGCGCGAGGACAGGTGGTTCATCTACTTCACAGTAGAAGTGGAGACGGGATGGGACCCGCTTCGGTACGCGTTCCGCCTGAGGGTCGCGGACAACGGCAGAGAAGTGATCTATAAGCGCACCGGTATCGAGTGGGCGGAGGGAGATAAAAGCGGAAAGTCACCGAATACCGAGGGCTGGTGGTATTTTGCCCCGGATTTCAGAGTGCCGGAGTGGGCCAAAGGCGCAGTGATGTACCAGATCTTTACGGACCGTTTTTATAACGGAGATCCCGGCAACGATGTCGTGACCGGCGAGTACGCCTATAATAACGGACAGGTCAAACACATGGATGACTGGTACTGCCCGCCTGCGCCTGATGATACGCGCGAGCACTACGGCGGAGACCTGCAGGGTATCATCGACAAACTGGACTACCTGGAAGAACTGGGGATCGACGCGATCTACCTGAACCCGATCTTCGTATCGCCATCGAACCACAAGTACGACACGCAGGACTACAGCCATATCGATCCGCATTTTGGCAAAATAGTGCGCGACGCGCCGACACTCCTTCCGGAAGGATCGCTGCAGAACACTGAAGCCGGCAAATACAAGATACGTGTGACGGATTCCGCAAATCTTGAGGCGAGCGACAGGCTGTTCGCGAACCTGGTCCGAGAGGCGCACATGCGCGGGATCCGCGTGATCCTGGACGGCGTTTTCAACCACTGCGGCTCATTTCACCGGTGGTTGGACAGGGAGAAGATATACCTTAACACCGGGAACTATCCGCCGGGGGCCTTCGGCAGAAAAGATTCACCGTACAAAGATTATTTTGCATTCCAAAAGGACCGGTGGCCGGACAATGACACCTATGACAGCTGGTGGGGGATGGAGACTCTGCCCAAGCTCAATTACGAAAAGTCGAAGGAGCTTTGCGAGGAGATCCTGCGCGTCGCGGTAAAGTGGGTATCGCCCCCATATAACGTGGATGGCTGGCGCCTCGATGTGGCGTCGGACCTTGGGCATTCGGAGGCGTTCAACCACAGGTTCTGGCAGAGCTTCCGCCATGCGGTCAAGGGAGCGAATCCCGAGGCGATCATCCTCGCCGAGAACTACCTGGACTCGGCGGACTGGCTGCGGGGCGGCGAGTGGGATACGATCATGAACTACGAGGGGTTCATGGAACCGCTCACCTGGTTTTTGACCGGGATGGAGAAGCATGGAGACGACTTCAGGCCTGAGAGGCTCGGTGACGCCGGGAGATTCTGGGAGACGATGCTCTGGAAAGGGCAAAATGATATGCCGCAGGACCCGCTCATGTGCAGCATGAACCAGCTGTCCAACCATGACCACTCGCGCTTTCTGACAAGAACGGCGCGCCGCGTGGGGCGTCTTGCGGATCTCGGGACGGAAGCCGCGTCAGAAGGTGTCCGCGAGAGCGTCTATCGGGAAGCGGCCGTCGTGCAGATGACATGGCCCGGTGCGCCGACCCTTTACTACGGGGACGAAGCGGGGGTCTGCGGCTTTACGGATCCCGACAACCGGCGCACGTACCCCTGGGGCAGGGAAGACAAGGAGATGATCCGCTTCCACAAAGAGCTCATCAAGATGCATAAGGAGGTCGGGTGCTTTAAGGACGGTTCGGTCATCCGCCTGACGGACGCAAGGAACATGCTCTGTTACGGAAGATTCAACGGCGAGACCTCCGCGGTGATTGTCCTCAACAATCGCGAGGAACCCATGAAAGTGCGGATCCCGGTCATCTACGCGGGCGTTCCGGAGGACGCGCGCATGAAACTGCGTTTTCACACCGGCCGCAGCGGATTCCTCGCGTATCCCCGCACGGTCTATAAAGTAGTGGACGGCATCCTTGAAATCGAAATGGAGCCTGAATCTGCCGCTGTTCTTGTGCGGTGAGAGGCCTCAGAAATAGCGGCATCTGAAGAATATTGGAATCTGAAGAATATTGGCAAGCGAGAAGCCCGGATACAGATCCGGGCTCTTTTTATGGCGTGATATTGCGATGCCGCGGAGGTTGACAGAGAAAATCGCCCCCGGCGTCAGGCCGGTAAAAAAGTGCACAAAAAGAGGGAACTATATTCGGCGTTAACAGAATTGCACAAAACTATCCCCGTAAAGTATAATGAAAACGATTACAATTCACAAAAAACGAAGCATACAAGAACTATACCAACAGGAGGGTATGCCATGTTTGAAAACAAGAAATGGGACCAGGTCTTTAAAAAGCGCCTGGCCAGGCACTATGACGAGCTGAAGTGGTTGTACAGCGAGCTCTATCACAACGACCAGCAGGCTTTTGACTACTTCTGCGACATGATGTTCGAGTACTACGAGAAGAGAAGCCCTCTCCTCAAGGAGTGGGACATGGCGCGTGAGGCGGCGCCCGACTGGTACAAGGGCAATGACATGCTCGGCATGCTCATGTACACGAACTGCTTTGCCGGCAACCTCAAGGGTGTCCGCAGCCACCTCGACTACATTCAGGAGTGCGGCGTCAACTACCTTCACCTGATGCCTCTCCTTGAGAGCCCCAAGGACCGCAGCGACGGCGGTTACGCGGTCTCCGATTTCCGCAAGGTCCAGCCTGAGCTTGGCACGATGGAAGACCTTGCCGATCTGGCTGACGATTGCCACACCCGCGGCATGTGCGTCTGTCTGGACTTCGTTATGAACCACACGAGCGAGGACCACGAGTGGGCGAAGCGCGCGAGGGCCGGTGAGAAAGAGTACCAGGACCGCTACTTCTTCTATGACGACTGGACCATTCCGAACGAGTTTGAGAAGACGGTTCCCCAGGTGTTCCCGCAGACCGCACCCGGCAATTTCTCCTGGTGCGAGGAAGCGGGCAAGGTCGTTATGACCACGTTCTGGCCTTATCAGTGGGATCTCAACTACGCCAACCCCGTCGTCTTCAACGACATGACGGCAGACATGCTCAACCTCTGCAACCACGGCGTGGACATCATCCGTCTTGACGCGACGCCCTATATCTGGAAGGAGATCGGCACTTCCTGCCGCAACCTTCCTCAGGTCCATACGCTGGTGCGCCTGATGCACATGGCTTCCGAGGTCGTCTGCCCCGGAACGCTGCTCCTTGGCGAAGTTGTCATGGAACCGAGCAAGGTCGTTCCGTATTTTGGCACAGTGGAGAAGCCGGAGTGCCACATGCTGTACAATGTCACGACTATGGCAAGCACATGGCACACTGTAGCGACACATGACGTGCGCCTGCTCCGCCACCAGATGGAAGCGGTCTTTGAGCTGCCTCACGAGTACACGTTCCTGAACTACCTGCGCTGCCACGATGACATCGGATGGGGCCTCGACTACGAGTTCCTCAAGCAGTTCGGTGTCTCCGAGGTGCCCCACAAGAAGTACCTCAACGACTATCTCAGGGGCCTTGGATTTAACAGCGACGCGCGCGGCGAGCTCTACAACGACGATCCGCGCCTGGGCGATGCGAGACTCTGTGGCACGACAGCCTCGCTCTGCGGTATTGAGGCGGGCGAGTACGAGGGGGATGAGCAGAAGATCAAGAAGGGCATCAGCCTTGACATCATGCTGCACGCCTTCCTCCTGACACAGAGCGGCATTCCGGTGCTGTACGCAGGCGACGAGATCGGCCAGCTCAACGACTACACCTACCATGACGACCCGATCAAGGCGGAAGACAGCCGTTATCTGCACAGGGGCGATATGAACTGGGACGATGCGGAGCTCCGCAATGTTGAGGGCACCAGGCAGAACATCATTTTCCACGCGCTCCGGCAGCTGGAGGAGATCCGCGCCGACCACAGCGTCTTCGAGAACGATGCGGAGACCTGGATCATCGAGCCCTGGAACGACCACATTCTGGGCATTGGCCGGTATCACAACGGCGAGAAGCTCCTCGCTTTCTTCAATTTCAGCGAGAATGAGCAGATCGCATGGGTCAACGAGAGAGAGGATTACTACGACCTGATCACCGGCGAGCGCAAGTCCGCAAGAGCGGTCACCGTTCCGGGCTACGGCTTCGTGTGGATCATGGCGACCTTTGCAAGACCCACGACCAAGAAGAAACATCCCAAGGTCGAGTCAAAAAAAGAGGTCAAAAAAGTGACCAGAAAAAGGACCAAAAAAGAGCCTGCGCAGGAGACTGCAAAAGAGTAAGATAAAGTTTTGACGTATTCTGATGTAAGGAAGGGTCCCTCATGACGATCAAGGAAGTGGCGCAGCTGGCGGGAGTTTCACCCGCCGCTGTCAGCCGGTACCTCAACGGAGGTCCGCTTAGCAAAGAGAAAAAAGAAAAGATCGCCCGCGCGATCGAAGAGACGGGATACCGCCCGAACATGATGGCTAAGACCATGCGCACCGGTAAAGTGCGCCAGATCGGCATCATCGTGCCCCGGATCTTTTCGGAGTCTGTCAACCAGCTGATGGACGGGATCGCGGAGGAACTGCTGGAGAAGGATTATCTGACGCTGCTCGGCTATTCCGACGCGCGCAAGGACAGAGAGCTCCAGTATCTGGAAATGATGGTGAGCAACCGCGTCGCGGGCATCATCCTCATGGCGACGACGCTGAGCGACATCAAGAAGCTCTCTCTTGAAAATTGCGGAGTGCCCCTCGTGGTCACCGGCCAAAAGTTTGACGGATTGCCCTGTGTCTATCACGACGACAAGAACGGGGTTAAGGAGATGACGTCGCTGATGATCAGAAAGGGCAGGAGGCGCATCGCCTATATCGGCGTCTTTGAGGAAGATAAGGCGGCAGGGATGCTGCGCCGGGAGGGAATGCAGGAAGCGCTGAGGGAAGCGGGCCTTGATGCGGACAACGTGCCGCGGCGGATCGCCGATTTCAATTCGGAGAGCGGGTACGAGGCGATGCTGGAACTTCTTGCAGAGCACCCTGACATCGACGCTGTCATGTGCGCCACGGATGTGATCGCACACGGCGCCATGAAAGCCCTCAAGAGGAAGGGGCGCCGGATCCCGGAGGACGTCAGTATCGCGGGAGTCGGCGACAACTGGGCAGACCTGGTATCCGAGCCGGAACTTTCGACGGTGCGGCTGTACCAGAGGCGATGCGGAACGGAGGCGGCGCGTATGCTGCTGCGGCTCATCGGAGAGGAGGAACCTGAGGGGACTTCCGGCGACGGGGCCGATCTTCGTGTCGGTATCCGGCAGGTTCTTTCCCAAGATCGCTTCGCAGAGCACCTCATGCTGGGTTACAGGATCATTGAGAGGGGATCGATCTGAGACGGGGCGGAGGCGCTGTTTTGACAGAATTCTGGCAGAAAGGAGTCACATGGATAAAAAACTGGTATTTTTAGATATCGACGGAACACTCACAATGCCGGGCTCCAACGAGCCGCCGGAAAGTGCGCTGAAGGCGATCGCTGCAGCGCAGAAGAAGGGACATAAGGTATTTCTCTGCTCGGGAAGAAATCCGGGAATGCTGTCACCGCTGCTGCAATACGGATTCGATGGCGTGGTCGCCTGTGCCGGCGGTTATATCACAGTCGGAGATGAGGTCATCTATGATATGCCGATGACAAAGGAGGAGTCGGAACTGGCAGTGCAAAAACTCCACGAGACAGGAGTTTTCTGCACGGTTGAATGCAGGGACGGAGCTTTCGGCGATGAAAACCTCGGGGCTTTCCTGGAGAGCAACGCGGGTCCGGAAGGCAAGGGAAACAGCGAGATCGAGCGGTGGCGAAAGGCGCTGGCCAGCAGCCTCCACATCCGCCCGATGAGCGAGTACGACGGCACGCCGGCCTACAAAGTCGTCATCATGTGCCTGCATCCCGAACAGCTGGACCCGGCGAAAGAGGTTCTGGAGGACAGATACAACTTTGTCGTGCAGGAGATCACGGATCCGGCCCACAGATGCATCAACGGAGAACTGATCAACCGCAAGTACGACAAGGGGCGCGGGATCCTCAGGGTCTGCGAATATCTCGGCGTGCCGGTGGAAGATACGATCGGTTTCGGCGACAGCATGAACGACCTGGAGATGATAGAGACGGTCGGCACAAGCGTATGCATGGCAAACGGTGCCGAGGCGCTCAAGAAGATCAGCGACATCGTATGTCCCTCTGTCCAGGAAGACGGAATGGCTAAGGCATTTGCGCAGCTGGGACTCGTATAGAGATCTCTTGTAGCATATTGCACAAATTGACGGTGGTAAGTTCAATAGAAAACACGATTTACATACAATAAATATTAAATTAAAATAAAATGGTTAGTACTGTAATCGTTTTCAGTATTGACTGCCATTCACAAGTAATCTGAAAGGGAGGAAACATTATGGCATTAGATTATCATAAGTGTGCCCAAGAGATCTCCGATAATATCGGAGGCGGCTCCAACGTTGTATCAGCAGCACACTGCGCTACCAGACTGCGCCTTGTCATCGCTGACAACGGCAAGGTCAACAAGGAAGCACTCGAGAACGTCGACGGCGTCAAGGGCATGTTCGAATCCAACGGACAGCTGCAGCTGATCATTGGCACCGGCACCGTCAACAAGGTCTATGACGAGTTCCTGGCAATCACAGGCGCGTCCGCTGCTTCCAAGGAAGACGTCAAGGCGGCAGCTGCTGCAAAGCAGCCCTGGTACATCCGTCTGCTCAAGCCCATCGGCGACGTATTCGTTCCGATCCTGCCTGCGATCGTTGCATCCGGTCTTATGATGGGTCTGGTCGAAGCGCTGGCGAAGATCCCGGGCCTCGGCTTTGGCGACACCGACTGGTTCGCATTCCTGGATATGGCTGCGAACACCGCATTTGCGTATCTGCCTGTTATCGTTGCGATCTCCGCGGCGAGAGTTTTCGGCGGAAATATCTTCCTCGGCGCCGTTATCGGTCTGATGATGATCCACTCCGCTCTGACCAACGGCTGGAACGCCGCGAACGGCTACGATGTATGGTATCTGTTCGGCCACATCAAGATCACCGAGAACTACACGCTCGGCCAGATCAACCAGCTGGGTTACCAAGGACACGTTATTCCGGTCATGCTGGCGGTACTGTTTATGTCCAAGCTTGAAGCCAAGCTGCACAAGGTAGTACCGGAAATGATCGACCTGTTCGTGACTCCTCTGACCACGGTCCTGGTTACCGCACTGGTGACCTTCACCATTATCGGCCCCATCTTCTCCGGTCTTGAGACACTCGTTCTCTCCGGCGCGGAGAAGCTCGTTTCCAACCCGATCGGCTCCTGCGTCATGGGCGCTATCTATCCCGCGACCGTTGTCATGGGTCTGCACCACATGTACAACGTCATCGAGGCCGGCATGCTTGCTTCCAAGGGCCTCAACACCTGGATGCCTATCGCATCTGCGGCGAACTTCGCACAGTTCGGCGCCTGCCTTGCAGTAGGTATCAAGTGCAAGAACCAGAAGACCAAGGCTGTTGCTATCCCTTCCTCCATGTCCGCAGCACTCGGTATCACTGAGCCCGCGATCTTCGGTGTGAACATGCGCTTCTTCAAGCCCTTCGTCGCAGGTATGATCGGCGGCGCGGCAGGCGCACTCGTAGCGGCATTCATGGGAATCGGCGCTTCCGCTTACGGCGTGACCGGTATCCCCGGCTATCTGACCATCAACAACGCTCTGCTTTACACGATCGTTCTGGCTATCTCCGGCGGCCTTGCATTCGCGATCACGAACGTGATCTGGAAGGAAGAAGAGCCCAAGAAGAAAGCAGCAGCTCCTGCTCCTCAGGTGACAGCTCCCACCAATGCAGTCATCAGCTGCAACGCAGGCAAGGTCATCGCTCCCGCAGTCGGCTCTATTGTTGAGCAGGCAGCCATTCCGGATGACACGTTTGCTTCCGGCGTTCTCGGCGAAGGCGTAGGCATCAATCCCACTGAGGGCGTTGTCTTTGCTCCTTTCGATGGCGAGATCACATCCGTTGCTGATTCCAAGCATGCGATCGGCATTGCGAACGAGGCGGGCATGGAAGTCCTGATCCACGTCGGTGTCGACACAGTCGCGATGAACGGTGAAGGCTTCGAGGATCTGGTCGCTGAGGGCGACAAGGTCAAGGCAGGCCAGCTCATCATGACATTCGACCGCGAGGCCATCAAGAAGGCCAACCACCCGGATTGTGTCGTTGTCCTTCTGACCAACTCCGACGACTTCTCGGATGTCAAGCTTGGCGCTGACGCTGAGTGATCCGGAGCGAAACTGACAAGACAGTGAAGAGCCCTTTTCTGACACAGATACGGGGGCGAACAGTGTTTTGACAAAAATGTTAAATAGGTTAAGAGTCTCAGGTTAAATTTGTATAAAATCTAATTTGGGACTCTTTTTTATCACAGTTTTTGTAGTATAATAATGGTAGTCATCCGGGGTCTGCGAGGCGGATTTCGGAAAAAAACACATATAAATGTTAAAAGGAGAAACGCCATGAAAGAAATCAAATTCACAGTTACAGATCCCCTTGGAATCCACGCTCGTCCCGCTGGTGTCCTTGTAAAAGAGGCTAAGAAATATACCTCCAAGATCACTGTTTGGAAGGGTGACAAGAGCTGCGATATGAGGAAGCTCCTTGCTCTTATGGGCATGGCCGTCAAGCAGAACGACGAGATCATTGTTCAGGTCGATGGCGATGATGAAGAAGCCTGCGCAGCAGCAATCGAGAAATTCCTGAAAGAGAACTTCTAATTCTGCCGAATTGATGAGTGTGGCTGTTCGGGAATACCGGACAGCCGCTCTTTATTTTGACAAGGAGGGTAATAAAGAATGATAGTTGCAACAGGTAAAAGTATTCTGAACGGCATCGGTATCGGAAAGATCAAGATCTACAAAGCTCCTACCTATGACATCAATATGGGTCTTGTTGAGGATGTCGATAAGGAACTTGCGCGCTTCGAAGAAGCGGTCCAGAAGGCGATCGATCAGCAGGGCGTTCTGTACGAGAAGGCAAAGAGAGACGCCGGCGAAGAGAGTGCAGGCATCTTTGAGGCACACCAGCTGATGCTCGAGGACGAGGATCTTCAGGATGCAGCTAAGGAGATCATCACAAGCCAGAAGAGAAGTGCGGAATATGCGACAAAGACCGCTTTTGACGAGTATGCGCAGATGTTCGCAGAGATGGACGACCCTTACATGAGAGCCAGAAGCGCGGACCTTCTCGATGTTGAGACTGACGTTCTCGACTTCCTGATGGGCAATGACGCGAGCAGCATGCAGGGCACTGAGCCCTCGATCCTCGTTGCTGAGGACCTCGCTCCCTCGGAGACAGTCAAGCTTGACAAGTCCCTTCTTCTGGGCATGATCACGAGAGAAGGCTCTTCCAACAGCCACACCGCGATCCTTGCCCGCTCCATGAACCTGCCTTCACTGATCCAGTGCAAAGAGATCGATGACAGCTGGGATGGCAAGATGGCGATCCTTGATGGTTATAACAGCTGCGTCTATATTGAGCCTACGGCGGATCTGCTCGAGACTCTGACAAAGAAGCACGACGAAGACGTCAAGAAGTGGGCGCTTCTTCAGGAACTCAAGGGCAAACCCAGCGCGACGATCGACGGCAGGAGCGTACGCGTCTATGCGAACATCGGCGGTCCTTCCGATCTGGGCGCTGTCAATGAAAATGACGCAGAAGGCGTAGGCCTGTTCCGCTCCGAGTTCGTCTACCTCAACAGCAAAGAGGAGCCGACAGAAGAGCAGCAGTTCATGGCTTACAAGCGCGTTGTTGAGACTCTGGCTCCCAGGCTGGTCGTTATCCGTACCTGCGATATCGGCGCGGACAAGACGATCGACTATATGAACCTTGACAAGGAAGAGAACCCCGCGCTTGGCTTCAGAGCGATCCGTATCTGCCTTACCAGGAAGCCGTTCTTCAAGAAACAGCTCAGAGCGCTTCTTCGCGCATCCGCATACGGCAATCTGGGAATCATGTTCCCGATGATCATCAGCAAGTGGGAGCTTGTTGAGGCGAAGGCGATCCTCGAGGAGTGCAAGGCAGAGCTGATCAAGGAAGGTTACAAGATTGGCAAGTATGAGCTCGGTATCATGATCGAGACTCCCGCATCAGTTCTCGTTGCGGACGACCTGGCTGAAGAAGTTGATTTCTTCTCACTGGGCACCAACGACCTGACACAGTATCTCTGCGCGATCGACCGCCAGAACGCGAAGCTGGAGAGATTCTCCGACACGCATCATCCGGCAGTCCTCAAGGCGATCCAGATGACCGTCGAGGCAGGTCACAGGCACGGCATCTGGGTAGGTATCTGCGGCGAGCTCGGCGCAGACCCGACCCTGACTGAGTGGTTCCTGCGCGCCGGCGTAGACGAGCTGTCCGTCAATCCGAAGTCCGTCCTGCCGCTGCGTAAGATCATCCGCAGTGTGGATCTGAGCAAGTAATAAGACGAGCCGCTTCGCTCTAAAGAGCGGGGTGAATTCGTTTATTGGAAGTGAGAAATCCCCCGCGCGCTGTTTGGCGTTCGGGGGATTTTGCTGTTCATTCCCTCAGTGGAAAAACCCGCAGGTTTCTGCTAGAATAATCTAAACTTCTCTTTCACCCGGCGGAGCAGGATGAGAAGAGTATGATTCACAAAGAAAGGAAATATTCAGAATGAAGTATAAAACTACCGGAACCTGTTCCTCGATGATCGATATCGCAATGGACGAGAACCATGTCATTCAGAAAGTAAGCTTTACAGGCGGATGCAACGGCAACCTGCAGGGAATCAGCAAGCTCGTTACCGGTTGCCGCGCGGAAGATGTGATACCGAAGATCGAGGGGATCCGCTGCGGATTCAAGAGGACATCCTGCCCTGACCAGCTGGCCAAGGCGCTCAAGAAAGCGATCGGACAGTAAGTACTACCTGTATGGGAGGCTCCATGGAAAACTCACTTAATGAAAAAAACGTTCCCCAAAAAAACGTCCCCAAAAAAATCGTCCTGACCGGCGGAGGTACCGCCGGACACGTCTCGCCGAACATCGCGCTCCTTCCGTATCTTCGTGAAGCCGGCTACGAGATCTCTTACATCGGCTCCAAGAATGGGATCGAGAAGAGCCTCATCGCCGATTTCGGACTGCCTTATGTGGGAATCTCAACAGGGAAGCTCAGGAGGTATTTTGACGTTAAGAATTTCACGGACCCGTTCCGCGTACTCCACGGATTCCGCGAAGCCCGCAGATTTCTCAAGAAAAACAGACCGGACGTCGTCTTCTCAAAGGGCGGTTTTGTCAGCGTGCCCGTTGTACACGCAGCCGCCTCACTCAGAATACCATGCGTCATTCACGAATCCGACATGACGCCCGGACTTGCGAACAAGCTGTGTTTCACGTCGGCCAGCAAGATCTGCTGCAATTTTCCGGAGACGCTGGCGATGCTGCCGGCAGATAAGGCGGTGCTCACAGGAACGCCGATCCGCGGCGAGCTGTTCACGGGCGAGCGCGAGAAGGGCCTCCTGCTATGCGGGTTCAGCGACGGGAAACCTGTGATGATGGTAATGGGGGGAAGTCAGGGCGCAGTCTCGGTCAACAACGCGGTGCGCGGAAACCTGGACGAGCTTTTAAAGACGTTCCAGATCGTTCATCTTTGCGGAAAGGGAAATCTCGACACATCGCTTGAAGGTGTCGAGGGATACCGCCAGTTCGAGTATGTCAAAGAAGACCTGCGGCACCTCTTCGCGGCTGCCGACATTATGGTCTCTCGTGCAGGCGCTAACGCGATCTGTGAGATCCTTGCGCTGGGCATACCGAGCCTTCTTATTCCGTTGCCGACCAAAGGAAGCCGCGGCGACCAGATCCTGAACGCGAATTCTTTTGCCGAGCAGGGCTTCAGCGAGGTCCTTGAGGACGAGAAGGCGCCGGAACTCATTGTCGGGAAAGCGGTGGATCTCTATAACAACCGCGCGAAATATCAGAAGGCCATGAAAGCCAGTCATCAGACTGACGCGATTCCGATCATCATGAGCCTTATCGAGGAAGTGCAGAAGTGAAGCAATGTATGGGGTGGCCGCCGTGAGGCGGCCGCTCCTTTCTATACAGGATCCGTTCACTTAGCCCATCAAATACAGGATCCCCCGCAACTCCCCATCCACAATTTTCCTGCGCAGTGCTATACTATTACAGTACGGACAACTTATAAGCCGATGCTTTCCACAGTGTTTGTTTTTGCCGATCCGGAAGGAGGAATAATACAAGATGCGTAAGACAAAGATCATCTGCACGATAGGTCCTGCGAGCGAGAGCGAGGAGATGCTCCGTAAGCTCATTGCCGCCGGCATGAATGTGGCGAGATTCAATTTTTCTCACGGCACCCATGAGGAGCACGAAGCGAAGTTCCGCAGGGTCGTTCGTCTTCGCCGCGAACTTGGGGTTCCGGTCGCGACCCTTCTCGACACCAAAGGTCCCGAGATCCGGCTGCGCGATTTTGAGGGCGGCAAGGTCATCCTTGAGAGAGGCCAGACGTTTACCCTTACAACGGAGGAGATCATGGGCGACGCGACCAAAGCGTCTGTCACCTACAAGGATCTTCCGTCGGATGTCGCGGTTGGCGGCATGATCCTGATCGACGACGGCCTGATCGGCCTGCGTGTTGACTCGAAGACGGACATCGATGTGACCTGCACGGTCATCAACGGAGGCCCCGTTTCCAACCACAAGGGCGTGAACCTCCCCGGTGCTGACCTGTCGATGCCTTTCATCAGCAAACAGGACCGCGCAGATATCGAATTCGGATGCCGCATGGGCTACGATTTCATCGCCGCTTCTTTTACGCGCACAGCCAAAGACGTGCAGGAGATCCGCGAGATCCTCACGGCCAATAACAGCCGCATGAAGATCATTGCCAAAATAGAGTCGGTCCAGGGCGTCAATAACATCCAGGAGATTCTTGAAGCGGCGGACGGCGTCATGGTGGCGCGCGGCGACCTCGGCGTGGAAGTTCCGCTCGAAGACGTCCCGGTCATCCAGAAGCGCATCATCAAACTGGCTAACCAGATGGGCAAGATCGTTGTGACGGCGACCCAGATGCTGGATTCCATGATGAAGAATCCCCGCCCCACGCGCGCGGAGGCGACCGACGTCGCGAACGCGATTTACGATGGGACGACCGCGATCATGCTCTCCGGCGAGACAGCCGCAGGCGCGTATCCCGAAGAAGCCGTGAAGACAATGGCCAAAATAGCGACCCGCGCCGAGTCCGACATCCACTACAGGCGTCGCATGAAGGAATTCGACGACGATATGACGGATATCACGACTGCGATCTCGCATGCGACCTGCACAGTGGCCGGCCATATCAAGGCTGCCGCGATCATCACGGTTACGATCTCGGGCTTTACAGCGAACAGGCTGTCCAGATATAAGCCCAGCTGCCCGATCATCGCATGCACGATCAGCGAGTCGGTGGCATGCCAGATGAATATTCTTTTTGATGTCTATCCGCTTAACATTCCGCAGGAAGACAGGGAAGAGATGCTCTTTGACGCAGCGGTCGACGCCGCCAAGAAAGCCGGATTCGTGAAAAAGGGAGACAATGTTGTCCTGACGGCGGGCGTCCCGCTCGGCGTCGCGGGTAACACCAATATGACACGAGTGGTCGAAGTATGGTAATTTCATAATGGGTGACAGATCTGAATTGTAAAGCTGCCCCTGCCGGATGAAACTCCGGCAGGGGCTTTTCTCAGTATCCGTTCCTAACAGCCGCCGGGGCGTGCCGGATAGTGGTCACAAATTTCCGGGCTGTGTTATAATAAAGTCCGGATGGTAGTTCCGGCGCAAAACCGCGGAGGTGTTGAGTGATGCGAGAGAGCAGGGCGCACAAAATTTTCTGCATAATGGGGAAGAGCGGAACCGGCAAAGATACGCTGTATAAAATGCTGCTCAGTGATGGAGATCTCCCCTTTGAGAGCCTCGTTCCCTGTACGACCCGCCCGATCCGTGCCGGTGAAGAGAATGGCCGTGAGTATAACTTTTATACGGTAGAGGATTTCCGTGCGCTGGAGCGGGCCGGCCGCGTCATTGAGTCGCGCTGCTACGAGACGGTGCACGGTCCGTGGTACTATTTTACTGCGGACGACGGACAGATCGACCTCGAAGACCACAGCACGCTCCTCATCGGGACGCTGGAATCCTATCTCGCGCTGCGCGATTATTATGGGGCTGACCGTGTCGTGCCGGTTTATGTCGAGGTAGAAGACGGAGAGCGCCTGCAGAGGGCCCTCAATCGCGAGCGCGCTGAAAAGATGCCAAAATATAAAGAATTCTGCCGCCGCTTCCTCGCTGATTGCGATGACTTTTCGGAGGAACGCCTCGCGGCGGCGGGCATCACCAGGCGGTTTGAGAACAACGACCTTGCGCGCTGTAAACAGGAGATCAAAGAGTACCTGTTGGAGATGATGTGAAGAAATTTTCTGATATTATCGGCCAGAAGGCCATCATCGAACATCTCTACAATGCCCTGCGGACGGGCAGTATTTCGCATGCCTATATTCTGAGCGGAGACGCAGGCTCAGGACGGAAGACAATCGCCTCGATCTTCGCGGCTGCGCTTCAGTGCGAGAACCTGCAGGCGGAGAATATACAGACAAAGAACCGGCAGGCAGAGAACCCGGAACCCTGCGGAAAGTGTCTTTCCTGCATGCAGGCGGAGAGCGGCAACCAGCCGGATATCATCACCGTCACCCACGCTAAGCCGAACAGTATAGGCATCGACGAGATCCGCCGCATGCGTGCGGACCTTCAGATCAGGCCATATGCCAATGCCCACAAGATCTATATCGTGCCCGATGCGGAGAAACTCACTGTCCAGGCTCAGAATGCCCTTCTTAAGACATTGGAAGAACCGCCGGAATACGCGGTCATATTGCTGATCGCAAACGGGGTGAGCACTTTTTTGCCGACGATCCTGAGCAGGTGCGTTGTGCTGCAGACCCGGGCGGTGGAAGAGAATCAGATCGCGGAATATCTGCAGCGGGAAAAAGGCCTGTCTTCCGAGCAGGCAAAGGTGCTCGCACGGTTCTCGGGCGGTAACCCCGGGCAGGCGCTCCTGCTTGTGGATGACCGCGATTTCCTCGAGCTGCGCGATAATACGGTGGGATTTCTGACCCGCATCGCGAGAGTGGACGCGCAGCAGATCAGCGAGTTCTCGTCGGGTATCGATCCCGCAAGAAGAGACGCGTTCCTGACGTTCCTCATGATGTGGTTCAGGGATGTATTACTGTATCGGAGTGCGCAGGAAAGTGAAAACTTGATTTTTAAGGAAGATATACAGTATATTATAGAAGCCGCAGGTTTGCTCGGATACGGGCAGCTCGGCGAGATCCTCGATCAGATCGACGCGGCAGCGAGACGCCTTAAGTCCAATGTCGCGGCGGACGCGGTCTTTGAGATCCTTCTTTTGAAGATCAGGGAGGAGTACCGCCGGCGGACGGCGTAATCATATAGTACAGGGTAAGGAAATACAATGGATATCATTAAGCATACAGAGATCATAGTTAGCACAGAAGAGGTCGAGATCCTCGAGGTCGCCGGACAGGAGGCGCGCAGGGCGGAAGCAGTGGCAGCCGCGGGCGCGAACGCTCTTGCCAAAGCCGTAGCAGAGCACGAAGAAGCAGAAGCTGTATCGGAGGCCGCTCAGGAGGCTGCTTTGAATGCTGCACCGGTGCCCAAGGAGGGTGAGCTTTCTGTTACAGAGGAGGAGCTTCAGGCGATTCTGGCGGCGCAGGCTACGCTGACAGAGCAGGACGAGTTGCTCAAGGCTTCTCTGACAGAACTGCAAGCCGCTTCAGCAGCGAAGTCTGCCGCCGAAGCGAAGGCCTCAGAACAGGAAGCCCCTAATGTAGAAGAAACTGCGTCTGCATATGAGCAGCCCGCCGCTGAAGAGAAACCGGCTGAGGAAGACAGGCCTGATGAGATACAGCAGATCCCGGTCTGCCCCGACGCCAAGATCCGCGTGATCGGCGTCCGTTTCCGTACGGCAGGAAAGGTCTATTTCTTTGATCCCGGCGAGTGGGAGATCCACCATGGCGCCCATGTCATCGTCGAGACAGTCCGCGGCATCGAGTACGGTACTGTTGTCGGTATCCCGATGGAAGTCTGCGCCGCCAAGGTCCCCCAGCCCCTCAAGGAGGTCATCCGCGTGGCGACTCCCGAGGATACTGAGACAGAGCTTCGCAACCGCGCGAAGGAGAAGGAAGCCTACCGCATCTGCCAGGAGAAGATCCGCGATCACGGCCTCGAAATGAAGCTCATCAACGCGGAGTATACGTTTGACAACAGCAAAGTGCTGTTTTATTTTACTGCCGACGGGCGTGTGGATTTCCGCGATCTGGTCAAGGACCTTGCCAGCGTCTTCCGCACCCGCATCGAGCTGCGCCAGATCGGCGTACGCGACGAGACCAAAATACTGGGTGGCTACGGAATCTGCGGCAGGCCTCTCTGCTGCCACACCTGGATGAGCGATTTTATTCCGGTTTCGATCAAGATGGCAAAAGAGCAGAATCTCTCACTCAATCCCGGAAAGATCTCCGGCGTCTGCGGCCGTCTGATGTGCTGCCTCAAAAACGAGGCGGATACCTACGAAGAGCTGAACCGCACTCTTCCGAAAGTCGGCGACGAAGTCCAGGGTAAAGACGGCCTCAGCGGCCAGGTGGAGAGCGTCAATGTTCTTCGCCAGACAGTTCGTATCCTCGTGGAAGTGGACGACGAAAAAGAATATCACGAGTATCACGTCGATGATATCACGATCCTTCGCAGGCGCCGCCGCGGCGGCAACCGTAGCCGCAAGGACAGTGCGGATCCCAAGGAGGTCCAGGAACTTGAGCGCCTTGAAAACCAGGAGCGCCAGCCCTCGCGCGACCGGAAGGACCGCGGCAATCGCAGCAACCGCGAAGATAAGGGAGACCGCCAAGACCGCAGTAACCGTGAAGACAGAGGAGACCGCCAGGACCGCGGTAACCGTGAAGAAAGAGGAGACCGACAGGACCGCGGTAATCGCGAAGACCGCGGCAACCGGAACAACCGCCGCAGGAACAACAATCAGACCGAAATGTGACAGAGGTAGTAATGCACGACGACGCACAATTTCTTAAGCCGGGGGAGAAAGTCGACGACCTGCAGCGGAGCGGACTGAGGATCATCCAGGATCCGGCGAGATTCTGTTTTGGCATGGATGCGGTACTGCTCACCGGATTCGTTCAGGATGGGATCGGCAGCCGGCCGATGTCAGGTGAAGACCTGCTGGACCTGGGGACCGGAACGGGGATCATCCCGCTCCTTATGTCTGCGAAATCGGACTGCAGGACCCTGACAGGGCTGGAAATACAGCCCGACAGCGCTGAAATGGCGCTTCGGAGCGTGAAAATGAACCGGCTGGAAGACAGGATCCGGATCGTGCAAGGCGATATCAGGGAGGCAGACGCAATCTTTGCGCCTGCTTCTTTTGGCATAGTGACATGCAATCCGCCCTACATGATAAAGAGCCATGGGCTTCAAAACCCTCAGAGCCCGAAAGCGATCGCCCGTCACGAGGTTCTGTGCGAATTTGAGGATGTGGCGCACGCTGCGGAAAGGCTGCTGAAGCCGGGAGGACACTTTTATCTCGTGCACAGGCCGTTCCGGCTCGCGGAGATCATGACGACGCTGCGGGATCACGGGCTGGAGCCCAAGCGCATGCGGCTCGTATATCCTTATGTGGACCGGGAACCGAACATGGTCCTTTTGGACTGCGTGCGGGGAGGGCGTCCGCGGCTCTCGGTAGAGAAGCCGCTGATTGTCTACAAGGAGCCGGGAGTGTACACGGAGGAGATCTATGAGGTATACGGATACTGATTTTGATAATAGTTTTGATAATAGTATAGAAGAGATCAGTGAGGCGGCACAGGGATCCGGGGAGCCGTCAGGCGATGTGATTCCGGGCACGCTGTATCTTTGCGCAACGCCGATCGGCAATCTGGGCGACATCACAGAGCGCGTCCTGCGCACCCTGCGGGCAGTGGACCTGATCGCCGCGGAGGATACGCGCAACACGCTGCGCCTGCTCAACCACTTTGACATCAAAAAGCCGCTCACCAGTTACCACGAGTACAACAAGTACGACAAGGCGGACGAACTGATCGCAAAGCTCCGGCGAGGGGCTTCGATCGCGCTGGTGACGGACGCGGGAACGCCCGCGATCTCCGATCCGGGCGAAGTGATCGCCGCAAAGTGTATCGAGCAGGGGATCCGCGTGACTTCGCTGCCCGGCGCGTGCGCTCTGATCACCGCACTGACGATGTCGGGGATGCCTGCGAGAAGGTTCTGCTTTGAGGGCTTTCTGCCGTCGGAAAAGAAGGAGCGAAGGTATGTTTTGGCAGGGTTGCAGAGGGAGGAGCGCACGACGATCCTGTACGAGGCGCCGCATCACCTGCGCGGAACTCTGCAGGAACTGTATGAGAATCTCGGCGACCGGCGGATCACGCTGTGCAGAGAGCTCACGAAGCGGTTCGAGGAGGCGCTGCCGATGACGCTCTTGGGGGCGATCGCGTATTATGAGGAAAATGAGCCGCGGGGCGAGTATGTGCTCGTGCTCGCAGGCGCAGACCGGGCGCAGCTGGAGGAGGAGAAGCGGCAGGCCTTTGGGGAGATGTCGCTGGAAGAGCACATGGAAATGTATACCGCGCAGGGGCTCAGCCGCAAAGAAGCCATGAAGAAGGTGGCGGCGGACCGGGGCGTGTCAAAAAGGGAGATCTACAAGGATCTGTTATAGGTCATAAGGAGCCGTCGGCACATGCCGGCGGCCTTTTTTTTGCGGCATTTCCCGCTGCGCTGCGGCAGACTCTGGCCCTCGGAAAGCCATCGTAAAAAAAAGACATAAAAAATTAACAATAGTGTCTTTTGCGATGGAAAAGTAACGCTTATAATGTACCCTGTAAAAGAATGTAAAAGTCACGACACATTATCTGCCGGCAACGGTAGTCGAAATACAGGGGTAAAACATTGAGATTATTTGATAGATTGATCGCACAATTTATCGAATTTAATAGAAGATCAAGAAGATGGCGGCGCGTAGTCTTTGTGCTATCCGCAATCGTCGTTTTTGTGACCACGTACGCCATGATCCTTCCCGCGATCACGCTTGACAAAAGCCGCGCGGCGCAGGACCCCGTATTCAAAACAGTGTACAGCGCAAGCAACACTGACAGAGGGGAGCCTGACAAGGGCGGAGGAAATGCCGCAGTTGCGGAAGAGAGCGATGACACAGGCGAGGAGGATGATGAGACCGCGGATCATAACGCTGATCCCGGAGACAGCAATAGCGGGAACGATGCGGAGAACAGCGGCGCGGGCGACACAGACAACAGCAGTGAAGATGTGGACGACGGTGGCGCGGGCAACGGAAACGATGCCGCAGATCCCGGTCAAGAGGACGCTTCAGATGAAGTGTACGACGACGCATCTGCGGAAGGCGGAAACGAAGACAGCGAAGAGGACGCGGGAGAAGGCAATGCCGCTGCTTACGCGGAAGAAGCCGACAGCGACTCTGACGATAGGAACGGCGCTGAAGGATCCGGCGAAGCCGGAACGGCAGCGGATGCTGAGGAGGCTTCCACGGCTGCGACCGCAGTCCCCGCGGAGACTGAACTGATCACCGAAGAGACAGAGCTGGTTTACAGCGATGAGGAAGAGACGTACAAGGTCGTTGTGAATTTTGACAAAACAGCGAAACTGCCCGTCGGTGTGGAACTTCAGGTCAGGGAGATCACGAAAGACAGTGATCCGGAAGCCTACGAAGAGTACTACGAAAGAGCTCTCGAGCAGGTGCAGGAGAAGTACGACGAGTACACGACCATGTCGTTCGCGAATTTCTACGACATCTCCTTTATCTATGAGGGCGCGCAGATCGAGCCGCAGGGCGAGGTCAAGGTCAGGATCGAGTACGAGACCGCGGTCGAAGTCGACGAGAACGCGGAAATTGAGGCGATCCACTTTGCAAAGGACGAGGAGAACGGCGGAGAAGAGAAACCGGAGATCCTGGAGTCCGAGAAGACTGTGACGGAACAGGCTGTAGAAGCGGTCGAATTCGCCGCGGAGCAGTTCTCGGTCTACGGCATCGTGGGAACGACGATCGAAAAGAAGGTCCTTGCAAGCGACGGCCATAATTACAAAATAACCGTGACATTCGGAAGCGACACCGGGATCCCGGCGGACGCGGAGCTGGAAGTCACGGAGATCCTGCAGGAAGAAGGGGCGTATGATGAGCCCACTGCATACGAGATCCTCGAGCAGAGGACCAAAGAAGCGCTCGGAATCGATGAGTGCGTGCTTCGCTATGCGCGGTTCTTTGACATCAGTATTGCCAAAGACGGTGAGAGGATCCAGCCTGCCAGGGGCAGCAGCGTAGATGTGAAGATCGAGCTGGAAGACATGGACGAGTGCGACGCAGAGGCGGACGACATGAAAGTCGTACACTTTGCGGAGGATCCGACGCCCAAGAGGGCCCCCGTGGCAGACGCCGACACCATCGCTGCCGCCGGCACACCGGAGCAGATCGGCATTGACGTCGACGGCGACGCGATCAGCTTCACAACGGACGGCTTCTCCGCCTATGCGATCGTAGCAGGTCCGGAATCCGTCCCCTTAGGCTGGTTTCACGTCACTTCGATCGACGAACTGGCGGAGCTCGGCAGCATGGGGCTGTATATGGGCCACGTCGACGGCTATTATTTCAGGAATACCCGCGACGGGAACAGCTCCAGAATGGGAATCGGCAAGACGAAGCCCGCACAGAACTATCCGGCTGCCAATGCGGCACTTTACTACTTCGAGAGGATCGGGACGTCAAACCAGTTTTATCTCTATTGCTATGCGGATGACGGCACGACAAGGCAATACGTAAGAAACGAGAACAACAACAGCCTTCTCCTCCGTAACGGGGCGGATGCGGCTGCAGCAGGCGCGACGGCTTTTACGGTAAAGGTCGACAGCGAAAGATTTACGTTCAACAACGGAGTATGGTATATCAACATGCAGGGCGGTGCGAACGGAACCCGTTTCTGCAGTTACAATTCTTCAAGCGATGTCAACAATAATATGTACATCTGGTACTACGCTGACGCCGACAAGGATCCGTACGAACTGGATGGAAAGACCTACGGCTTCATGAACTGGGAAGGCGGCGTCGCAGGAAGAGGGCTGATGGCGGAAGAAGGGGATGTCACCGCGCAGGGCTACAGCACCTTAAAAGCCAAGTCCATGACGGTCATGTCCACCTCGAACTATTCGGACCAGCTGTTCGTGCCCAATGACAGCGACATTTCCATGTGGACGTTCCGCTGGATCAGCGGGGACCGGTATCTGCTCTCAACGGTTGTGGACGGAAGCACCAAATACCTGCGGATCGGAGAGAACGGCCCTTCGCTCGTATCGGAGACAGACAGTTCCTGCGAGATCAGGGTCATACCGGGAGCAGGTGCCCGCAGCACACAGATCTGTCTTGCATCCGGAAACAGGACACTTACTTTTTCCGGCAGTACGGATCAGGGTTATTCGATCGGCGGCGAAGTCGGCAGAGAGTGGCTGTATCTGGTCGAGCTCTCCGAACTCACGTCAGAGTATATAAGGACCTATTCGGCGGAAAAGATCAGCGTTTCCGATCCGAATCTGACGAACGGCTCCAGAGTCATCGTCTACACCCGCGTCTGGAATGAAGAGACGAAGAAATACGAATTCTACGCGATCGACCATGAAGGCAAGCTTAAGCGGGTCTTTGAGAGCGGCGACAGGATCGAGTGGACAGGCGACGCAGTCAATACGCTGCTCTGGGATTTCGTGGAATACTACTGGGAAGGCACTGACGACCCGAACTATTACTATGAACTCTATAACGAGTATGGGGAGTGTTATTTAGCGCCGCAGGTCACGGGGGCCCAGATCCTCTCTGATGACACCATCGGTATCAACCTGAACGGAAGAAAGGAAGGGCGCTACTATACGACGATCATGGCCTGGGACGAAGAGTATTACTCTTACGTCGGACTGAAAGCTGTAGGCGATCAGATCGAGTCCCACTCGAGGCTGGACGGACTGTCGGATTTCTATTTTGCCGAGATGGTGGAGATCAACGTAGACGACGAGCCGACGACCGTGCCGACGGTGGACAACAACATGTACGGCATCAAGATGAGGCTGATCGATATCGCCACCCGAAAAGAGATGAGTGATTTCCTTGGCAATGACCAGGGCGGAATGGGCACGGTCCTTCATCAGGGACTCCTCTCCACAGACATTGGCGCGAACGGGTACCCGACAGCGGCCGGCGGCTCGCTTAAAGTACTGTATAGCGGCGCCACGGAAGTCAACCACCTGTTCCTGCAGGACACCTACAACGGCACCGGCTACTTTGAATACGACAGCGCGCAGAACTTTGCGACGCTAAATGGCACTGACTTTACAGTCTACAAAGAGCTGGCCACTTATGACTCCAGCGGCGGCAGATTTACTCTACAGCACGGGCAGTTCCTGCCGTTCAATACGATCAAGGCGGGCTATTTTGCCTCAGTAAATAAAAAGAACCTTTATGCCACGACGGCTTCGTCGGAGAATGACTACCTCCCCGACGGAGATCCCAGAAAATACGAGCAGTTGTATTCCATTGAGCATGACGGCCAGAAGGTTGACAGTTACTTCGCCATGGAACTGGAAGCTTCCTTCACGCAGACGCCCAACGGCAAGGACGACTGGGGACATGACATTATCTTCGAGTTCACCGGAGACGACGACTTCTGGCTGTATGTGGACGGCGAGCTGGTCATCGACCTCGGCGGCATCCACAGCGCCGTTCCGGGCAAAGTCAACTTCAGCACCGGCGAAGTCAATGTCAACGGGACGGATACGACGCTCAGAGATCTGTTTATCAAAAACTACAAAAAGCGAGGCCACACACAGGCAGAAGCCGAGGCCCATGTGGCGGATCTGTTCATACAGAACGACGCCGGACAGTGGATCTTCCCCGAGTACTCTACGCACACGATGCGCATCTTCTACATGGAGCGAGGCGCCGGCGCGTCCAACCTCCACATGCGGTTCAACCTGGCATCCGTCAAACCCGGAACAGTGGAACTGAGCAAGGAACTCTCCGGCGTAGATACCACGGAATCCGTCTTGTCCGCCTTCGCGTTCCAGATCCTGTATAAGACAGAGGACGGAACAGAGAAGCGTATGGAATATGTTCCCTACGCCGGCGAAGATGCCGCTGAGGGCTATGTGATCTACAAGAACACGACCCAGGATGTGTCGCACATTGAAGAATTCGTGGTAGGCGATATCACTTACGACGACGTGTTCCTGCTCAAAGCCGGCGAGACAGCCGAGATCAAGCTCCCTGAGGAAGCGGCCGAATACAGGATCATCGAGTGCGGCATAAACACGGACGTGTTCAAAACAGTGACGGCCAACGGATCCCAGCTTGCCGGTACGACGGACGCCGGCCATCCGGCTTCCGCCTATCCCGCCAATCGTCGGGATTTTGGCATCGGGTACGACACGACGGATAAGCGCGCAAGGGTGAAATATGACAACGAAGTCGATCCGGACGCGCTCCGCACAGTGACGATCACCAAGAAGCTATTCAAGGAAGACGGCACGACAGAGATCCCCTATGAACTGGACCAGACGCCGTTCACCTTCCGACTGTATCTGGCGTCGGAATATGACGAGCTGGATTCGGCTTATATTTACACCTACCATGTAAGGGATGCGGATGGGAATTACTGCAGATGGGACGCTGCGAGCAGCAGATTTGTCTCCATCGGGGTGAAGGACTACGATGAGGTGCCCCCCGAGCTGATCCATTCTATCAGTTTTACGACGTCCATTTACGGTACGATTGCGAAGGTCCCGGCGGACCATGTGGTAGAGCTCAGGAACATGCTGGCGGGCACGAAGTTTAAAATAGAGGAACGCGCGGGTGAAATGCCCGACGGCTACTCGTTCCAGAAATACAAGTATAACGGGGAGGACTATTCGACGGAACAGAGAGACGGTGTTGTAGACACTGTCGTTGCAAGAGAAACGCCGGAAGATCCGGATCCCCATGTGGATATCTGCAACATCAAGGGCTGGGGACTGCGCGTCAAAAAAGTGTGGTCCGACGCGGACTTCATGGAAAGCCGCGAACCGACGTACTTTGCAGTATTCATCGATCACAGCGAAGAGGGCGAAGAGGAGGACCTTACCCTCGTAGAAGGTACGGTGAAGCAGCTGGTGTTTGACGCGAAGCCGCAAACGCTGTACTGGTATTTCCCCAGGCTGGTAACGGACTTTAAGAATTACGTGATCCGAGAGGTAACCCTCGTCGGAGGCAGCCCGGTCGTCGATGAGGAAGGAAACGTAACGGGATTTGACCGGGCGGATCCGATCCCTGAAGGCGGAGATTTGGTGCTCGAAGGCACGCAGAAGGGAGAACCAAGCACCTCGGAGTATACCTATACGGTGCTCTACGAGGAGGGAGTAATCGAAGAAGGCTCCAATGTCCGTGTCGATACAACAACGAACTATCGTCCCGGCGTCATTTTGCGAAAAGCGAAATGGGACGGTACGAGCCCCTTGGCCGGGGCAGGGTTCAAGCTGACGGATACCGGAACGGAAGGCGAAGAGATCACGATCGGAACATTCACATCCGGTAAAGACGGACTCATCACAGTGGCATTCCTCAGCGACGATGTGGAATATACGCTGACTGAGACCAAGGCACCGCAGGCGTATTACGGATTGCAGGAGCCGATGACGATCACCCTGAGTAAAGGAACTCTTACGGTCGGCTACGAGGATCCGGACTATTACGAGGTGACAACAGAGTCGGGCATGCCGACGCTGATCATCAAAGACCGGCCCTACACCTTTGAGGCCGTCAAGACGGATCTGTCGACCGGGGAGCCATTGGAAGGCGTGCATTTCGCACTCCATCGCGAAGTGACGACAGGCGGCGTGACCACGATCGACCTCAATCCGATGCCCGGCTATGAAGATCTGGTCACGGATGAGGACGGCCTGATCCCGCAGATCGACAACACGCTGCCCGCAGGAAAATACGAACTCCGCGAAAAAGAGACGCCCGACGGATATCAGGGGCTCTCCTCCTATCTGCAGTTCAAGATCAGCAGCGCCGGCAAAATAATATTGATCCCGGAAAAATATCCGGAACATGTCACGCTGGAAGAACTTACGGGCGGGGACAGCGGCGAAGCTGATGACGGGACGATCAGATATGTTTTGACAATCCCGAATGTGAAGCAAAAACAGGTCTCCGTCTGGAAAACAAACGAAGACCACACGGCGATCACGATCGGGGCGACATTCGCTCTGTATCACGCGGAGGACTGCGATCCCACGACGGGATTTCCGGTGGATCCCGGTAAAGAGCCGATCATGACCGGGAGGACCGGCGCGAACGGACTTTTGAGACTCGGCACGCTGGAGACCGGAGAATACCGGCTCGTCGAGACGCAGGCGCCGGAAGGCTACAGACAACTGACTTCCGCGATCCGGATTACCGTGAGCGATACAAGTGTCACGGCGTTCCAGGGCACGGGAGAATCGGAAGTGGCGCGGGACGATCCCGACAACCCGTACTACCGGTACTGGGTGAGCGGACAGCCTCCGGGAACATGGCAGATCCGCGTCTGGAACAACTCCGGTTACGAGCTTCCCTCTACGGGAGGAACCGGTACATTCCCCTATACAGTGGGCGGCATTTTGCTCATTACGATATATGTAACCGTTAACATGCTGAGAGGCAGATTTTGGTAACTGAACTTGGTTACCGGTATGAAAGGAATCAAAACAATGAGAAAGATGAAAAGGTTTCTTGCAGTCCTTCTGACTGCGGTTTTGGTAATGGCAATGGGAATCAGCGCGGCAGCGACGAGTAACGAGAACTCCAGAGATGGCGATTCGGGAAGCAGCGCGCAGAACGACGGGACGATCACCATCACGAACGCGACAGCCGGTCAGACATATGAGGCGTATTTGATCTTTAAGGCAAGCCCGTCGGATCCTTCCGACATCACGAAGGGCGTTTCCTATACAGCCACCGCAGCCCAGGTTGCGGTAGCGGGATTCAGCGATATCTTTGATACGTTCGTAGATGCGGACGGCAACTATGCGATCTCAAAGAAATCTGATGTCAGTGATTCAGATGTGATCGACTTTATCAAAAATAACATTGATGATCTGAAACAGGGGTCTGCCATTACCGGCGCCTACACAACGGATTCCCAATATGTGTTTTCCGGCCTTCAGTACGGTTACTATTACATTACATCGTCCCTGGGATCTCTCGTGACGATCGACACGGCCGCAAAGGATGCGGAGGTCGTCGATAAGAACGCGTCTACGCCGGATACGCCGGAGAAAGTGATCACGGGCGAGGACTCCGCGATCAACGAAGCACTGGATCAGACAGATCTTTCCGCCACGGAGAATGATACCTCTGTCGGATCGGTCGAGAGCTTTGCGGTTACATTTAATGCCGTAAACTGGGTACAGCAAGACGAAAACAATCAGGCAGGATCAGGAGCAAGTGGGGATTCAAAGGTCCAGGTCAAAAAATGGAATTTCACCGATACACCGGTGGGGCTCGATATCATTGCTTCGACTGTCAAGGTCTATGTAAATGTTGGTACCGATGCTGAGGAAGAGGTAACTTCAACCATTACGGACATTGCGGTTGACGCGGCGACAGGTGTTCTGACTTTCACGATTCCCTGGGTAGACGGCGATGGGAACTCTCTGTATAAGACACAGACAGAGGGAAGCGCGCTGATCCCTGTCAAGATCGTGTATGATGCGACTGTGACGGATAAGGCGGCGTATCGCACTGCGGTGAACGATGCCGAGGTCAAGTATAATGACACGACTTCGATCGGTAACGACACAACCACTACACACACTTACAAGTTTGAGCTGCTCAAAGTTGATGAGAACAACAAACCCCTTACCGGGGCGGAGTTCGAGCTGTATTATGGCGACGCGGCATCTGATAGTGCGCCGGCGCTGACTTTTACGGTTGACGCAGATGGGAACTATGTGTATGACCCGAATGGTACGGTAACACATATTGTACCTGCCGGAGAGAATGCGTCAGCGGTGATTCTCGGTCTCGATAATGCTCCTTACATGCTCCGCGAAGTTGTCGTGCCGACCGGTTACAACAAAGCAGCAGATCAGGCAGTGGCAGGATTGACAATGGAAACAAACCATGAAGATGCGGCGTCTACAGTGCCTGCCGGAGATTCGATCGTAAAGAACCAGAAGGGCACAGAGCTCCCTTCCACCGGCGGCATCGGAACGACGATCTTCTATATGCTGGGAGCAGTCCTTGTGATCGGTGCGGCGGTCCTTCTGATCGCGAGAAGAAGAACTGAGAAGTGAAAAATCTTATAAAAAGCGGCAGCGGTTTTCCTGCCCGGCAAACAGCCGGGCGGGAGACGGAGGCCCGGTCCGGCGGAGAGGCCAGAAATGCGAAGAAAAAGAGTGACAAGGTGATCAACCGGATCCTGGTCGGTGTTTTGGCCGTCGGGATCTGTCTTCTCCTGTATCCGTCATTCAGCGATTACTGGAACTCCTTCCACCAGACGACTCTCGTCGTGCGGTACGCGGAGAACGTCGCGGATATGCAGGCGGAGGAGTATGGGCAGATCATCGGTGAAGCCCGCGGCTATAATGAGCGGCTTGCGGAGAGCGGGATCCACTGGAACCTGACGGAGGAAGAGCAGGAAGCCTATAAGAAGATGCTCGACATCGCCGGGACCGGGGTCATGGGCTATATCCGGATCCCAAAGATCAGTGTTCTGCTCCCGGTCTACCACGGGACAAGCACCACAGTCCTGCAGACATCCATTGGACACCTGGAACAGTCTTCCCTTCCTGTCGGAGGGGAAGGCTCTCATTGTCTGCTCTCGGGACACCGGGGACTGCCTTCGGCAAGGCTTTTTACGGATCTGGACAAGCTTGTGGAAGGGGATACCTTCAATATCAATGTACTCAATGAGACGTTGACGTATGAGGTGGACCAGATCCGGATCGTGGAACCGGATGACCTGACGCAGCTGGAGATCGTGCAGGGGAAGGACCTTTGCACACTCATCACATGTACGCCGTATGGGATCAACACGCACCGGCTTCTGGTGCGCGGACACCGTGTGGCAAACGCGAACGGGGACGCCATGGTCACAGCGGATGCGATCCAGATCCGTCCGGTGTATGTGGCGCCGTTCATTGCTGTGCCGATGCTGATCGTGCTTTTGATCGCGGGTGAGATCGAGCGGCAGAGAAGGCTGCGCGGAAGGGATTAAGATGCTTGATAAAGAGTTGCGGAAATTATCGCGCGACGAGCTCATGGAGATCATGCTCGAACAGAGCCGTGAGATCGATCTCCTCACAGAGAAGCTCGCGCAGGCGGGTGCGGATCCCGGGCAGGAGTCTGTCCTTCCCGGCACTTCCGAGATCGAGGAGACTGTGAACAGGAACAGCTATAACCGGCGTTTCCGGGCTTCTGTCCGGAGCACGCTCATGACGCTTACGGTCGTGGCTGCTGCTGCGGTCCTGGTGGCAGTGCTGTTTTTGCCGATCCTTAGGATCTACGGACAGTCCATGAGCGGCACGCTGGATGGCGGCGACATCGTGGTATCGGTAAAGACGTCGGATTTTGAGACCGGCGATATCGTCGCTTTTTATTACAACAACAATGTCCTGGTAAAGCGGGCGATCGCGAAGTCGGGAGATTGGGTGGATATCGCTGCGGACGGAACTGTCTCGGTGAACCATAAAGAGCTCGCGGAGCCGTATCTGGATAAGAAGGCGTACGGCGAGATCAATATCGAGCTGCCGTATCAGGTGCCCGAGGGAAAGATTTTTGTCATGGGCGACAACCGGGCGGTCTCTGTCGATTCGCGCAACCTGTCGATCGGCTGTATTTCCGAGGAGCAGATCGTAGGGAAGATCGTGTACCGCGTCTGGCCGTTTGAGCGGTTCGGAGCAGTAAAATGAAGAAAAAAGAACGGCCGCTACCCCGCCTGGCGGGAAAGCAGCCGTTTTTATTTGCCTGATAGGAGCCAAAGGGACAGACCCTTTGGCTCATTTCAGATCACAAAGGAAGCTTGCTTCCGCAGTACTCGCAGCATTTGTTCGCGTCCGGAACGGTAGTGGCGCCGCAGAACGGGCACACGACTTTAATGGGACCGGCAGGAGCGGCGGGAGTCTTGGGTACAGGTGCGGCTGCGCTGCCTCCGATGGCACTGATCTCGCCGCGGGCGATGCGCCGCATATCTTCAACGGTTTCCTTGATCTCGTTGCCGAGGTTCATAGCCTTGTAGTAGTCGTTCAGCCTGAAGCTTCCCGCACCGGTGGTGTGGACGTTCCAGCTTCCGGACGGCGCGCTCATGCGCTGCTCGCCGGTCTTGACATATCCGTTGCTGACGCTGAACTTCATATCGTCCACGTAGGGGTGGTTGACGCGGATCGTAGCGTGGAAGTTGTAGGAATACTCGTAGCGAGGAGGGTTGTAGCTGATGGACTTTCCCTCTGCGTCTTTGGTCTTGAGTTCGGTGCGGCTCTCATCGATGTCGAGATCACAACCTGTGATCTGTGAGTAGTCGAAAACATCCGGATTCGCCTCTGTCAGCTTGCTTGCGCTGGTCACCATGAATTTTTGTGCATCCTCGTCGATCAGGAGCTTAACGTATTTGCCGAGGCTCTTGGTCGTGTGGAACGCAGCTACAGCCTGTTTGTTTGCCTCGCGGCTCTCGAGCTGGGAGGTGAGGTCCGCCTTGGTCGCGTGGCGTCGTCCGTCGAACCAGGGGGAGAGCTTGGCTGCGCAGTCTTTGCACATATTGCCGTCTTCGAATTTGCGGTTGCCGAGCAGACCGATCTTGTTTCCGCAGAAATCACAATACTTCTTATCAAAAAGGCCCATTGTCGCTCCTTTCTCACGATCGTGTCGGGGTTGCTGTTTTGGCAGTTCCATGGTGAGAACTCCATAACTAGAGTACCATATTTGCATGGGGTGCGCCACCGGATTGGAGCAGGTACAGGCTTTTGGGAGACTGAGATAGTGTTTTTTTCAGGTTGTCACGGTTTTTACAATTCTTTGCCTGTTGATTTCCGCTCTTATATACTGATTGAAAAGTTTAGCTGAATGTGCTACGTTTTATAAAGAAGTAGTATAAAAATGGCTTCAAGTATTACTTACATTACAGAAAGAGGTACAAGTATGGCGAAAATTGATTTAACAAGATATGGCATTACGGATACAACAGAGATCATCCGCAACCCCAGCTTTGAAGAACTGTTTGCAGCTGAGATGGATCCCTCTCTTGAAGGTTTTGAAAAGGGCGTAGTGACTGAGCTTGGCGCAGTGAACGTTATGACCGGTATCTTCACCGGCCGTTCTCCTAAAGACAAATACATTGTCATGGATGAGAACTCCAAGGATACCGTTTGGTGGACATCACCCGAGTACCCCAATGACAACCACCCTCTGTCTGAGGAAAACTGGGCCATCCTGAAGGATATCGCTGTGAAGGAACTGTCCGGCAAGAAGTTGTATGTCGTGGATTCCTACTGCGGCGCCAACAAGGACAGCCGTATGGCAGTGCGCTTCATCATGGAAGTCGCATGGCAGGCACACTTCATCAAGAACATGTTCATCATGCCCACAGAGGAAGAACTCGAGACCTATGAGCCTGACTTCGTCTGCTTCAATGCTTCCAAGGCGAAGGTCGAGAACTACAAGGAAATGGGCCTTAACTCCGAGACCGCTTCCGCTTTCAATATCTCGAGCCGCGAGCAGGTCATCATCAATACATGGTACGGCGGCGAGATGAAGAAGGGTATCTTCTCCATGATGAACTACTATCTGCCGCTGAAGGGTATTGCTTCCATGCACTGCTCCGCGAACACCGATATGGAAGGCAAGAACACGGCTGTCTTCTTCGGTCTGTCCGGCACCGGCAAGACCACCCTTTCCACCGATCCCAAGCGTCTGCTCATCGGCGATGACGAGCACGGCTGGGACGACGAGGGCGTCTTCAACTACGAGGGAGGCTGCTACGCGAAGGTCATCAACCTGGACAAGGAGTCTGAGCCCGACATTTACAACGCGATCATCAGAAACGCTCTGCTTGAGAACGTCACGGTTGACAAGGATGGCAAGATCGACTTCGCGGACAAGTCCGTCACGGAGAACACCCGCGTTTCTTATCCGATCGAGCACATTAAGAACATCGTTAAGAACGTGAATCCGATTTCTGCCGGCCCTGCCGCTGAGAACGTCATCTTCCTGAGCGCGGATGCGTTCGGCGTTCTGCCTCCGGTCTCTATTTTGACACCTGAGCAGACCCAGTATTACTTCCTGTCCGGATTCACAGCTAAGCTGGCAGGCACAGAGCGCGGCATCACAGAGCCCACTCCCACCTTCTCCGCATGCTTCGGCCAGGCGTTCCTTGAGCTGCATCCCACGAAGTACGGCGAAGAGCTCGTCAAGAGAATGGAGCAGAGCGGCGCGAAGGCTTACCTCGTGAACACAGGCTGGAACGGAACCGGCAAGCGTATCTCCATCAAGGATACCCGCGGCATCATCGACGCGATCCTGAACGGCGACGTGCTGAAGGCTCCCACCAAGATGATCCCTTACTTCAACTTCGAAGTTCCCACAGCGCTTCCCGGCGTAGATCCCGGAATCCTGGATCCTCGCGACACCTATGCAACTCCTGAGGAGTGGGAAGTCAAGGCGAAGGATCTGGCAAGCCGCTTCATCAAGAACTTCGAGAAGTACACCTACAACAAGAAGGGCAAAGAGCTCGTGGCAGCAGGCCCTCAGCTCTGATCTGACCGGAATAAGTGAATTACAAAAAGGGCAGGCTCGTAAGAGCCTGCCCCTTCTTTATGCTTTTAGTCAGCGTCTGTCGTTGTCGATGAACTCCAGCACAACGATCGAAAGAAGGGCGAAGAGCACGACGAACGCCAGGAGATGTCCCCAACAGCTGAAGATGTTCGCCTTTGTCATTGCATAGGCGGCTTCCTGCATGGATTCGCCGCTCTGCTGAAGGATCTCTTCGAGCTTGCCTTCTTTTTCGATCATCCAAATTACATCCTTGATCTCCGAACTGCTGTCTCGAAGTTTGAAAATGGTATTCCACAGCGTAACGGATTTCAGCGAGTTGTAGTTGCCTTGCGCGCACAGCGCCACAAGCCCGTATTTGCTGATCGTGACGTTTGTCAGCACCTCGGCGGGTCCTGACAGCGTGAACGCGCCGCCCGAAAACACGAGCTGGAAGATCAGCATAAAAGGCATGACCGTCATCGCCGTCGTCGTGTTGTGAACGAGGCAGGAGATGAACAGGGAAGTAATGTCAGCGGCGTAGGTGATCAGGAACATGGTGATCCAGGTGTCGAGAAGGAACCATTTTGTGATGAATCCTTCCTCCGGGAACTTGATGCCGGCGATCTTGCAGACGAATACCGTGAGGAAAGCCTGCATAGCGCACAGGAACATCTGGTAGATCAGGTGTGCTGTCACATAGGAAGAAATGTGCATGCCGGACCGGTGCTCGCGCTTGATGATCGGCCTCTCGCGGCAGACGGACTGGATCGAATTAAAGAAGCCGTTCCAGATGCAGATGCAGGTCAGCGCGAGGGAGCACTGGAACTGGCCCTCCATCGTGACATACATGTTCTCACCTACGACAAAAGCAATGAGTCCCGCGATCAGTGCCGCCATGGGAAGGACCTTCCAGTCTGTCTGGAAGATGAACATGCGGAAGTCTTTCCCGAGGTAGATCGGGATCTGTGCGAGCCGCCCGCGGTGGTTCGTGCGAAGGAACGCGAATAATCGGGATCTTTTTTTTGTTTCACTCATCTCGATGCCACCCTCCTTTCCGCGTACTTGAGGACGTATTCATCGGATTTTCCTTCTCCGCCCTCGTCTTTCTGGTTGATCAGTCGCAGGATCCCTTCCATGGTATCCTGGCCAAAAAACTCCTTAGCGTCGCTTATACTGCCGTAGTATGCGAGGCGGCCCGTCTTTCGGGAATCCTTCGCCAGAACGATCAGGTCGTCGAAGAGGTCCGCCACACGGTCGGGGGTATGTGTGATGACGATGACGATCTTTCCCTCGTCCGCGATCTTGCGCAGTCTCCGCATCAGGTCTCTCGCGATGACGCCGTCGAGACCGGAATCCGGCTCGTCGAGGACGAAGAGATACGGGTCGGAGATGTATTCCATGGCGATCGAAAGGCGCTTGCGCTGGCCGCCCGACAGCTTTTCCACCAGGCTGTGCTTGACGCTGAGCAGGCCGAACTGATCAAGGATCGTATTGACGCGGTCATTGAGCTCCGTGTGGGTCGTCGTGGAAGGGAGCCGCAGAAGGGCGGCGTCCGCGAGCGTCCTGTAGACGGTGTCATTGCCGCGCATGAGGTCCAGCTGGGGAACGAAGCCGATGGAATACTTCATCTTGTCATATTCATCGTAGACATTCATCCCACCCAAAAGGATCTCGGCGTTAGCCTTTTCATAACCCGTTACGGCGTTGATAAAAGTAGTCTTGCCTGCGCCGGAACCGCCCAGAAGAAGAACCATGTGGCCGGGATCGATATTCATGATGATATCGCGGAGCAGATAGCGCCTGTCGAGGAAATTGCGGACGGTGCGGTCCTTGATCTTAACGGAAAGTCCGTCGTCAGTCTCGTCGCTGTATTCAAAGAACGCTTTATTGAGCTCCGAGGGGAGGAGCGGGTCGTCGCCGTTATACCTTGTCAGTGCGCTCTTGGGGCTGAATCTGTCGTTAAAGCCCCAGATCAGAGCGGCAATGCTCTCGAAGAAGACCCACAGCCACGCCCAGTGTTTTGACACCTTGAGGTCTCCGCACAGATCGATGATGATCCTTGCCTTGTAGACCAGGACCGTGATCGCGAAGAACAGGTCCATCAGGGCGATGAACGGATAAAAGGACAGATCCGGGTTCAGGAGGTTTGCCGCCAGGGCGCACGGGAACAGAAGGAGTTCGGCGACCATGGCGCCTTTTCCGTCGGCTTCGCGCTCCGCGCAGCGGCCGAGCCAGTATAGCCGGGCGCCCGGAATACAGGCCCACCATCCTTCGATCTTGAACTTCTCGAAGAATTTCCACATGCCGAAGCAGGAGCCGAGCGTGGTGATCAGATAGAACAAATCACTTAAGCTGATCTGAAATAACTTCATAATGATTGCCTCCGGGAATAGGATAAATGCGGAACGACTCTGGATGAGATAGTGCTTTTGAATGGGATAGTGCTTTTGAATGGTACTTTTTGAATTGTATTGCACTTTTCGTCATCGGAGCCACAGACGCATATATAGTAGTATAACATGAGCGGCATGAAGAAATGACGCTCAAATCAAAATCTTCTTGGCGATACGGAGGATTACTCAAGAGGTCGAAGAGGTCGCACTCGAAATGCGATAGGCCGCTAATACCGGCGCGTGGGTTCGAATCCCATGTCCTCCGCGCAGCAGAACGGAAGGTGTGCCGCAATTTGCGGTGCACCTTCTTGTTATTTCCTATATAATGTAGTTGATGTGGCAAAACAGCAAACGAGGAAGGTCGATCCATGGCAGAGCAGCACTATCTCGCGCTATACAGAAAATACAGGCCCCGCACCTTTGAGGACGTCAGGGGCAGGGATGTCATTGTCCGCACGCTGAAGAACCAGATCCTCTCGGAGAGGATCGCGCACAGCTATCTCTTCTGCGGGACGAGAGGCACGGGCAAGACCACGATCGCGAAGATCTTCGCAAAGGCGGTGAACTGCGAGAATCCTAAGGACGGAAGCCCCTGCTGCGAGTGCCCTTCCTGCAGGTCGATCGGCGCGGACGCGAGCCTGAACGTCGTCGAAATGGACGCTGCCTCCAACAACGGCGTCGACGACATCAGAGGGATCATCGACCAGGTGGCGTATTCCCCGACGCAGGGGAAATACCGCGTCTATATCATCGACGAGGTCCACATGCTGTCGACCGCGGCGTTCAATGCGCTGCTTAAGACCCTGGAGGAGCCGCCCTCCTACGCGATCTTCATCCTTGCGACGACGGAGCCGAACAAGCTGCCGGTCACTATTTTGTCAAGGTGCCAGCGGTACGACTTCGGAAGGTTGTCCACGGAGACGATCGAAGGGCGGCTGCGCGAAGTCGCGGACGCGGAAGGGCTTAACGTCGAGGACAAGGCGCTCCGCTACATCGCGAGCGCGGCGGACGGCTCGATGCGCGACGGACTCAGCCTCCTCGACCAGTGCAACGCGTTCAATTACGGCAATGAAATCCTCACTTATGAAAAAACACTGGAGATCCTCGGCGCGGTGGATACCCGGGTGTTCAGCAAGCTGTACGGGCACATCCACGAGGGGCAGGTGGCGGAGGCGCTCGGCGTCCTCACGACCGTCCTCATGCAGGGGCGGGAGATGATGCAGTTCGTCGCCGATTTTCTGTGGTACCTCAGGAACCTGATGCTCCTTCGCGCGTCGGAGAGCACGAAGGACTCGCTTGACATCTCCGCCGATAACCTCGCGCAGATGATCGAGGATGCGAGAAAGTCCGAGATGTCGGAGATCATGCGCGAGATCCGCATCTTCTCGTCGCTCGTGGAGCAGATCCGTTACAGCGCGAGCAGGCGGATCCTCACGGAGATGGCGATCATCAGAGCGGCGAAAGGGAAGATGGGCGGTGCGGAAGACGGCGCGGAAGACCAGCTTGACACGCTGCGGAACCGCGTCAGGGAGCTGGAGCAGAGACTCCTCGCGGACGAGAAGAAGATCGCGGAGCTGCCGGCGAATCCCGGTTTTGCCCTGGACGGGGCGGATGAGCCCCGGAAGCACTCAGGTGAGGCCCCGCAAGGCGGACAGGAAAACGGGCAGCAGAGCCGCACTCCCGGCAGCCAGGCGAAGCCGCCTGTCAAAAAACAGTATCCCAAGGCTGTTCCGGAAGACGTCAAGGAGGTCGTCCGAAACTGGACGAAGTATATCTCCCAGCTTCCGCCGGGCATGACGAGGGTCTCTCTCCTGCAGGCCAAACACAGCGTCGGCGAGAAAGGCCAGCTTGTGATCGTATTCAACAATTATGTGACGGCAGATCATTTCCTGCACGACGAGGGATACCGGAACAGACTGCGTTATTTTCTGAGACAGTGTTCAGGAAAGGATATTGAAATAGAATACAAGGCTCTTGACAAGGGTCAGAAATTCACCGACAATTATGTGGACTTATCCGAAATGGTGAAAATGGAAATAGAGGAGGAATGACATGGCACGTAGAGGCGGTTTTCCCGGCGGCATGCCCGGCAATATGAACAACCTGATGAAGCAGGCGCAGAGAATGCAGCGCCAGATGGAAGAGAACAAGAAGGCTCTTGAAGAGAAAGAGTTCACGGCATCTGCGGGCGGCGGAGCAGTGGAAGTCGTCGTGAGCGGCAAGAAGGACCTCAAATCCATTACGATCTCCCCTGACGCGGTGGATCCCGATGACGTGGAGATGCTGCAGGACATGATCCTGGTCGCTGTTAACGAAGCGATGAAGCAGGTCGACGCGGAGAGCGAGAAACTCTTCGGCGGCATGGGCGGCCTCGGCGGATTTTGATTTAGACTTATTCTGATTTAAGTGGAACTATACAGCGGATATATCAACAAACTGATCGATGAGCTTGCGGCGCTGCCCGGAATTGGAAACAAATCTGCACAGCGCCTCGCTTTTTATATAATCGGAATGTCTCCGGCACGCGTGAAACATCTGGCGGATACGATCGTAAACGCGAAGGAGCACGTGACGTATTGTAAGGTGTGCCAGAATCTGACAGACGAGGAGATCTGTCCGATCTGCGGCAACCCCAAGAGGGATCACGGCACGATCATGGTGGTGGAGAATTCCAGAGACCTTGCGGCGTATGAGAGGACCGGCAAGTACAAGGGGATCTATCATGTGCTGCACGGCGCGATCTCCCCGATGCTCGGCGTAGGGCCCGGGGATATCAGGCTCAAAGAACTGATCACGAGGCTTCAGAAGGAAGACATCTCGGAAGTGATCATTGCAACGAACTCCAGTCTGGAGGGCGAGACCACGGCAATGTACATAGGCAAACTGATCAAACCGACAGGGATCAGGGTGACGCGCATAGCGAGCGGCGTCCCGGTCGGCGGCGACTTGGAGTATATTGACGAAGTAACGCTCCTGCGCGCGCTGGAGGGCAGAACAGAGTTGTAAAATCTACAGGAGGCAGGAGCATGAGCGTAACAAAGGAATTCTTTGGCAGGCTTGAAGACGGAAGAGATGTTTCTATTTATACGATCCGTACAGGCAGGCTCTGTGCGAAAGTGACGGACCTCGGCGCGGTCCTTGTGAGCCTTGAGACGCCGGACAAGGGCGGCTTTATGGCTGATATTGTTCTGGGTTACGACGACGTGCCGCATTATCTGGACAACCCGGCATGTTTCGGCGCAACGGTCGGCCCCAACGCCAATAGGATCTCGGGGGCTTCCTTCGTGATCGACGGCGAGGAGTATTTTCTCCCGGTCAACGACGGTGTGAACAACCTGCATTCCGACAAGCTGTTCTACAAGCGGCTTTTCAACACAGACGTCGAGGACGACAGCGTTACGTTTGTGCTCGGCCTTCCGGACGGCGACGCGGGTTTCCCCGGCAACAGGATCTTCTCCATCCGCTATTCGCTCACGGACGAGGAACTCCGGATCGAGTATCACGCGAAGTCGGACAAGAAGACGATCATAAACCTCACGAACCATTCCTATTTTAACCTCGCGGGCGAGGACAGCGGCACTGTCCTTGATCAGGTAATGAAGCTCAACTGCAGCTCCTTTACCAAAATACTGCCCGGCGCGATCCCCACGGGAGAGATCACGCCTGTGGCCGGCACGGCGCTGGACTTCACGGAGGGGAAACCGATCGGCAGGGATGTCGACTCCAAAGAGGAACAGATGCAGCTTGTCGGAGGCTACGACCACAATTTCGTGATCGACGGATACACCGGAGACGGATCGCTCCTTCTTGCGGGGGAAGTGTGGGATCCCGCGAGCGGACGCGTGATGGAAGTGCTCACTACAGCGCCCGGTATGCAGGTCTTCACATTCAACGGCATGACGGTCGAAGGCGGAAAGGGCAGGCATACTTATGGTCCCAGGGCGGGACTCGCGATGGAGACGCAGTCCTTCCCGGACAACGTGCATCACGACAATTTCCCCGGCTCCATTTTCGGGGAAGGCAAAGAATACGATTCTACAACGATCTACCGGTTCCCTGAGTGCAGGTGACCGTACGTTTCACAGCACAAAAGGTTCGGCCTCAGCGTTCCCGCTGAGGCCGGGTCGATCGAGGGGCTCATGGCAAAAGTGGAACAACATCCGGATCAGGCCGGAGATAACATCAGAACGGAAGACATATTGAAAAACACAGTGGAAGACATCGCAGTGGAAGACATCGCAGTGGAAGACACCGCAGTGGAAGACATCGCAGTGGAAGACACCGTGATGAAAGATGTCGCAACAGAAGAGGAGAGGCGGGCTTTGGCCGGGGATACGGTCGTTCGGAAAAAGCCGCTTGTCCCCGACGACAGTCTGCTCATGGGGACGGACAGCAAAGCGATTGAGACTCCACCGGCAGAAGCGCCGGAGGAAACCCGGCCGGCAGCGCGTAAGGTCACGAGAGTGGACGACAGCCTTCTTATGGGAATGGACGACGGGCAGGACGACGAGCCGGAAGAGGCTGCTGCACAGGACGACGAACCGGAAGAAACGCCGAAAGCGAAATGGAAGGGCTTTTTTGGCCGCGCGAAGGCGGAGGGCAAAGCGGAAGCTCCGGGTGCAGGGGAAACGCCCCGCCCTGTTGGTAAGGACGGATCGGACTATGAAGAGCGGATCAGGCGGCATCGGGAGAGGATCCGCTACATCCGCATCCTCTGCGCAGCCGCGGTTGTGGTGGCGATCGCGCTGGTCGCCCTGTTTTTCTCGACGAGGCATTACAACCGGGCCGAGATCATTAAGATCCGGGATTTTGTCGCGGAGGAAAGCTCGGGCTGTGTGGGTTTCGACGGCTATATCCTGCAGTACGGCCCTAACGGGGCGACGTGCGCCGATAAGAAAGGCCGCGTAAAGTGGAGCATCACCTACGAGATGGACCAGCCGATCATCAGCATCAGCGGGAATGTCGCCGCGATCGCTGACTACGGCGGCAGGGTCATTTATGTACTGGACACGAAGAAACAGCTGTGTACGATCAATACCAGCCTTCCCATCCACAAGGTTGCCGCGTCGGAGTGCGGGGAAGTGGCCGCTGTCCTCGACGACAAGAGCGCGTCCTGGATCAGGCTCTATTCCGCGAAGGGCAAGGAGATCGCCTATTTTATCCGCTCGATGGAAGAGAACGGATATCCCATGGACGTGGCTGTCTCGCCGGACGGTACGACGGTGTGCGTCTCCAGCATGAAGCTCAAGGATGCGGCGGTCATCTCGACCCTTGGTTTTTACAATTTTGGCAAAGCCGGCCAGAAGTACGACCAGCATCTGGTTCAGAGCTTCGAATACAAGAATGAAGTCTTCCCGTACGTGAGGTTCATGGGGAACAACGCGTGCTGTGCGGCGTCCGACTCCCGGTTCGTGGTTTTTGACACGACCGGAACGGAGCCCAAGAACAGCATCAACAACATGCTGATCGAGAACCTGCAGGGGATCTTCGGGAACGGGGACAAGATCGCTCTCGTATTTACAGACCTGACGAGGGAGAACCTGTACCGGATCGACCTCTATGGGCGAAGCGGCAAAAAAGAGGGAAGCCTGGGCTTTACAATGGCCTACAAAGATCTGCAGATCTGCGGCAACAGGATCTACATCACCAACGAGCAGTCGATGCAGATCTACACGCTGGACGGAAAAGAGATCTTTAACGGCGGGTTTGACAGGGCTGTCAAGGTCATCATCCCTTCGCGCTGGTTTGGAGGGATCACGGCTGTAACGGAAAACGAGATCGATGAAGTGGAGCTGCGGTAAAGAACGGCAGGCAGCGATTCGGCGGAAACGTATATAGGGAGTACATAGATGAGTCGAGCGTTTTGGGTCCTTGTTATCATAGGAATACTGGTCTGGGCGTACTGTATTAAAAAGGGCACGGAGCGGGGCCTTGTCGGGGAACTGAATACTGTGCTGACGCTGATCTGCGCCGCGGTCTCCTATCACCTTGCGTCGGATCTGGCGGCAAACTATGCGTCCGGCGACGTTTCGTCGGCGCTGATCGGCCTTGTCCTTCTCGTGGTGGTGGTCAGTGCTTACGGCATATTCCACCTGATCTTTTCATCGATCCACCTGTTCTCAAGGCTGCCGGTCATCCGCGTTCTTGACAACATCCTCGGCGTCTTCGGCGGATTCCTCGAAGGCGCGGTCATTCTGTATCTCGCCGATTCGATCCTGCGGTATTTCGTAATGGCTTGAACCGGTTCTTGAGACTGATTCCAAAAGCTTATGATCTAAGGACTTATTAAGAGGTAGATTCAGAGGCAGCGGCCGGGTTTTTTAGGCCGCTGCCTTTCTGTTATTTTCTTGTCAAAAATGGTAATATTAGTATTGCAATTGGTACATGGAAGTGTTATGATTAAATACGCCGCTAAAGAAAGCGCAATAAAACTTAATAAACTCGTAATCGTGAGTTAAAAAGTTTTTGCAAATTTCCAAAATTACTTGTTGACAATCCTCTGCAACTGCGATATGATATCAGAGTTGCCGACAATACAAGCGGCACGGATCGCCTGCCAGACAGGCATCCGATAAACCATCACAATCGAATATATGACAACTTAAAAGAAATGCAACCCTGAATATATTCCTAAGATTCAGCAGTGCACAGATTTGGAAGAGCCGTCGGCGGGGTGCTAGCACACCGGCGATGGGTCAGACAAAGCTGTATAGGGCGGAACGCCCGTTATGAGCAAAATCAGCCGCTTGCGGCGGCGGACTGCGCAGCAGGACGGCATTTTGCGAATAGCACTGATGAATAAATAATATAATTCAGAACGAACCAAACCAAGCAAATTACGGAGCAGAATAAGCGTTAACGTTTATCTGTCAGTATTAAACTTGAATCCAAGGTTTCCGAGAGACG
>CACXMK010000005.1 GCA_902768735.1 uncultured Lachnospiraceae bacterium | reverse complement strand
CGAGAGAAAATGGTATGTAGTTGACGCTACTGATATGACCCTTGGTCGCCTTGCTTCCGAAGTCGCGAAGGTCCTTCGCGGCAAGAACAAGCCGATCTTTACCCCTTTCCTTGACACAGGTGATTATGTGATCATCGTCAACGCAGAGAAGATCAAGGTCACCGGCAAGAAGCTTGACCAGAAGATCTATTTCAGACATTCCGATTACGTAGGCAGCGCGAAGTACACGACCCTTCGTGAGATGCTCAGAACAAGACCTGTCAAGGTCGTTGAGAAGGCTGTCCGCGGAATGCTTCCCAAGGGAAGACTCGGCGAGCAGATGTACAAGAAGCTTTTTGTTTACGAAGGCGGCCAGCATCCTCATGCAGCCCAGAAGCCTGAAGAGCTTAAGTTCTGATTTATTGCGATCTGATCGGAGACGGAAAGGAGATTAAAATGGCTAAAGCAACCACATACTATGGAACAGGCAGAAGGAAATCCTCTGTTGCCAGAGTTTTTATGACCCCCGGTAAGGGCGAGATGTCCATCAACGGCAGAACAATCGATGATTATTTCGGACTTGAGACTCTGAAGGTCATCGTGAGACAGCCCCTGGTTGAGACCAACACACTTGATCAGTATGATTTCAAGATCACTGTCAAGGGCGGCGGCACAACCGGTCAGGCAGGCGCGATCCGTCACGGTATCGCTCGCGCGCTTTGCGAGGCAGATACGGAGCTTCGTCCTGTTCTCAAGAAAGCCGGCTTCCTTACGAGAGATCCTCGTATGAAGGAGAGAAAGAAGTACGGTCTGAAGGGCGCGCGTCGTGCACCTCAGTTCAGCAAGCGCTGATCGAATTTTTCAAGAATACGAAAAACCCCGGAAATTCAACGTTTCCGGGGTTTTTTATGCCCGGGATCTCCGGATCTCAGGGAAGTTATCGATACGCTGTGACTTTGTTAAGATTTTCGGTCTATAATAGTAACGGGTACATGTTCATTGGTATATATTCAGTATATATTCATTGGTACATTAAAGGAGGATCCACGATGAAGAAGGAACTTTTCATAAAGGCGGTCTCCCGGTTTCTCGCAGGACTCTTGACAGCCGATCTGCTTCTTTTTCTTCCTGCCGGAACTTTCCGGTATCCGCAGGCGTGGCTGTTGATAGGAATCCTGTTTGTCCCGATGTTTCTTGCGGGACTTATTATGATGGAGAAGAATCCGGAGCTTTTAAATAAGCGGCTGAACCTGAAGGAGAAGGAAACGGAACAGAAAGAAGTGATCCTTTTCAGCGCGATCATGTTTCTTGTCGCGTTCATTTTTGCGGGATTAAGTTTCCGGTTCGGATGGCTGATGCTTCCTTTCCGGGTCAGTATCATCTTTGCGGTCGTTTTTCTGGCAGCCTACGCCCTGTATGCAGAAGTGCTTCGGGAGAATACCTATCTTTCCAGAACGATCGAAGTGCAGGAGGGTCAGAAAGTGATCGATACCGGTCTTTACGGGATTGTCCGGCATCCGATGTACATGGCGACGATCTTTCTTTTCCTTGCGATGCCGCTGGTACTGGGATCCGTTATTTCGTTTGTGATCATGCTCAGTTATATCCCGATCATTGTAAAACGGATACGAAATGAAGAGCAGGTCCTTACAGAAGGCCTGCGCGGGTACGAGGCATACAAGAAGAAAGTGAGGTACAGATTGATCCCGTTCATCTGGTAATAATAGAACGGTCCTGCGATAGCACGGATAGATCCTCGGGAGAGTTGCAGTTGAGCAGTTCCTCAGGGCTGCCCTTATAAGAATACAGCTGGTAGTGAAGCCTGTCGATGTAGGCCATCATTGCCAGCTTTTTGCTGTCTACAAGTTCTCTGAGAATGCCGGCGGTATCTGTGTTATAGACCGCGATCAAAGGCTCGATCCTGCCTTCACGGGCAAGTATCGTGGCGTCGTGATCTCCCCTTAAATGCGTTTCCAAAAGGTCCTTCAGTGTGGGAACGGAGATGAGAGGGATGTCCACGCTCAAAACGAGAGCGCACCTTTGCGGGATCGTCGGAAATGAGGAGCAGAGCCCGCCGAGAGGTCCGCAGTCAGGATAGAGATCCATGACGGACCGGGTGCCGGGAAAGGCAGAAGGTTTTCCGGAGATTATGATATCCGCTGCGCCCAGAAGCTGAAGCTTCCGGACCTGTATTTCGAGGAAGGTCCTTCCATTAAGGGTAAGCCCTGCCTTGTCGGTACCCATCCGCCTGCTTTTGCCACCGGCAAGTATGATCCCGCAGAAAGCATTATTATCGGTCATAACACTCATCATTTTGTCAGTTTGATCCTTTCAGTATTTGATATTCCAGGTTTCATAGTCCGGAATACTGTTCTCAAATAATAGCATTAATGTTGATTCCAGTAAACGAATGTGCTGAAAAAATATACGAACAATGTTATAATAAAATCGGTAATTTCAATCAAAACCAACAAAACAGGAAGCGAGGACGAACTATGAGGAAGGTGCAATCCACGTGCAATTTTTGCGCCATCGACTGTAACTTGGACTTTTACATAGAAGATGGCCAAATCGTTAAGACTGTTCCGACGAAAGGCTATCCGGTCAACGACGGTTTTAGCTGTATCAAGGGACTGTCGCTCAGCAAGCAGCAGACAACTGTAAAGCCCAATGCCCTCCCTAAGATCCGTCAGGAGGACGGAAGCTTTAAGGAAGTGTCATGGGACGAAGGATTTAAGTATGTTGCAGATAAGATCAAAGATCTGCAGGAAAAGTACGGCAGGGAGAGCGTTGCCGGTATCAGTACCGGTCAGCTGACCCTGGAGGAGTTCGCGATCTTCGGCCATGTTATGCGCAACTTCCTTCAGACCAATGTGGACGGAAATACCAGACTCTGCATGGCCTCAGCGGCGGTAGCCCACAAGGGCACTTTCGGATACGATGCACCCGGCTACACACTTAATGATTTTGAACTCTCTGATACTATCATCTTTATCGGATCCAACCCTGTTGTCGCTCATCCCATCATCTGGCAGCGCGTCAGGAACAACAAAATCCCGGACAGAAAGATCATTGTTATCGATCCCAGAAAGTCGGAAACCGCAAGGAATGCCGATTACCATTATCCTCTGCGCTGGAGATCAGACCTTACCCTTATGTATACTCTGGCCAATCAGATCATCGAGAAGGACTATGTGGATCACAGCTTTGTGGACGAGCACACAGAGGGCTATGAGGATTTCAAGGAATTCGTAAAAGCCTTTACCCTTGAGAGAGGGAGCAAAGAGACGGGCCTTTCCAAAGAGCAGATCCTTGAGCTTGTGGAGCTGATCCACAATGGCAAGGCTGTTTCGTTCTGGTGGACTATGGGCGTCAACCAGGGATATGAAGCTGTCCGGACGGCTCAGTCGATCATGAATCTAGCTTTTTTGACCGGCAATATCGGAAAGCCCGGCACGGGCGGAAACTCCATTACGGGCCAGTGCAACGCCATGGCTTCGAGACTCTTCAGCAACACCACCTGCCTGTTCGCTGGCGGCGATTTTACTGACGAGGCCGAGAGAAAGCGCATTGCGGACATCGTCGGGATCACGCCGGATCTCATCGCCAAGAAGCCCACGCTGCCCTACAACAGGATTGTCGAGCTGATCAATGAAGGCGAGATCAAGGGCCTGTGGATCCTGTGCACCAACCCCAGGCACAGCTGGACGAACAATGAGACCTTCGCATCTGCTGCCAAGAAACTGGAACTCTTTGTCGTACAGGATATCTATGACACTATTGAGAGCGCAGAGGACTGCACGGTCTACTTCCCTGTAGTGCCCGGCATCAAGAAAGAGGGGACCTACATCAACCTGGAGAGACGACTTTCTCCTCTGCGCAAGGTCCTTGAGAGGGGAGAGAACGAGATCTCCGACTATGAGTGTATCCTTGGCGTGGCCAAGGCACTTGACATGGGCGATGCCATTGCGAAATGGGAGACGCCGCAGCAGTGTTTTGATATGCTCAGAGAATGCTCCAGAGGCAGGGGATGCGACTTTACGGGCGTCCATTGGGACGACCTGACAGATTCCCACGGCAGACAGTGGCCTTATCCTGAGGGCAGAGAGGAAGAGTTCTCCGATGAGCAGAGACGGCTCTATTCCGACGGCAAATTCTTTACGCCTTCCGGAAGAGCGAGATTCGTCTTTGAAGAGCCGCTAGGAAATCCGATCCCTACCACAGAGGAGTTCCCTCTCGTCTTTAATACCGGCAGAGGCACAGTCGGCCAGTGGCACACGCAGAGCAGGACCAAGGAAGTGAAATTCGTGGAGGACGTCTCCCTGAAGAAAGCCTATCTCTATATGAATACCGCTCTTGCGGCGGAAAAGGGCATCAAAGAGATGGATGAGATCCGCGTCTATTCTTCCAACGGAGAAAATGCCGTATTTTCAGTTAAGATCACCGACAACGTTCAGTACGGAGAACTTTTCGCACCCATCCACTATATTGAGTGCAACAAGCTGACACCTTCCAGCTATGACAAGTATTCCAAAGAGCCCAATTACAAGGGCGGGACCTGTCGGATCGAAAAAATTTAAAAGGGGGACGGTTTTATGTATCGAATCAAAATAGACAGAAACCTCTGTATTGGCTGTCTGACCTGCGTAACGGCCTGCGTGGTCAGCCATGAGACAGAGAGCGGAGATGCCAGGAACAGGGTCGTCATCGATTCCGAAACCACCCCTGCGCCCATCTTCTGCAGACACTGCAATAAACCTGAATGTACGTATACCTGCATGACAGGTGCCATGCACAAGAATCCCGAGACAGGCTTCGTGGAATATGACAAGGACCACTGTGCCAGCTGCTACATGTGCATCATGTCCTGCCCTTATGGCATCCTGAAGTACGACAGCATCCATCACAAAGAGATCATGAAATGCAATATGTGTGTTCACAGAAGCGAGGATGGAAAGACACCTAAACCCATGTGCGTCGAGAAATGTCCCATGCACGCGATCACCCTTGAGGAGGTGAAAGTATGAGATATGTAATTATTGGTTCATCTGCCGCGGGAATCAACGCTATTCGGGAGCTCCGGAAATTTGATAAGGAGGGAGAGATCATTCTTGTTTCCAAGGATCAGAACATCTATTCCAGATGTATCCTCCATCAGTATTTATCCGGAGAGAGGACGCTGGAGAGGCTGAACTTCGCTGAGCCGGATTTTGACACTCTTTACAAAGTGAACTGGATGAGGGGAAGGGAAGCTATTGATCTAAGACCCGCGGAACACATTCTGGTGCTGGACGGGAACGAAGAGCTTTCCTATGATAAGCTCCTTGTGGCGACCGGTTCCCACACCTTTATTCCGCCCATCAAAGGACTGTCGGAGGCTGAGAATTATATAGGTTTCCGCAATATCGACGATATCGAAGTGCTGAAGGAAGTTCCGAAGAAAGCCAAGCATATCGTGGTCCTGGGCTCAGGACTGATCGGCATCGACTGCGCGACCGGTTTCCTGCACATGGGCGTCAAGGTTGTCCTTGTAGATTTTGCCGGCTGGCTCCTCAACAGACAGCTGGATGAGAGAGCGGCAAAGACATATATCGATGCCTTCAAAGCACAGGGCGTCGATCAATACTATGGTGTAGGCGTCAATGAAGTCCGTGTTGGTGAGGACCATCAGATCTATGAGATCGTGCTCAGCGACGGGACAGTCCTTCCCTGCGATTTCTTCGTCGTAACCGCAGGCGTCCGTTCCAACGTCGAATTCCTCAAGAATTCGGGTATTACGCTGTCCAGGTTCGGCCTTGTCTATGATGAATACGGAAGGACCTCCGATCCGGACGTATACGGCGCCGGAGATGTTTCCGGAACGAGTCCGATCTGGCCGGCAGCAGTCAAGGAAGGCATGGTCGCCGCTGCCAATATGGCGGGACACAAAGAGAAAATGACGGATTTCTTCGCCAGTAAGTCCACCATGAGTTTCCTGGGCATTCACACCATGTCCCTCGGAATCGTAACACCCCCTGATGACAGCTACAGGGTCGATACCTATGACAAGAACGGGGTATATAAAAAGGTCGTCTCCAAGGATGGCGTCATCGTCGGCGCGCTTCTGCAGGGAGACCTGGCCTACGGCGGCGTCCTGCAGCAGATGATCGCCAGAAAGATCGATGTGACCAAGGTCAAAAAGCCTCTGTTCGAGATCGATTATTCCGACTTTTTCCATGAAAAAGCGAATCTCGAATTTGCTTATGAGCTTTGATAATAGGGGGAGTAAAAATGATTGAAAGACTTAAGAGAATGCCGGTTCCGGTCCTGCCTACATTTGTTGGCGCCCTGACACTTTCCAACGTCTACGGGGGAATGGGTTATACCTGGTTCCGTTACCTGGTCATGGCTGTTGCCACGATCGTTATCATCTGTTATATCGTCAAGATCATCGTCTATCCCGGCGTATGCGCGTCGGAATATAAGATGACCGTACCGTCCAGCCTTTATGCGGGCTTTACCATGTGCCTGATGATCCTGGGCAGTTTCTACTATGAAAAAGGCCTGGGATTCGGAAAGATTATCTGGCTGTGCGCCCTCATCATCCACGCGGTCCATATCTGCATCTTTACATACAACAATGCCATAAAGAAAAGAGATATCAATACCACGGTCCCGAGCTGGTTCGTTACCTACAACGGGATCATGGTCAGCTGTGTTACCGGCGGCGCCATGAACATGAAACCCGTGCTGCAGGTGATCACGATCTACGGGATTATCATCTATCTGATCCTGATCCCCATTATGATCTACCGCCTGATCAAAGTTCCGGTCAAGCCGGCCGTCTACCATACCATGGCGGTCGTACTCGCGCCCTGCAGTCTGTGCGTGGTCAGTTTGCTCAACACATTTGATCCGCCGCCGGCAGCCCTTTTGTATTTCCTGTATTTCTGTGTGCTGGCTTCTCTGCTGTTTATTATCATCAAACTCCCGGATTTCTTTTCCTTTGATTTTGTGCCGGGCTATGCGGGACTGACTTTCCCGATGGCGATCGGTATTGTTGCGACAAACAAAATGGCCGGTTATCTCGCGGCCAACGGAAAGGAAGGCGCTGCCGCGGCAGTCACGCAGCTGTCAGGATTCCAGATCTTTTTGACCTCTATGCTGATCGGCTATGTGCTCCTGAACTTCCTTCGTATGCTCCTTAAGACCCCCAAGAGGTCTATGTAACTGTGTAACTGAAAGGATATCGACATGATGCCGGGCCTGTCAAAACAGTGCCGGCGGGAAAGGAGTAAGCAATAATGGGTTATGTATTAAGCCAGGACGGCTTCACACGCGTACTGGGGAAAATTGGCGAGAGCCGGCGCATCTACGCGCCGGTCAACAAGGTCGGAGAAGGCCGTTATACGGATGTGGATGTGGTCCGCTATGATTTCGTAACAGAAGCTTCCCAGATCGAAATGGAAAAAAAGTCCGACTACGCCTTTAAGGAGCTCCTGACACCCCTCTCCCAGACACTTTTCTTCTTTACCGAAGAGGAAGTAAAGGAAGCGGATATGGATGAGCGGGAAGTCATCATCTTCCTTCGGAGCTGCGACCTGCACGCTGTGAAAAGGCTTGACGCCATCTATCTCGAGAACAAATTTGAGGATCCCTTCTATAAGAGGATCCGTGAAAAGGTGAAATTTGCCCTGATCGGCTGCGGGCATTCCTATGAAGACTGCTTCTGTGTCAGCATGGGGACCAACAGGGCTGACGGCGGTTATCTTTTCTCCGTCGACCTGATCGACGGAAAGTATTACTTTGATGTGAAAGATGACGAGCTTGCCGCTGTTTTTGCCGCCGAGGCAGAGAGCGAAGAAAACGTAGAAGCCCGTTATGTCACAGAGAACGAAGTAAAGGTAACTATACCTGCAGAAGTGCCTATCAGCATTTACAAGGATCCCCTCTGGGACGAATACACGGCCCGCTGCATCAACTGTGGCCGATGCAACTTCGTATGTCCTACCTGCACCTGCTATACTATGCAGGACGTTTTCTACACGGACAACGGCAGAGTGGGTGAGCGCAGGAGAGTGGGCGCTTCCTGCATGGTGGACGGATACACCAACGTCGCGGGTGGCGGACAGTACCGCAGGACCAACGGAGAGAGAATGCGGTTCAAGGTCCTTCACAAGATCGTTGATTTCAGGAAACGCTTCGGCTATGACATGTGCGTCGGCTGCGGCCGCTGCGATATGGTATGTCCGGAATACATTTCCTATGCCAATATCATCAACAAGGTAAATGACGCTGTGGAAGGAGGTGCGGTCAATGGGTAATATGAGCAATAATCCGTATGTTCCGTTCCCTTCGGAGATCAAAGAGATCATTCGCCATACGGACAAGGAATACACCTTCCGGATGAGCTTTACCGGAGAGGTAAAGCCCGGACAGTTTTTTGAAGTGTCGGTCCCCAAATACGGTGAGGCTCCGATCTCTGTCAGCGGTATAGGGGAAGATTTCGTAGACCTGACCATCCGCAGGGTCGGACGCGTCACGGGGGAAGTTTTTGAAAAAGGCGAGGGAAGGACCCTTCTTCTGAGGGGACCGTACGGCAATGGCTTTGATACCTCGCTCTATGAGGACGGTGAAGTGATCGTGATCGCAGGCGGTACGGGCGTATCCCCTGTTCGCGGCGTGATCGATGCTCTTGCGAAGACGAAGGCTCCCAAAGACAAGCATGTGATCGTAGGTTTCCGCAGTCCTTCCGATATGCTCTTCAGGGATGACCTCAAGAGATGGGACGAGGCCCTGGACCTGATCCTGACTGTTGACGGAGCTCCCGAGGGATATGAAGGCAAGATCGGCCTCGTGACCAAATATATCCCCGAAGTGGAGATCCGGGATGTCGGCAGCGCAAAGGCTGTTGTCGTCGGCCCGCCTCCCATGATGCGCTTCTCTGTTATGGGGCTTCTTCAGAAGGGCTTCAAAGAGGAGAATATCTGGGTATCCCAGGAGCGCAAGATGTGCTGCGGCTTAGGCAAATGCGGCCACTGCCGGATCGGTGAGACATACGTCTGCCTGGACGGCCCTGTGTTCAATTACACCGAGAGCAAGAATATGCTGGATTGAGGGGTGAGGAATATGGCAAGAGATATCAATACAAAGAAATTGAAGAAAAATGCGTTCCGTTACTCCAAGGTTAGAGGGGAGACCGCGAGCCGGATCCGAATTCCCGGCGGTGTGATCAATGCGAAAAGCATGGCCAGGATCGCTGAGGTGGCGGAAAAATACGGTAACGGAACGATCTTTGTGACGAACCGCCAGGGCGTTGAGCTGCCCGGTATTGCCCTAGAGGATATGGCTAATGTCAATAAGATGATCCAGTCCATCATCGACGATTCCGGCGTCAACCAGGAAGAGAGGGATAAGGGTTATCCTGCTTCCGGAACCAGAAATGTCGTGGCATGTCCGGGCGCCCGTCTGTGCCCCTTCGGATGCTATGACACTACAGACCTGGCTAGGAAGATGGACAAGATGATTTTCCCTAATAACCTGCACGTCAAGATCGCCTTCACCGGCTGCTCCAACGACTGCGGCAAGGTAAGGATGGACGACTTTGGATTCATAGGCATGACAGAACCCCAGTATGATCCCGATCGCTGTGTCAGCTGTGAGCAGTGCATCAAATACTGTAATATCCGTTCTGTCGGAGCCCTCTCCCTTGTCAACGGCAAGGTGGTCAGGGATACCGCTAAGTGCATCGGCTGCGGCGTATGCGTGGCTTACTGTCCGACTCGCGCCTGGACCAGAAGCAAGGAACACTATTTCCGTGTCGTCATCATGGGACGCACCGGCAAGAAGAATCCCCGTCTGGCAGAGGACTTCGTCAAATGGGCGGATGAAGAGAGCATCTTCAAGATGGTCAAGAATGCCTACGCTTATGTGGAGGAGTATATCGATCCCAATGCCCTGGAGGGCAAAGAACATATCGGCTACATCGTGGACAGGACCGGCTTCGATGAGTTCTGCAAGTGGGTACTCAAGGATGTGAAACTCAATGAAAAAGCGGAAGTCGCAAGCCGTGTCTACTGGGGCGGCAAGCATTACGACAGAAGCAATAATCTTATGTAATTGGCAGGAAACGTATGTTACTATTTAAGAAATTTGCAGCAGCTGCCGCGATCCTTGTGGTCGCGGCACTGACTGCCTGTGGAAGTCAGTCAGGTACGACGCAGACGCCGGCCGCAGTCGAGGAGACGACCCCTGCCTCAGTCGAGGAGACGACCCCTGCCGCAGTCGAGGAGACAACTCCGGTAGAAGTCGGGGATTCAGCTCCGGCAACAGACAGCGAAACGGTCCCGGCTGAGGGATCAGAACCATTTACGGTCGTTGCTGTCTCCAAATCGATCGGTGATCTCTGGCTCTTATCGGGCGGAGAACTGGCCGGAATGACAGAAGACGGCATGGAACTTGAGGGGATCACAGAGAATACCAAGGTCATCGGGACAGTGACGAATCCTTCTCTTGAGGCGATCGCTGCCTTGTCGCCGGATCTTGTACTTCTGTCCGGTGAACTGCCGACCCATAAAAAGCTGGCCGAGGAACTTCAGTCGAGAGACATCCATTCCAAGATGATCAGCGTGAATTCTTTCTCCGATTATGAGCAGGTCATGAAAGAACTGACAGGAATGACCGGAAAGGAAGACTGCTATAAGAAAAATGTGACGGATGTCGGCGGACGGATCGATCAGATCCTTCAAAGCGCATCGGAACAGGACTTGAGAAAGGGCACCTATCTGGCCCTCCGGGTTTCGGCGACCAAGAACAAAGCGCTCAAGAACGACTATTTTGCCTGTGAGATCTTTAACGCATTCGGACTCCAAAATATTGCGCAGGACAATTCCGCACTTGACGAGCTGAACCTGGAAGCTATCCTGGATGCGGATCCCGATATCATCTTTGTGATCGAGCAGGGAAAGAGTGAAGAAGCGCAAGAGAGTTTTGCGGAAGAATTCTCAGGAAAGCCCGTGTGGCAGGAACTGACTGCGGTCAGGAACGGCTGCGTTTTTACGCTGCCCAAGGACTATTTTCAGTATAAGCCAAATTCGAAATGGGATGAAGCATACCGGTATGTCATGGAACTCTTGGAAGAAAAATAGAATCATGGTTTTAGGGGTCCCTTTGCTGGCGGCCGGTATATTGATCTCGCTCCTGGCCGGTAACGGCGCAGTTACGAGCGCAGAGCTTTTACAGACACTGATCGGCGCCGGGAGATCCAGATCAACACAGATCATTCTGTATCAGATCCGGATGCCGCGGACTGCCGCCTGCCTTTTGTGCGGCAGCGGTCTGTCTGTGGCGGGACTTCTTCTGCAGGAAGCCCTTTCCAACCCACTGGCTTCGCCGGGGATCATGGGAATCAATTCGGGAGCAGGACTGTTCGTCCTGCTGTCGGGCATCTACTTTCCCCATGTATATTATGTAAGGAACGCGGCGGCTTTTGCCGGCGCGCTCTTTTCTGCGCTCCTTGTGTTTCTGATTGCCCGTAAAGCCGGCATGTCCAAATCCGTGATCGTGCTGTCCGGCGTAGCTGTCTCCTCTATGATGACGGCTGCTTCCAATACGGTCATTACTCTTAGGCCGGAAAGCGTATCCGATAAAGTCGGCTTTTCAATGGGGAGTCTTGCGGGCATTGATCTGCAGCGCCTCCCGCTGCCTGCCCTTTTGATCTTCGCGGGCCTTGCAGCCGCTTTTTGCCTGGGTCCGGGTATCGAGCTCTTTGCTCTCGGTGATGAAGCGGCCCAGGGGCTTGGCCTTGCCGTGGCACGCCACCGCAAACTGACAGTGGCCTGCGCAGCCCTGCTTTCCTCTGCAGCGGTCTGCCTGTGCGGCCTCCTTGGCTTTGTTGGGCTGATCGTGCCCAATATCCTGCGGCTTTCCGACCAATATTCCGTCAGGAAGAAGATCCTTGCCTGTATCGTGTGGGGGAGTATCCTGCTTCTTTTCTGTGATACTCTGATGCGGACAGTGTTTTATCCCTATGAGCTTCCGGCAGGGCTTCTCTTATCCCTGATCGGCACTCCCTTCTTCATTTTGGTATTAATGCGTCGTGGAATAAGAGGTAAGAATGAAAAATAGCGCATCGGAGAATTCGCCTTCGCGAAATTTTCCTCGCGGTCTCAGCGCAAAGCGCTTCGACATAGTGGTAAGAGGCATGATTGAACTTATAGATTTTCGCGCCGGTTACAGGGGGATAGAGAAGATACGGATCGATAACCTTCAGATCGGGCCCGGCGAGATACTGGGAGTTTTGGGCAGGAACGGCAGCGGAAAATCCACCTTCCTCAAAGCCCTGGTGGGGATCCTGCCCTATGAGGGCCGAGCCCTTTTGGACAAAACAGAGATATCCGCCATGACGCACAAAGAGAGGGCCGGGCGCATTGCTTACCTTCCCCAGCAGCTTTCCTCCAGCCATATGAGTATAGCCACGCTTGTCGCCCACGGCCGTTTCTCCAGGATGCCCTTTTCGAAGGTCATGGGAGAGAAGGACCGTGAAGCGGTGAGAAATGCCCTGAAAATGACAGGACTCTGGGAGGAAAGACACCGCAATGTGGCGGAACTCTCAGGCGGCGAGAGGCAGAGAGCCTATTTGGCAATGGTCCTTGCCCAGGAAACGGAATACCTTTTGCTGGACGAACCGGCGGCTTCTCTTGATATATCACACCAGATCGAGACAATGGAACTGTTAAAGCAGCTGGCTAAAGACGGCAGGGGGATCGTGATCACTTCCCACGACCTGCCCCAAAGCGCTGCATACTGCGACCGTATCTGCGTAATCGACCGCGGAAGAGCTGCCCCGGCCATACCGGCCGCCGCGCTGGCGGAGGAAAGGGAAATGCTCCGTGAGAAGATCGGGGTGACACTGACACCGGCGGGGAAAGGGCTGTATCCGTATGTACTCGACAGGTAAAAGAGGGACGGATGAAAGAAAGATAGATGAAAGAGACAGATGAAAGAAAAAGAGCGCTTTTGATCTGCGGGTTTGGCACCGGAGACGCGGAGGTGATGGAGCAAACCTATGGAAGGCTCCTTGAGGAGGCGCGGAAAGCGTATCCCCGCATGCCGGTAAAGCTTGCGCTTACAAGTCCCAAGGTCATCGAACGGCTTTACGCAAAGAGCGCTGTCAGACTGCCGGATGTCCAAAGCGCTGTGATAGAAATCCTGGATGATACTGCGTCCGGCGGAATCGAAGAGATCAGGATCCTGGCGGTCCAGGTCGTAGGCGGCAGTGAGTATGAGAAGCTGAAAGAGGCTGCGGATACATATGGCAGGCGGGCCGGGATCAGCCTGGACAGCCCTCTATTGGCCGGTCCGAAGATCGGACGGGTGGCGGATATTCTAGTCAGTGAAACGGTCTCCTGTAAAGAAGAGGCTGTCGTGTATGTCGGACATGGCACACATGGAAGGGATCCGCTAGGGCCCGCGGCTTACCGAAAGCTGGAGGAGATGATCCGCGACAGAGGAAACGGGAATATCTTTATTGCGGATCTGCAGACAGGCATCGGGTCCATTGCCGGGACACTGTCAAAAAATGCATTCCGCAGGGTACGTCTCTGTTCCCTCATGATGGTATCCGGCCATCACTGGCTGGTGGATGTGGCGGGCGATAAAAATGATTCCTTAAAGAGTGTACTAATCGAAGGAGGATACGAGGTGACCTGCGACAGGACCTGTCTTTTGGAGAGAAAGGAAGTCAGGAATCTTTTGATCGAGCCTGAATAGTATACGATATTACGCGCGCTTTTATTAACAAGGGAGGCTTTCATCAATGTACCTGCGTCGCGATCAGATGTTTAATTGTTTCTGCTGTGTGCTCCTGCTGTTTGTGAATATGGGCGTATTGAGCTCCGCGTTTTCGGCGTACTTTCCATATATCCGGGAACTGAAGGGGTTCTCCAACACGCAGGTATACCTGCTCACTACGATGCGGCAGATTTTTGCCATGATCGTGATGACCCGGTCTGACACATTCTACCGGAAGCTGGACATCAAAAAAGGAGTCATCCTCACGTTCCTGCTGTCTGCCTTGTCTTTCGCGATCCTTGCGTTTGCGCCGGACACAAGACTGTATTTTCTCGCGACTTCCATATTCGGGATCTCGTATGGCCTGGGCGGCATGATCCCTGCGTCCATCCTGCTTCGCCGCTGGTTTCCACAGAACAGCGGGACCGCGATCGGCATTGCGGCGGCGGGAAGCGGTATCGCTGCGATGGTGATCCCCCAGCAGGTCACGCGCCTGGTGGAAGGTTACGGGCTCTCCGCGGCTTTTGCGTTTCAGGCAGCCACGATCCTGGTGCTGACGATACCTCTTGTCCTGTTCGTGAAGAATTATCCCGATCCGGGAGGAGAGATTCCTGTGCCCGAAGCAAAACAGAACAAGAGTGTCCGGAAGGCGGATCCGGACAGCAAGGCAGCGGGCGGCAGCAGCGGGGCTGTGTTCAGGCCCGCGGAACATCCGAAGCTGATCGTGGGAATGATCCTCATGGGCCTTTTGTCATATCAGTCGCCGGCAGGATTTTCCATGCTCTTTAGCACCAGCGGCTATGAGATGGACAAGGTGGCGTTTCTTCTTTCCAGCATGGGGTTCTTTTTGATCTTCGGAAAGATCCTGGTGGGCAAGTTCGCGGACCGCTGCGGGGGAAAACGGATGTTTCGGGACTGCACGCTGCTTGTCAGCGCAGTGCTGTTCCTTTTCAGCCGGGCCGCGAGCCTTCCGTACGCGGCGCTGGTCGTATTGATGCTGTTTTTTGCCGTGGGTATTTCCGAGAGCACAGTGGGAGTATCCGTGATCGCCGGCGACTTCGCTCCTTCGGGTACTTACGCGCAGGCACTGAAAAGCTGCCAGTTCTTCTACGCGCTGGGCGGCTTACTCTTTAGCACGACGAATGGGGTAGTGGCGGACCTGACGGGGAGCTATGCTCCCGCATACATGCTTTACGGCGCTGCGGCGCTGGTGCTGCTCGCTGTGCTCCTGCCGGGGTATCCGGAAAAGAAGCCGGCGGCCGAAAGGGCTTCATAGATATTTTCGGGTGGAGAATACGGGAAGAGAATCATAAAAAGGGGTTGCCGCACTCAGCGGCAGCCCCTTTTTGTATGTGTGATGAGAGAAATTGAGTCAAGGGGTCTGTCCCTCTGTCTCACTTGCCTTCGAAGATGAGGGCGGAGTCGACGCGGTATCCCTCGAGGAATTTACGTCCGTTAAGGCCTGCCAGCTCGATCATGAATAACATGCCGACGACTTCGCCGCCGAGCTTCTCGGCGAGCTCCGCGATCGCCTTTGCGGTGCCGCCTGTGGCGAGCAGGTCATCAACGATCAGGCACTTCTGGCCGGGCTCGACCGCGTCCACGTGCATCTCGAGCGTAGCCTTTCCGTATTCCAGGTCGTAGTCCACAGAGATGGTCTTCCAGGGGAGCTTGCCCTTCTTGCGAACGAGGATCAGCGGCTTGTGAAGGTTGTAGGCGAGCGCCGCGCCGTAGATGAAGCCGCGGGACTCCGCGCCGATGATCACATCAAAATCGAGATCGCTTACCATTTCCTGCATGGAATCGATCGCGAGCTTGAGACCGTCAGCATCCTGAAAAACGGTGGTGATGTCGCGGAACATAATGCCGGGTTCCGGAAAATCAGGTATGGTACGGATATAATCTTCTAACTGTTTCATGACTACACCTCTTTATGATTTTAATAGTTACGATTTATTATACCACGTTGCCGGGTCACTGAGTATCCCCGTAATGAACCGCGACGGGCAGATTTACATATGCGATATCATAGATCTTCGGCATGATCTTCGGGGGAATGTTGATACAGCCGTGAGAGCCGTTCCACTTCCAGATATTTCCGCCGAAAGAGTACCGCCAGGAGGCGTCGTGAAGGCCGATCCCGGTATCCGTAAGACGGATCCAGTAATCCACGTCCGTCTCGTATCCCCACTCGCCGTCGTCCTGCTTGTCTCCGCGCAGCGTCGTGTCAGTCTTAAAGTCGTAGCAGAAGAATGCGCCTGCCGGCGTCCTGTGGTCCTTGTCGTTGAGTCCCGAGACCACGTCTGTCTCAAGGATCACTTCGTAGTTTTCATAGATCCAGAGGTGCTGCTGCGAAAGGTCCACTTCGATATAGTTTCCGCCGAAGCCATGATTGTCATCGGGATCCGACGCCTCTGTCCGCCAGTAGACCGGCTCCCGGTCGAGCTGTTCATTGTCGTCCAGTTCCCCCCGCAGCTGCGCCATCTCGTTCTTTTTATCGATCCGGTAGCCGTAATACCCTTTACCGGGGAGCATGATCTCATCGCCGTCATGGGTCGTAAAGGGATGCTCCTTGTAGACTGTGTCCACCTCATCTGCCAGTTCATTGATAAAATTCGCAAGGCCGGTCTCCCAGACGCGGTCGTCCCTGTAGTAATAGCCCTCGTCGTCGACTTCAAGCCATTCTTCAAGCCTTGGTCCGTCGAGCACCTTTGTCTTTCCGCCGGGAAGTTCGTAGACGATCCTCGCCCCGGCCAGCTCGTTTAACTGTTCTGTGTCGCTGTTCAGCCAGTAGTCATCCTTGCGGACTTCGGGCGCTTCGTAGAGCCCGTCCGGCCCGTCGAGGTTTACAGCTGTCTTTTCGCCACGGATGGCCTCTGATACTGTATCTACAGCCTTTTGCGGATCAAACTTCGTCCCTTCCACTTCGGGAATGACCATCCACGTTCCGTCCCGGTAGTCCATGTAGGCGTCCTTAGGACTCACCATATTGGATTCTTTCATCTGCGGAGCGGATTTTAAGAGACTCGTGAGCTTATCCTCAGAAAATGCCTTTTCCTCAGGGATCTCATACGAAGTTTCCCTGTACAATCCATATCCCCACAGATAGGGATTCTGTTGTTCCATCAGGCGGTCCAGACTCCCGTCGGAGACATAATGGAAGCCGATATCCTCTTCCGAAATGGATAGGGGATCGCCGTCCCTGAAAAAGACCTCGACTTCGTATTCGCTCAGGAGCTCTTCCATTTCCTCCACTGAATGTTCAGCCGCGCTGATCCCGTTGATCACGGTCCCCGGGATGAATCTGTCCCGGTAATCCAGCGCCTTATAGGCGTACAGGCTGCCTGTCAGCACGGCTGCCGACAGGATCGCGGTTATCACGCCCTGCTTTATCTCATTACTCTTATCTATCATATTCCTTTTCCCGCATTCACACCCTCGGCGATCGACCCAATGTGATACCGCATCATTATATCGCAGTTCCTATAAGTCTATCAATGCTGTTTCACTTTCTGTTCACGACTTTCTTTGCATACTTAAGAGCCGGCGCAGTAGGCGGGATGCGCCGGTGTCGTCCGGAAAACTGATTAAATATGATCACGAAAATTGATTAAATAGAATCATTGCCGAACGCGTAATCGGGAGATAAAATCAAGTCACGGTTTTTGATAAAATTTAAACCGAATGCACCGTGAGGAGAGATAGAAATGACAATGATGAGTTACAAAAAGTACATGCGGCAGTATTTTCTCCCGCCGGAAGAATGCCTTGAGTGGGTACGCAAGGATCATATCGAGAAAGCCCCGATCTGGTGCAGCGTTGACCTGCGCGACGGAAACCAGGCCCTGATCGAGCCTATGAGTCTCGAGGAGAAGATCGAGTTTTTCAAGCTGCTGGTGAAGATCGGCTTCAAGGAGATCGAAGTCGGATTCCCCGCCGCTTCGGAGACGGAGTATGTCTTTTTGCGCGCGCTCATCGACAGAAATATGATCCCGGACGATGTGACGATCCAGGTTCTGACGCAAGCCAGAGAGCACATCATCCGCAAGACCTTTGAGGCGGTCAAAGGCGCCCCGAAAGCGGTCGTTCACCTCTACAACTCCACATCCGTGGCGCAGCGCGAGCAGGTCTTTAAAAAGGACAAGGACGAGATCAAAAAGCTCGCGGTGGACGGCGCGAAGCTCTTAAAGGAGCTGGCGGATGAGACGGACGGAAATTTCATGTTCGAGTACAGCCCCGAGAGTTTCCACGGGACCGAGGTCGAATACGCCCTGGAAGTCTGCAACGCGGTGCTGGATGTATGGAAGCCGACGCCCGACCGGAAGGCTATCATCAACATCCCGGCGACGGTGGAGACGGCAATGCCTCATGTTTTTGCCTCCCAGATCGAATACATCAGCAAGAACATGAAGCACAGGGACGGCGTCGTTCTGAGCCTTCATCCCCACAATGACAGAGGATGCGGCGTGGCGGACACGGAGCTCGGCATCCTGGCCGGCGCGGACCGCGTGGAAGGAACGCTGTTCGGAAACGGCGAGAGGACAGGAAACGTGGACCTTGTCGCTGTGGCGATGAACCTGTTTTCCTACGGGATCGACCCGGAGCTGGACTTCTCGAATATGCCCCGTATCCGTAGCATCTACGAGCGCCTTACGGGAATGGAGGTACACGCGAGACAGCCGTACGCGGGCGACCTGGTCTTCAGCGCCTTCTCCGGCTCCCATCAGGACGCGATCTCCAAGGGGATGGCCTACAAAGAGCTGCATGATCCCAATAAGTGGACCGTGCCGTATCTGCCGATCGACCCCCGGGACGTCTCAAGGACTTATGATTCGGATGTCATCCGCATCAACAGCCAGTCCGGCAAGGGCGGCGTCGCGTACGTGCTCAAACAGAACTACGCGATCGTGCTTCCGGAGAGGATGAGAGAGGAAGTCGGCTACGCGGTGAAGCAGGTCTCGGATGAGACGCACAGCGAGCTCTCTCCCCAGGCGGTCTACGAGGTCTTCACAGACAGGTACGTGGACTTCACGCCCCACTTTACGATCCCGGAGTGCCATTTCCGCCAGGTGGACGGCATTATGGCCGAGGCGACCATCTGCGCGGGAGACCGCAAGACAGTCGTAGACGCCAACGGAAACGGCCGTCTGGATGCCGTCAGCAACACGATCAAGCAGTATTACGGGGTCAGCTACGAGCTCTCCACGTATGAGGAGCACGCACTGTCGAGGGGCTCTTCGGCAAAGGCGATGGCCTATGTCGGGATCCTGTGTGACGGTAAGACATACTGGGGCGCCGGGATTCACGAGGATATCATCCACGCGTCCATCAACGCGCTGGTGGTCGCCGTCAATAAGCTCCCCCGTCTGCAGGACAGCAGCCTTGAGAAGGACGACAGGCTGATCGCGATGCTCAACTATATCCAGGCCAACTACCAGATGGTCACACTGGAGGATATGGCGAAGGAATTCCATCTCTCTACGCCCTACATCTCCAAGTTCATCCGCGAAAAATCCGGAAAGACCTTCGGGGAGCAGGTCACGCAGGTCCGCATGAAGAGAGCCAAAACACTGCTGCGCAACGGGAATATGACGATCGAGAACATCTCGTATTCCATCGGATATCCGAACGCGGAGCACTTCTCGAGAGTCTTCAAGAAGACCTTCGATGTTTCCCCGGCACAGTACCGCAAGATCGCGACAAAATACGAAACGGCAGTAAAATAAGAGGCCATAACAAAAAAGCCATAGTGATCAAAAGGGAGACAGGGGGCCGTCCTCTGTCTCCTCTTTACTATACGGATTCTTTCCTTTACTATGGTAATACAGTCATGGAAGGAGGATCCGCATGATCTCGATAACAGTTATCATACTTTCTGTCGCCATCTTCTCTGCGATGGTGATCAATATGGCTCTTAAGCCCGCCTATTCCGCGAGGCTGACAGCGGTCCTGATGCTGGTCGCCGCCTGCGGAGGAAGCGTGATCTACGGGATGGGATATACTTATGTCACGCAGAATATAGCGCTGTCACTGGTCAGGACGCCTTTCTCGGTCATTGGCATGTATCTGGGAAAAAATGATCTTTCAGCGATCTCCGGTTCGCCCATCGTATCGACATCGGTCGGGATCTTCTGTTTCTGGACGCTGCACCTTTTCGCGTTTTATTCCATCGCCAGCGCCGCGATGATCTCCGTCGGCGCGGAGGGACTTCGCAGGCTGCGCCTGTTCCTTGCGATGAGCGGCGACCTGACGATCATCTACGGGATCAATGAGGAGAGCATCGATGTGGGAAGGGAGTGCCACGCGTCAAACGGGGCATCGGTCGTGTTTATCACGGAGACAGAGCCGCCCGGAGCGGCGTCAGAGATCGCCGGATTGGGGATGGCGGTTCTGTCGGGTGTCGCGGCGGCAAAGTCCGAAGAGCAGGCACTCAGGAAACTCCGGGTCAGGCACAGGAAAAAGATCGATGTCTACGCGCTGGACGAGAACAGCAACGACAGCCTTTTTTACACGATCGGGCTCAAGGAAGCATTCGGAAAAATAGGGGTCGATCCAAGAATAACGAGCGTTACGGTCCCCGGGACGGAGGAGATCGTCACGTCCATGCTGCAGATCTCCCCTGACACTTACGGATTCGGATTCGTGAATGTATTTGACAGCACGGAACTGGCGGCAAGGGCCATGATCCGTCTGTGCCCTCCCTGGGAATTTCTTACTTTTGACGAAAAAGGCAGGGCGGAAGAGGATTTCGACTGCATCATAATAGGATCAGGAAAATGCGGACAGGCGGCGCTCCGGTATCTGGTCATGAACGGCCAGTTCGTGGGAAGCAGGTTCCACGCGGCGGTCTTCTCCGTCGATTACGAGAGGGAATCCGGGTATCTGCTTGCGGACTGTCCTGAACTTCCGAACAAATATAATATTGATTTCTTCGAGAATGACGCGCGCAGCAGCCAGTTCTACAGGTACCTCAAAAACAGGATCAAGACTTTAAAATATATCGCGGTATGCACCGGGGACGAGGAGATGAACTCGGAGATCAGCGATCTTCTGATGCTCTTCTTAAAGAGGGCCCATGCGGAGAATATCTGTGTCATTCAGTGCACCAGAGATGGCGTGCGTTACCAGGAGGCAGTCGGAAGCCCGATCCTGAGCAAAAAAGTGCGGTCGCTGGAGATGCTCTCCGCGGAGATGGAAGACAGGGACGCGATCCTGATCAACAGCTCCTACGACAACTCTGACAGATCAGACTGGGAGAAGTGGGTGGCATGCGATCCCTTCAGCAAGATGTCGTCCCGCGCTTCCGCCGAGTTCATTCCGGCGCTGATCAAGGCGTCCGGCTCTACGCCGGAGGAGATCAAAGAGAAAGGATGGGATCTGGACGAGGAGAGCATGGCAGTCCTGGGAGAGATGGAGCACCTCCGATGGTGCGCGTTCCACTTCGCGAACGGCTACAGCACCATGAGCGAGGCGGAGTTTTTACGGAATACGGAACAGTACATGCACTGCAGGGAGAAAGGGCTTCCGCTTCCCAGGATCTCTAAAAACACGGAGATGCGAACCCACGCCTGCCTGATCCCTTACGACGAACTGGACAAGCTCTCCGAGCGGGAGAACGCCGTGACAGGCAAAAACACAGACTACAAGCAGCTTGATATCGACAACGTGATGATGATCCCCGATATTCTCAGGGCGCGGGGGCGCGGTTAAAACACAGGGCGCGCAGGCGCTGAAGCACAGGCGCGACCAGAACAAAGGGCGCAGGTGCGATCAGAACAAAGGGCGCAGGCGCGTGAAAGCGAGAGGATCACAGTAGGCGGCGGTGCGCCGCAAAAAAAGGAGTTTCGGCAAATATGAGCGGTTATTGGAGCAGACTGATCGAATACGCGGTCCCCTGCATGGTTTTCTGGGGAGTCCTGGCGATTTCCGTCCTGGAGGACAGGAGCAGATTCAGAAACTGCATCTATCTTCTTATGGCAGCGGTGTCGACCGCGCCGCTGTTCTGCGTGATGACAGGGGCCTACGCGGAGAGCACGGCGAAAGCCCTCTCCATCTTAGGACTGATCGTGCTGCTGTGTGTGCCTGTGGTCCTTATCGCAAACGGATTTATCATGATGCACAGGGAAGGGCGGCACCTCGCAAACCTTCTCTCCCTGCTTTTCGGGATCATTGTCGCCGGGGGAGAGATCTGCGTCTTTCTGTTTTTTATCTTCCCGTACTTCTGGGCGGAGGATACGGCGCTGTTTATAGGCGTGGGGATGAAAGTGCTCCTTTTCATCAGCCTGTCCGTGACATACGGCTCGACCATCTTCGCGGCCTTTATGGTGTACACGATCCTGCTTCAGATCATCCCGCGCAAGAGGGATTTTGACTTTGTCATCATTCACGGAGCGGGACTGCTGCAGGGGGAAAGGATCTCGAAGCTCCTCGCGGACCGCATCGACAAGGCGATCGAAGTCTACCGCAAGGATCCGACGCCTCCCATCCTCATCCCTTCCGGCGGGCGCGGCAGCGATGAGAACATCTCCGAGGCGGAGGCAATGGAGCAGTACCTTCTTGCGCACGGGATCCCGCGGGAGAAGATCATAAAGGAGGACCGCTCAAAGACGACGAGGGAGAACCTCATCTATTCCAAAGAGATCATCGAAGAGAACGGCGGACCGGGATACACTGCTCTTGTGACGAGCAATTATCATGTCTACCGCGCGCTGCATCTCTGCAGGGAGATCGGGCTTGACTGCACCGGGATCGGCTCCCATGTGGCGCCCTATTACTGGCCCAGCGCGCTTCTGAGGGAATTCGCAGCGATCATGAGCAATAAGCTCTACCTGCTGATCTTCGCGGCGGGATGGGCTGCGACCATCATGCTGACCATGCGGGATCTTCTGACAATGTTCAGCCAGTAGGAAGTTTGATATAACAAAAAACCTATTTTATATTGAATACACATAGCTATAAGATTATGGCTGTAATAAGCTTATTGTAGTAATAAACGTACAGTATTCAGAAGGAGTGCTTATGAACAGCGACTTGCCGGAAGGCTTATCGGCACACAACAAACCAAAGAGAAAAGGGCCGCTCTGGCGGATCCTTCGCTTCGTACTCTCACTGTTTCTTCTTATGGCGATCGTGGCTGCCGGCATGCTGGAGTTTTTGACGCTGACCGAGTACAGACCGGAGGAAAGGGAGATCGTATCGGTCGAACCCGGCGGAAGAGAAATGGTCGGGGAGGGAGATGCTCTGCGGATCCTGACATGGAACTGCGGCTACGGCGCACTCGGCGATAATGCGGACTTCTTTATGGAAGGCGGAAAGAGCGTCTATACAGCGGATGAAAAGAGAGTGCGCAGCAATATTTCGGGGATCGCGCAGGCGGTCGCCGATCTGGAACCGGACGTGGTCTTCTTTCAGGAGGTGGACCGGGAATCCATGAGATCGCGAGGTGTTGAGGAAGTGATCACCCTCAACAACGTGCTCCTGCAGCACTTCGGCATCGAGTATACGAGCGCGTTCGCGTATAACCTCGATGTGCGCTTCATCCCCTTCCCGATCCCGCCGATCGGAAAAGTGCGCAGCGGTCTTTTGACATTCTCGTCCGCTAGGGCGGAATCGGCTGAGAGGATCCGGCTCCCCAACCCGTTCGGGTGGCCGCTGCGTCTTGCAAACTTCAAGCGCTGTCTCCTCGTAGAGAGGGTCCCTTTACAAAACAATGGAAAGGAACTGGTCCTGATCAACCTTCATTTAGAGGCATACGACAGCGGTGAGGGAAAGGCGGAGCAGACGCGGATGCTGCGCGAGATCCTCGAAGAGGAGGCAGAGAAGGGCAACTATGTCATCGCCGGAGGCGACTTCAACCAGTCTTTCACGAGTACGGACCTCACCGCCTATCCCCAGCAGGAGGATACCTGGGCACCTGGGCGCATCGACACGGCGGAATTCGGAGAGGGGTGGCAGTGCCTGATGGACAGCGCGGTCCCTTCCTGCCGCGGCCTGAACAAGCCGTATGAAGGCGCGGACCATGACACTTTCCAGTACTATGTGGTCGACGGCTTTATTGTCTCCCCGAACATCGAGGTGAAGTCATGCAGCGCGCAGGATCTGGGTTTTGCCTTTACGGACCACAATCCGGTGCTTATGGAGTGCGTCCTGAAGTGATAAAATGGATTCAAAAATACATTGTTTCTACAGGCGCAATGCGTCATTATAATAGTGGTAAACTATATATTTTTTAGTGTATGATCTCATTTTATTCTTATTAATGAAGGAGGAAATACTATGGCAATACTGGTAACCGGCGGGACAGGTTTTATCGGCAGCCACACCGTTGTGGAACTGTTGCAGTCAGGCTATGAGGTTGTGATCGCAGACAATCTCTATAATTCCAAGGCGATGGTCGTCGACAGGATCGAGGCGATCACCGGCAAGAGGCCTGTTTTCTATGAACTGGATGTCTGCGACAAGGCGGCTCTGGATGCGCTCTTTGATAAAGAAAAGATCGATGCGGTCATCCACTTCGCGGGATACAAGGCGGTCGGAGAGTCTACGAGAAAGCCGGTCGAGTATTATGAGAACAACCTCGGCTCCACGCTGACACTCTGCAAGTCCATGCGCGAACACGACTGCTTTAAGATCGTTTTCTCCTCCTCAGCGACTGTTTACGGTGATCCCGCATTCGTGCCGATCACCGAGGAGTGCCCCAAGGGCATCACGACCAATCCTTACGGCGAGACCAAGTCTATGCAGGAGAGGATCCTCACGGATATCTGGAAAGCCGACAACCGCTGGAAAGTCATGCTGCTTCGCTACTTTAACCCGATCGGCGCGCACGAGAGCGGCCTCATCGGCGAGGATCCCAAGGGCATCCCGAACAACCTGCTTCCGTATGTGGCACAGGTGGCTACGGGCAAGCTCGAGAAGATCCACGTGTTCGGCAACGACTACGATACGCCGGATGGAACCGGGATCCGGGACTACATTCACGTCGTGGACCTTGCAAAGGGACATGTGAAGGCGATCGAAGGAATGGAGAAGCTTGACGGCGTCAATATCTTCAACCTCGGTACAGGTCACGGCTACAGCGTACTCGACATCGTCAAGGCGTTCTCAAAAGCCTGCGGCAGGGATCTCCCTTATGTGATCGACCCCAGAAGGCCCGGCGACATCGCGGTTTGCTACAGCGATCCCGCAAAGGCGAGAGACGTGCTCGGATGGACAGCGGAGAAGACGCTGGAAGATATGTGCAGAGACGGCTGGAAGTGGCAGAGCAGCAATCCGGAGGGCTACGTCGAATAAAGCCGGCTGAAGAAAAAGCCGGAAAGGAACAGGGGGATCTGTAATGACCGAATTTAAAAAACGTCTTATCATGTGTATTGCAGGTGTGTTCCTGTCAGGTGTTGCTGCAGGCACTTTCGGATTCACAGCGTTCGGCATGGACCCGTTCCAGGTATTCGCCCACGGGCTCTGGGGACTGACCCCGCTCTCGTACGGCACGTTTTATGTGATCCTGAACGGGATCCTGCTCCTGTTCATGTTCTTCTTTCATAAGCGAATGATCGGGCTGGGAACGATTATCAATCTGTTCCTCCTGGGATACGTGGTGGAATACACAGACGTTCTGCTCGGAAAAGCCTTTCCTTCTCCCGGGATTGTACTCAGGGCCGTACTGATGCTCTTCGCCCTGGTCCTTGCATCGTTCGCCGCCTCTCTGTATTTTGTCGCGGACATGGGCGTCTCCGCCTATGACTGGATCGCGCTCACGATCTCAGAGAGAAAAGGATGGGCATTCAGAGCAGTGCGTGTGACAACGGATTTCATCTGTGTTCTTGTGGGAGGGCTGCTCCGGGCAACAGTGGGTGTCGGAACCGTCCTGACGGCGTTCTGTATGGGGCCCGTCATCCAGTTCTTCAATGAGCGCGTGTCCATGCCGCTGCGTTACGGAAAGGAAGGACCTGCAGACCGGTAAATAGGAGGTTTGCAGAGAGTTATGAAGAGTAAAAGAAAGATCGCCCTGCTCATCGCAGCGCTGCTGTTCGTTCTGTGTTTTGCCGGATGCGGGCTGTTTGCGCCTACTGCGGGAAGCCTCATAAAGAAGATGGCGGAGAACCTGGAGAAAGCGGGCTCGGTAAAGGCAGATGTATCGATGGAGTACGAGGGATCCGTCTCGTACAGTATGCTCACCGCGCCGATCGGGATCAAGATGGATTTTGACGTCGAAGCGGTCAGGGAGCCGGTTGTAAGCCATATGAAAGGGAAGGTCGATGGATCGCTCTACGGCTTTTCCATCGATGTCCCCGTCGAGAGCTATGCGCGGCAGGAGGGCGGAGAGTACGTCAGTTACGTAAAGATCAGTAACGGCGCGTGGAGTAGGCAGGAGCCTGAGAACAGTGCCTCGGAATCGGATACAGCTGAAGCTGCCGGAGAGGGCGGCACATCCCTGATCGACGGGAAGACAGGGCTTGCGCTGCTGCAGAAGATCATAAGCGGAGAGATCAAGGCGGAACTCGCCGAAGAGACTGAGATGATCTGCAAAAAGGAGGCCTACAGACTCGACATCGAGATCGGCGGCGAGATACTGCAGCAGCTTTTGGAGGCTGCTTCCGAAGCGTCCTCCGGGAATGCGGTTTCCCTGCCGGAGGGATTGGACCTGAGCGGTACCGCTGCTTATGTCGAACTCTGGATCTACAAGGAGGAGAAGCTCCCAGCGCAGATCAGGATCGACTGTGCCGCGCTCGGAAATACTGTGATGCAGACGCTCCTCAAAGAGGAAGACTACAATGGCGTCACTGAAAAGTTTGAGCTTCAGGCGGTGTTCACGGAGTACAACACGATCGACAGCATGGAGATCCCGGAAGAAGTGTTGAAGGAAGCGGAGGGGAGCAGCTCGGAAGGGCTCCTCGACGGGATCCTCCCGGGTATCTGAGAAGCAGGTAAAAACGGATGGCAGTTCCCGCTGCGGGACGAACATTGCGAACGTGTATTGGTGTGAAGGCACTTTATTTGCTATAATCTGTCTTGAGACGGAGAGGAGCGGATAGAGATGCCTTTTTTATTTGCGGCGACACAGTACCGCGTGGAGAACTGCATAGAGATCACGGGGTTTGCGGGGAAAGTCAGGATCCTGACAGTCCCGGATGAGATCGAAGGACTGCCGGTCAGGAGCATCGGAAGGAACGCTTTCACAGCGAGGAGGGACCTGGAGGAGATCTCTCTGCCGCCGACGGTCAGAAAACTGTCCCGTTTTGCCTTCCACAACTGCGGGAGCCTTAAGAAGATGCGCCTGTACGACGGCGTCGAGGACTATTCGGACGGCGCGGTCCGGCAATGCGGAGCCCTCGAGGAGATCGAGCTGATCATGCGGGGAGATTCCTACGCTCTGATGAAAGAGATGCTTGAGGGCAACGATCACGCCGTCAGCTTCCGCCTGCGGCTGCCGTCGGAAGAGATCCTCCTCTCGTTTCCGGATTACGCGCTGATCGCATCGGAAAACACGATGGCGAGGACGATCCAGTTCGCCTATGAGGGCGGCGGATACGCGTACAGGCAATGTGTGAGAAAGAAGGAGATCCGCTACAGGGAATATGACAGGCTCTTCCCGTTCATGGAGCACGACGACCCTTCCTTTGCGGCGGTGATCGCAACGGACCGTCTCATGTTTCCCCACGATCTGAACGACGCGGCGAGGGAAAGATATACTTCGTTTTTAAGAGCGCATGCAAAAGAAGCGATGGACAGATTCATAGTGAGAGGGCAGATCGAGCGCGTGCGCCTCGTCACAGAAATGGGACTTGCGGACGCGGACGCCATTTCGAAGTCGCTCGTGACAGCTTCGAATAAAAAAGAGACCGCGATCTGCGCGGTCCTTATGGAGAGCGGCAGGCAGGCGGCGCGAAAGCCGCAGACGCTCTCTCTGGAACTGGAGGATTGGTGATGTCGCAGACCAGGGAAAAGCTGGAGCAAATGGGATTTCGCATACTGGACGCGGTACGGACGGAGCTCCTTCTGTCCATGCGGTTTATGGCTCCGGCACTGAACAGCCTCGGCTTCAAGATGGACCTGGCGACTGCCTCAGCGGGTACGGACGCGGTTTATATCCGCTTTAACCCCGGCTTTCTGCTGCAGACTTTCGTTGAGCGCCCGAGGAGGCTGAACCGGATGTACCTGCACATGCTCCTGCACTGCCTCTTCCGCCACATGTTTTCCGCCCGCGACAGGGAGGATCCGGATCTGTGGGATATCTGCTGCGACATCGCCGTGGAGTCCGTGGTGGACTCCATGTCCTACGATGTGATCGCCCGGCCGCACTCCCCCTTTAAAGAGGGGTGGTACGAGCGCCTTCAGAACGAGGTCAAGATCCTTACGGCAGAGAAGATCTACGCCTGGTTCCTTAGTAACCCCCGCGACTACAGCGCCGAAGTGGATCTCCGCAGAGTGTTTACCGTGGACGACCACAGCTTCTGGCGCCGCATGGAAGACGAGGAGCCCCCGCGGAAAAAGCCGCCGGGAACGCCTCCCGAAGCACCGCCGGACAGAGACGGAAAGGATGGGAAAGAGCAGACACAGGACTCGAAGCACCTTAAGCCCGTAAGCCCCAAAGAGGACGAGTGGAAGAAGAACGCGGAGAAGATCGAGGCGGATATCGAGATCATAGGGAAGGAGAAGTCGGAGGAGACCGGCTCCCTAACGAGGATCCTGCGTTTCGAGATGAGAAAGAGGACAGATTACAGGGAATTCCTGCAGCGCTTCTCTATTTTGCGCGAAGAGGCGGGCGTGGACCTCGATTCATTTGACTACGGTTTTTATTATTACGGGATGGAACTCTACGGAAACATGCCGCTGATCGAGGAAAACGAGTTCCGGGAGGTCAAAAAGGTGGACTCCCTGGTCATCGCGATCGACACATCGGCGTCCTGCCAGAAGGTGCTGGTGCAGCAGTTCCTCAACGAGACAGCGGACCTTTTGGCAGGGATCGGGAGCTTTTTTGCGAAGACAGAGATCCATCTGATCGAGTGTGACGATAAGGTCCAGAACGACATTGTGATCACTGACGTCGCGCAGCTGCAGCAGTACACGGAAGGGTTTGAAGTGAAGGGCGGTTTCGGCACGGACTTCCGGCCCGTATTTAACTACATCGAAGATCTGAGGGCCAGGGGGGAACTCGAAAACCTGAGGGGCCTCATGTATTTCACCGACGGGTTCGGAGAGTATCCGAAGAAGCCGACGGACTATGACACCGCTTTTGTGTTTTGGCGCGACGAGGAACTGGACGACACCGGCGTGCCGGACTGGGCGATCAAATTGTTTATTGATCCGGAGGGACAAATTGAACAGCAGAGTTAGTATCAAAGAGGCAAAACAGGAAGTCATCAATACGGTGCGCGCCTATTTAAAGAAGGACGAGACGGGCGCTTACGAGATCCCGCCGGAGAGGCAGAGGCCGATCCTTCTCATGGGACCTCCCGGGATCGGGAAGACCGCTATCATGGAGCAGGTGGCGCGGGAGTGCGGGATCAGCCTGATCTCCTATACGATCACGCACCACACGAGGCAGAGCGCGATCGGCCTGCCCTATATTTCGCAGAAAGAATACGGGGGAAAGGAGCAAGCGGTCACCGAGTACACGATGAGCGAGATCGTGGCTTCCGTCTATGACCAGATCGAGGCGTCCGGCATCCGCGAGGGCATTCTGTTCCTCGACGAGATCAACTGCGTCTCGGAGACGCTCGCGCCCACCATGCTGCAGTTCCTTCAGTACAAGATGTTCGGCAACCACAAGGTCCCGGAAGGTTTCCTCATCGTCACAGCCGGCAATCCGCCGCAGTATAACAAGTCCGTTCGGGATTTTGACATCGTGACGCTGGACCGCGTAAAAAGGATCGACATCGAGGAGGACTTCCCGGCCTTTAAGGAATACGCTTATCAGGCGGGGATCCACGGGGCGATCCTGTCCTATCTGGAGATCCGCAAGAAAGATTTCTACAGTGTCAAAACACAGATCGACGGCAGACAGTTCGTGACAGCCAGAGGCTGGGAGGACCTCTCGAGGATCCTCAAAGTTTACGAGGAGCTGGGGATCGAAGTCACGGAGAGACTTTGTGTCCAGTATCTGCAGGACCCGGAGATCGCGGCGGCGTTCGCTTCGTATTACGAGCTGTACAGCAAGTACCGCACGCTCTACCGGATCCCGGAGATCCTCGAGGGAACGATCCCGGAGGAGAGCACGGCGCTCCGCGAAGCACCCTTCGACGAAAAGCTGAGCATTCTGGGGCTTCTCATCGACAGCCTGAACCAGGAATTCCAGGAGTATGCTCAGGACCGTGCCGTGCAGGAGAGGGTGCTCGAAGAACTCCTTCATGTCCGTGCGGCGCTCAGGGGCGAGATCCCGGATGTGGATGTGGACGGTACCAACGGCGCGCGCTATATCATCACCGGGCGGAGGCTGTTCTGCGAGGAGGAGATCGAAAGGCGCAGAAGAGCCAGGATGCTTGACAGGGCCGGAGAGCGGATCGAGAGAAAGGTGTGCCTGCGGCTCGGAGCGATGGAGAAGATCCTCACACTGGAAGGAAACGGCAAAGCCAAGCACGATTTTATGCTCCTTAAGAGCAGCTTCGACGAGTCCGAAAAGAAGAGAAAAGAGAAGATCGAAAAAGCGGATCGCCATCTGACGAACAGCTTCCGCTTCCTGTCCGCCACATTCGGCGAGGGACAGGAGATCGTCCTCTTCCTCTCGGAACTCACAGCGGGCTACTACAGCCTGAAATTCGTCAACGAGTGCGGAAACGACGCGTATTACAGATACAACCGCCTCCTGCTCCTCAAGGACCGCAGGGAGGCGCTGCAGCAGGAGGCGTTACAGCTCCTGGAGATCTGAAGATTGTCAAAGGGGACGGTTCTCAATGTCATCCGGGCCGCCTTGATGTCAAAGGGGACGGTTCTCAATGTCATCCCGGCTGCCTTGATATATGGAAGTGTCAGAGAGAACCGTCCCCAGTGTCATCCTCTGGGGTGTCAGAGAGAACCGTCCCCAGTGTCACCCGTCGTCAATGAAAGGAAGGGCAAGCATGGCTTTATGGGGCTTTCGGCCTGTCAGGCCGGAATTTGAGATCGACGACCCGAAGAAGGATTTCCGATCGTCGCAGGTCATCGAGCAATATCACCTTAGCGGGAAGGCGCTGTACATCCCGGACAAGGGCTTTTCGTGGAGATACCTCCCCCTCGACAAAATCAGGGGAGTGATCCCCGGAAGAGTCAGCCGCGACGAAGAGAGCGCTATGGGGGGATACCATATTGAACTGCCTGTCATCCGCGTGATCTACCAGGGAGGCGTGGAGAAGCTGACGGTGGAAGGCCGGCGGCAGGCGGAGGAACTGTTTGAACTGCTGAAAAAGCATTCTGAAGCCGGAAGGAGAGCAAATCCGCGTTAAGATAACGCAGGCACACGCAGAATGCGGGGGAGTACCGGATTATGAAAAATTTCAAGCTTGTTGTGAGCTACGACGGAACGCGGTATTTTGGCTGGGAGCATCAGCCGGATACGGAGATGACCATACAGGGGAAGCTTGAAAGCGTTTTAAACCAGATGCTGGGGCTTCCTGAAGGGGAGAGTGTGACGGTGATCGGCGCAGGACGGACGGACGCCGGCGTACATGCCCGCGCGATGACCTGTAACGTGCTGCTCGATACGGTGAAGACCGAAGAGGAGATCCAGGCCTACATGAACCGGTACCTGCCGGACGACATCAGTGTGAACAGCGTAAAGCTCGCGGCGGACCGCTTTCACAGCAGGTTCAAGGCCATCGGAAAAACGTACCGCTATACGTGCTGGTACGGGGACACCAAACCAGTCTTTGACCGCCGCTATGTGACGGTTCTCGACAAAGAGCCGGACATCGACCGCATGCGCGACGCGGCGGAATATCTGACGGGCATGCACGACTACAGGAGCTTCTGCGGCAATCCCCGCATGAAAAAAACGACGATCCGTGTCGTGGACGTGATCCGGATCGAGCAGAGCGGGAATTATATCCGGTTCTATTTTCATGGCAACGGCTTCTTGCAGAATATGGTCCGGATCATGACCGGAACGCTCCTGGAAGTCGGGTGGGGAAAGAGAGAGCCGGAGGACATGACCGCCATCGTGGAGGGAAAGGACAGAAAGCTGGCAGGCTATACAGCGCCGGCGCAGGGATTGTGCCTGATGAAAGTGGATTACTGAGAAAAGAGATTACTGAGAAAAGAGATTACTGAGAAAAGAGGACTGCTGAGAAAGGAACTTCCCGGTTCAGGACCTTGATGCAGAAGGAGGCGTTATGACTGAGGATTACAGAGAAGGCAAAGTGAACGGCAGAGCGTACAAAGGCGCCCTGCAGCATGAAGCGGTCGCCACCTTTGAGATCAATGTGACAAAAAACATGGTGCTGTCGGGCAATATCCGGAACGGTGATATCTACGGACACGCGGAAAAAAGCGACATTATAGGACCCCGTGATGTGCGGTCTGCGGAGTGGGAGAAAAGGATCCTCTCTGACAACCGGGAGGAGTACAGAAAGTTCATAGCGGGAGAGAACCTGAAAGCCATGTTCGAGATGGGAGAGAGAGATCCCTATATCGAGTACATGGTGAAGGACCGATTCGGGAAGAAAGTCTGGATCAGAGAGACGATCGCGCTTTCCAGGAATAAACGGACCGGAGACATCCTGGGTGTTGTCATTATCCGGGACGTGACGGAGAGAAAGAAGATCGAGATCGAGAACACAAGGCGTATGGACTTGATCATGGGACTTACGAAGGACTATGAGACGGTGTGTTTTGTGGATCTTGAGAAAGATACCTATGATATCTACAGGAGGGACGAGCGGATCTGGTCAAAATACAGAAGCGCCTTTCTTCCACGCTATTCTGATACGATCGAAGCATTTGCCTACAGGGGGGTCTACCGTCAGGACCGCGAGAACTTTATCTTTCAGCTGGAACCTGAGACGGTAAAGAGCATCCTCTCAAAGAAAAGCGGCTTTACGTTCTCTTTCAGGAGCGGTAACACCGGCGCGCCGCAATATTATCAGGCCAAGGGAGTCAGGATCGGCTCACCCGATAAGATCCACATGCTGCTCGGGTTCGCGAATATTGAGGAGGAGCGGCAAGAGGATCTGCGAAAGAGGAAGCTTCTCGAAGACGCTCTGGAACGGGCGCGGCACGCGAACGACGCGAAGAGCTCTTTTTTGTCAAATATGTCCCACGATATCAGGACGCCCATGAACGCGATCATCGGCTTTGCGAATATCGCCAAAACGCATATCGACGAGCGCGAGAAGGTCCTCGACAGTCTGGACAAGATCATCGCCTCCAGTAATCATCTGCTGCGTCTTATCGGAAATGTCCTGGACATGAGCCGGATCGAGAGCGGAAGGATGGAGATGGAGGAGACCTGGGTGAGCCTAAGGGAGATCATTGATGAAGTTACGGACATCATGAGACCTGAGATCGATTCCCGCGGGCACTATTACGAGACCAGCATTTCAAAGAATGTCCCGGAATTCGTCCTGTGCGACAGGCTGCGGATGATGCAGCTTCTCCTGAACCTCCTGAGCAATGCGGTCAAATATACGCCTCCGGGAGGGCGGGTCAAGCTGTTGGTCTCCAAAAAGCCCGGCGCTCCCGCGGGATATTCGGCGCTCTCGTTTGTGATCAGCGATACCGGTATCGGCATGAGCATCGAATTCCAGAAAAGGATGTTCGAGCCATTTGAGAGAGAGAACAATTCCACTGTCAGCAAGGTCATGGGAAGCGGCCTCGGAATGCCGATCTGCAAGGGGATCGTGGATTCGATGGGAGGATCTCTCACAGTGGACAGTATTCAGGGAAGAGGGTCCGTGATCACGGTCAATCTGGCGCTTAAAACCGAGAAGGACGAGGACAGGGACGACAGGTTAGAAGAGACGGGCTCCGGACGGGAGAAAGGACACCCGGCAAAAGACAGCGGTTCCCATGGGCTGGAAAAAATGGCTGTCTTTATGAGGAGCAATAACACTTCGCATAAGAAGGACGGAAAGCGCAGGATCCTTGTCGTGGAAGACAACGAGCTCAACAGGGAGATCGCGCAGGAACTCCTCATCGACGACGGATACCTTGTGGAGACGGCGGACGACGGGGAGACCGCGGTCATAATGATCGCGAGATCCGACAGGGATTACTATGACGCTATTCTGATGGATATCCAGATGCCCGGAATCGACGGCTATGAGGCGACAAGAAATATCAGAAAACTGTTGGATTGGGAACACGCGAAGATCCCGGTCATAGCGATGACGGCGAACGCGTTCGACGAAGACATGGAAAAGGCGCGGAGCGCCGGCATGAACGCCTATGTGGCCAAACCCGTGGAACCCCAGACCCTCAGGAAGGTGCTGGAAGAGGTCTTGAGGGAAGACGATGAGGAGTCGTGAGATTATGATAATTGCACTTGCGAGCGATTTTGACAATACGCTCTATTTCCACAACACAGAGGAGCGCTTTTACGCGCAGGATGTCTTTGAGATCCTTTTCTTTCAGAAGAGAGGGGGCATTTTCGGGATCTGTACCGGAAGGTCTCCGGACAGCGTCTTTGACAACATTGGGACTTTTATCCGCCCGGATTTCATCATCTCCGTGAGCGGCGCTTTGATCGTCGACGGAAAGGGGAATGTGCTCGAAAGCCATAGCATTGCACCTGCAGTCACAGAGAAGATCTGTCGGGAGTTTGAGGAAGAGGCGGAGATGGTCGTCCACGCAGGCGGACATGTCTACTGCTTTGGAGAAGCCGAGTATCCCCTGCAGATCAGGATCGGTTCCTTTGAAGAACTGCCGCAGGATGCGATCTACGGGATCTCCATGCGGTTTAAGAGCGTCGGGGCGGCTGCGGAAGCGGCCTCCCTGATCAGAGAAAAATACGGCGCGGAGGCCGCGCCGTTTCAGAATGTCAACCACGTGGATGTCGTGGCGGCCGGATGCTCCAAGGGAGCAGGCGCCGCAAGGGTCAGGGAGCTCTTCGGGATCGAAAAGCTCGGGGGGATCGGCGACTCGTACAACGATCTGCCGCTCATAGAAACCGCTGACGTCGGATTCACATTTCCCGGCGCGCCGGAAGAACTCAGAGCGGCAGCGGACGAGATCGTGCTCTCGGTATCACAGGCCATCGAGAGACTTGGATGACGCTTCCCGAAGCGCTTCCTCCCATGCGGTAGAGGAAGGCCAGCTGTCATTTCCCAGCGTCTCCCTAAGGAAGCGGAAGTAGTAGGAGAGCTTCTCCTGTACGTGTTCCCCGCTTAGGCAGTAAGAATACGGGCTTCTTCCCGAGAGCAGGGTCTCCATCAGCCGGGCCCTGTCTTCCATCGGATAGGTCTTGCTGTAGGGATCGATGAAATAGACTTCCGCAGCGGGAGATCCGCCCGCAGCTGTGTGCTCGTAGCTTCCCGCGGTCTCGTAGCTCTCCCCGCTCTCGTCTATATAGGACAGGTAATAGGAGAATCCATCGGGATTCATGGCATTCCATTCCTCCTCGGAAAAGAGCCCTTCACCGAGAAAACGGTAGTCGGCCGCATGCGTCAGCTCATGGATGACCATGGACGGATCGATGTCGCCGTAAAGATCAAAGGCGATCTGAAGAAGGCCGCCCGACTCCGTGGCAAAGCCGCCGGCATTGGAGATATTGGTGTCCATGTTGAGCGGCGTCAGAGCCCCTGTGAGATAGAGAACGATATCGCGGTAGTACGCTCCTTTCAGATCGGCAAAGTAACCATCGGGATAGAGCGAGAACACATTTTCCAGCACGGACAAAGATCCCTCCAGGATCGAGGGATCCGTGACAGGTTCCGCCCTGTAGTCCGTAAATTCGGCGGGAATATTGTCGCCAAGGACGATCCGGATGCCGTACCGGTCCTCCAGCGCCGCTGCCCTCCGGCTGAGCTCCCCGTAATCGGCGGCTTCCGGTTCCGCAAAAGGCGTTCGGGAGGGACCGTCCCACCGGACAGCCGCGCAGCCCCTTGTGTCCCAGAGATAGATCCTGGAGGGATTTCCGCAGTCATCCCTGAGCATGAAGGTACACCAGCCCCCGCAGAGGGAGAGGGGAACCGTACTGAAAGTGACAGATCCCGAAGGTCTTTCCGCGGATGAGCCGGAGGCGCTGTTATGAGAGCCGCCGGAGGCGTTCCCGCGAGGAGCGTCAGAGCTGCTCCCCCTCAGCAGCGACTCGATCTCTTCCGGGAGCTCCAGTTCTTTTTTGCTCTTGGAAGACGGGCTGCAGACGGACACCACGGGCTCGGTCCTGAAAGAGGTGCCTATGAGAAGGCCGCCGCAGTAAACGCTAAAGCGGCTGATCCCGAGGTCGGAGAGATAGAACTCGCTCTCCCCGGTGATCGGGTCCACGTCGACGAGGATCCTGTCGTAAGGGGCTTTCCGCAAATAGGTGGAAAAGGTGAGCCTTCCTTCCTGTCCGCTGATGACCGGCGTGAAGGCGCCGTATTCGCAGGGAAGAGTCCATACGGCTTCGAGCGCACCGTCTTCCCGGACCAGATAGAGGATGCCCCTGTCGGATGAGACCCAGATCTTTCCGTCAAGGCATGTGAGCGTGGAATCCCGGAGCCATTCGGGAAGGATCACAGTGCTGACGTCGGAAAGCGGCCTGTAGAGGACGCCGCTGCGGCGGTCAAAGACCACAGCGGGATCCGCGGAGAGGATCTCCAGATCCGTTATTTCCGGACCGCTCTCCCCGGCCGGAGCTTCCGCCGGTGAAAAAGAAGCACAAGTGCTCGCCGAGCCGTCGCGCAGATCGAAGAGCTGCAGATCGTAACGCTGTATATTCATTCGCTTGTCTCCGCCGCTACCTGCAAAGGACCGCAGGAGCAGAAGATGGTCCTCATCGCTGAGCCCGTAGGCGCACAGGACGCCGCTGTCCCCGCCAAGAAGGGGCGTGAGGTCATAGAGGTCCCCTTCGCCCGGCGATGTTTTGACCTGATACGGTTTCAGAAAGGATACCGCATCAGGTTGGTCAGGGCGCTGGGAGCCGCCGCCCCGGCAGGAGGACAGCAGCAGTACGGCGGCCGCAATCACCGCGTACAATATGACGCCGGTCCGCCGGCGGAGGGTGGAAAGTCTCATAGAGGGATACCTCGGTCAATACAGTTTAGTCAAAACAGAGCAGTGCTTTTACTAGAAGGATACCTTTACAGGTTCCGTTAAGCAAGCCAAAACGTAAAAGAGGCGTGAAGCGCCAGAGATATAGAAGAGAGATACAGAAGGAGGAAAAGATGGACAAGGAATTCAAAAAACTCGGTTTTATCGGCGTAGGCAACATGGGCGGCGCTATTATCGGCGGGATCCTCAGAAGCGGCGTGGCAAAGCCGGAAGAGATCATCGGCGCTGATTGCTCCCCTCAGGGCAGGGAACGGGCGGAGTCGCTCTATGGGATCAGGATGACGGCGGATAACCGCGAGGTCGCGGGAAGCGTAAAGATCCTGTTCCTCTCTGTGAAACCGCAGTTTTTAGACGGCGTACTCGAGGGGATCAAAGACGTCCTCCCCGAGGGACAGCTCATTGTCAGCATCGTCGCCGGAAGGAGCCTCTCTTACTATCAGAAGATGCTCGGGGAAAAGGTCCGCCTTGTCCGCCTGATGCCCAATACGCCGGCGCTCGTGGGGGCGGGAATGACGGCTGCCTGCTGCAGCCCGGAAGTTACCGCGCAGGAGATGGAGGAAGTCAGAAACCTCTGCAGCACGTTCGGCCTCTTCGAGCCTGTTCCGGAGACGCTCTTTGACGCGGTGACAGGCGTGAGCGGAAGCTCGCCGGCTTATGTCTTCATGCTGATCGAGGCGATGGCCGACGCAGCCGTGCTCGGCGGAATGCCGAGAGCACAGGCCTACAAATTTGCGGCACAGGCCGTCATGGGCAGCGCGAAACTCCTTCTGGACACCGGAAAGCACCCGGGAGAGCTCAAGGACATGGTCTGTTCTCCCGCAGGGACGACGATCGAAGCGGTCAGGGTCTTGGAAGAGAGAGGATTCCGGTCGGCGGTCATCGAAGGGACAGCCGCGTGCATCGAAAAGTCCGCAGAGATGAATGCTTCAAAACATTGAATGCCCGGGAGCGGATCACTGCTAAAAAGTGTGTGAGGACTGTGGGTTTCCCGTACTGATTTGCTTGCATTTATGAGACAAATAGAGTATCTTTATTAGGATATTGCGAAAATTACAGTGTTTTGGCACATTTAGCTAAGGAGTTGAACAAAAATGGGCACTGAAAAAGAGAGTCCGCAGGATCTTCCCAGGCCTGCGAAAGCTCCCGGCGGGAGTTCTGCCAAGAAGACGACCCCGAAGCAGGGGAAAAAGACAAGCGGGACTCCGAATAAAAATATTTCAAGAGACCCTGACAGCAGGAAGACGGGGACAAAACAGAGCGGATCTTCGGGAAAGCCCCAGGGAAAGAAAAAGCCCGCCGCGCAGGGTACGAGGCAGGGCGGCGGTTCGGGAAAGCCCCAGAGCAAAACGGCGGTCGCAAAGCCGAACAAAAAGCGCCCTGAGATAAAGAAAGCGCAGCGCAAGAAGGTCAACAGATATGTGAGGATCATCGGACGGATCGCGTTTATGATCCAGGCCCTGATATCCCTCATCATGGTCATTTCGATCGCAAGGACCAAGATGCTGCCGTGGAAGTATGTACTTTTGATCATGGCCGGGCTGGGCGTCCTCCTTCTGATCACTCTGATCATGAACCTGCGGCGCAACAGAAGGGTCCGCCTCGTCGGTACCGGGATCAGCGTTGTCGTCATTGCGCTGACCTTTGTATTTACCACCTATTTCAACAGGACAATGGGCGTGATCGCAGGAAACAGCAAAGCGCTCAAGACCGATAACATGATCGTGGTAGTCAGGGCGGACGATCCGGCGCAGGTCCTTGTCGACGCAAAGGATTACACATATGCGGTCCATCTTCCTGCCGGCGCTTCCGGCGGGAGCAGCGCGATGATCGTCGATATCGAGGACGCGCTTTCCTCTAAGATCAAGGTGGAAGAGTACAGCAGCGATATCGAAGCGGCGAAGGCCCTGATGGAAGGCAAAGTGAACGCGGCGATCTACAACAAGGCGTATACGGAAGTGATCGCGGAAGCCCTTGATAACGACGATTATGAGAACCAGGTCAGGGTGCTTCACCAGTATGGTATCGAGACAGATATTGAGAAGGAGACCGTCGATGTCGGAAAGCCCTTCAATGTCCTGATCAGCGGAATCGATGTTTACGGCGACATCTCGCAGACCAGCCGAAGCGACGTCAATATCATTGTAACGGTGAACCCCAAGACCAAGAAGGTCCTCCTTACATCGACGCCCCGCGACTACTACGTGAAGATCCCGGAGATCTCGGGCGATTCGAGAGACAAGTTGACACATGCGGGCATTTACGGCGTTGACGCCTCGATGAGAACGCTCGAAGAGCTCTACGGAATCGACATCACGTACTTCGTCCGTGTGAATTTTGACACGCTGATCAAACTGGTCGACGCGATGGACGGTCTGGACGTCTATGTCGAGTACCCGTTCGACGCCTATACGGACGAGTACCATTTCGACAAGGGATGGCACGATATGTTCGGCGATCAGGTCCTGGCGTTCTGCAGAGAGAGATACAGCTTCGCAGACGGCGACAACCAGAGAGGCCGCAACCAGGAGCAGGTCCTCAAGGCTTTGATCGAAAAGCTTCTCTCCCCTGCGATCCTTCCTCACTACGCGGATATCCTGGACAGCCTGGACGGTTTCTTCCAGCTCAACATGTCGCAGGAGAAGATCGCGGAGCTCGTGAACATGCAGCTCACCGACAACGCGCATTGGGAGATCCTCAAGCAGGCGGCCGAGCAGGGCGACAGCGCGCTGGAGGCGACCTATTCGGGCGGCAGCACTCCGCTGTATGTCATGTGGCCTGACTATGCGAGCGTCTACGTAAACGCGGCGCGCATCGAGACGATCCTCAAAGAGGGTTATACAGATTGAATTTAACAAAAAAATAAGTCGCGGGAATTTCCCGCGACTTATTTTTTGTTCAGATCATGTTTTCAAATTTCATTAATGCTCATTTCATTAATAATGCTCATTTCATTAATGCTCAAATACGGAACGACCGATCCGCTGCCTTTTCCTCCGGTTTACCGCCACAAAACCGAGACGGTACACAAGGATGTAGGAAACGAGCGAGAGACCTGTGGCAATGACGACATCCGAGAAGGAATGCTGTTTGATAAACATCGTCGCAAGGATGATCAGGATCCCCTGTGCCGTGACCGCTGTCTTGACCCACAGTTTCCGGAGAATACCGGCATCCGTGTGCCACGCACCGATCATGATGGCGAACGAGTTGTAAACATGAATACTGGGTGTTACGTTGGTCGGTGTATCGACCGCGTACAGCCTGCTGCACAGATACGTCAAAACATTGTCTCTCGGCATGGTCTCAGGCCGAAGATACAGGATATTCGGAAAAAAGATCGAGACGACCAGAAAAACGGTCATGCCGATCGCCAGGAATGTACAGACCTCGTGATAGCATTTCTCATCACGCATTAACACATATAAGGTGAAACTGCAGACATAACCGAACCAAAGAAGGTACGGGATCACGAACCATTCACAGAACGGGATCCTGTCGTCTACTGTTGTGTGGATGACCATGTAATGCAGCCGGTTCCAGTTCTCGATGAGAAGGAAGGTCACACAGTAGAAGATCATATAGAGCGCCATGGGAACGGCAGTCCTCATCTTATCCCTGATAACGGGCGGAAAGCTCTGAACGGCCTTCGCCCCGCCTCCGAATCCTGAACCAAAAAGCGATTTCTTATTCATAAGGATCTCCTTTGTATTCAGAACTAAAACTGTCTATTTTTTAACATTCCAGAGGATACTACATCCAAAAACTGAAAAATGCAAGCCCCGCGCAGCAAAATCGGCAGAAGCGTCAAGGTCTGCAGCGTTCTTTTGGGAAAACAAGAGCAATTTTACCAATCGCCGGCGCATCCTAAGCCTCGGATTTAGTGGAACAGTCCCTTGCAGTCGTGAAAACGGCTTGTTATACTACACAAGACGGTCACTAAAGTCAGATACTACCGCAAAAGTACCGACAGGAGGGTTTAGATGTATTCTATAGAAGAAGTAAGGATGACAGATCCGGAAATCGCTGCAGCCATCGAGAAGGAAGTACAGAGACAGAATGATCATATTGAGCTGATCGCTTCTGAGAACTGGACCAGCAAAGCTGTTATGGCAGCGATGGGAAGCCCTCTTACCAATAAATACGCGGAAGGCTATTCCGGAAAGCGCTATTATGGCGGCTGCTGGGTCATCGATGAGATCGAGACGCTGGCGATCGAGAGAGCAAAAGAGCTCTTCGGCTGCGAGTACGCGAATGTCCAGCCGCACTCCGGCGCGCAGGCCAACCTCGCAGTAGAGTTCGCAGTGCTTGAGCCCGGCGATACGCTGATGGGCATGAACCTGAGCCAGGGCGGACATCTGACACACGGAAGCCCCGCCAATATCTCCGGCGCATATTACAATATCGTCCCTTATGGCGTGAACGAGAACGGCTTCATCGACTATGACGAGGTCAAGAGGATCGCCATTGAGGCGAAGCCGAAGATGATCATTGCAGGCGCATCCGCATACGGCAGGACGATCGATTTTGCAAAATTCAGAGAGGCTGCTGACGCTTGCGGCGCCGTTCTGATGGCAGACATCGCCCATATCGCCGGCCTGGTCGCAGGCGGTGTTCATCCCAGTCCGTTCCCCTATGCGGACGTGGTGACCACGACAACTCATAAGACCCTCAGGGGTCCCAGAGGCGGCATGATCCTTTCGAACGCGGAGACGGCTAAGAAGTATAACTTCAACAAGGCTGTATTCCCCGGCATCCAGGGCGGCCCCTTAGAGCACGTGATCGCGGCAAAGGCTGTCTGCTTCAAAGAGGCGCTGGATCCTTCCTTCAAGGTATACGCGCAGAATATCATCGACAACGCGAAGGCGCTGTGCGACGGTCTTATGAAGAGAGAGATCGATATCGTCTCCGGCGGTACGGACAACCACCTGATGCTGGTTGACCTCACCCGCTACGATCTCACCGGCAAGCAGGTCGAGAACTGGCTCGACGATGCGTGCATCACCGCGAACAAGAATACTATCCCCAACGAGAAGAGATCTCCTTTCGTGACCAGTGGGATCCGTCTCGGAACACCTGCAGCGACGACCCGCGGCTTGAACACGGAAGACTTCGACCGCGTGGCGGAGGCGATCTCCATCGTCATCAAGAAGCAGGAGGCCGGCATCGAAGAGGCCAGAGCCATCATCAAGACCATCACGGACAAGTATCCGTTAGTATAAGGACATAGTTTAGTATAAGGACATAGTTCAAGGCCGGCTGTACAGCCGGCCTTTTCCATGCCCGAAAACAGACGGGTACATAACTGGTCTCTACAATGCCTGAAAAGCAGCTGGTACTTACTGAAAAAATGTTTCGGAATGTCTGAAAATTCAGATAATTTTAAAAGATTGGATGAAGTTGTTGACAAATTGTACCTGATTACATACAATAAACTCATAAAGAGAAACCAATAAATCTTCGAAAGGAGAAAGAAAGGAAGGACTTATAGCTCCACTGGAGTACCTATAATTGGTAGCTCAGAAAACTACAAATATCCGAGATCAAGTACACGAAGATAGCGGTGCATTTTCATCAGAGCAGAATATTTCAATTCATCATCGAAATCAATCTGATAGATGTTCCTCAGATCATTATAAGATCCACCGATCTTTAAAGATCGCATAGATCTGATAAAGATCACAGGATCCGATGTATACCGGAACTGGAATAAAGGAACACACGAACAAAGATTTCCAAAGAGATGAAAACCGGAAATAAAACCTGATCGAAACCCGGAAAGATGCAGGATGAGAAATAGCATAAGAGGTTTTTAATTAGAGACAACTTTGATTAGAAGAATCTTTATTTCAGATCATCGCATCGATCAAACAGTAAATCAGTTTTTTATGAAAGGTAAGTTCTCAAAAGATATCTTTTCAGAAAGAAGAAATGATCGAAAAGAAAGCATCCGATAGAGGGTCGACACTCAGTGATGCAGCACATTCAGCCATGATCATCGCAGTACAATCAGTACAAAAAGAAAAAGGGTGGAAAGACAAGGATCATAAAGCAAGTGCTAAGGAGGACAAGCCATTGGACAAAGCACACTAATTAAGGGTACCGATCGTAAAGAAGATCAGTACCCTTAATTAACGTCTGTGCGTAAATCATTTTTTCTTTTTGCGGCCGAACCTGACACGGCCGGTTTTCTTTGCGGCGCGTCTCTTCGGGGCGGCTTCATCCGGCTCCTCTGCGGGGCATGAACCCGATGTATACAGATGATCGAAATCCGAATCCTCCTCCGCCGCGGCCTTACGGGCCGCGTTTTTGCCGGCTGTCGCCAGCATGAGCTTGATGCGGTTGAGCTGGTTGACTTCACTGGCACCCGGGTCATAGTCGATGGCCGCGATATTGGCCATGGGATACAGCGACCGGATGTGCTTGATGACGCCTTTTCCGACGACGTGGTTCGGGAGACAGCCGAAGGGCTGGATGCAGACGATGTTCTCGACACCGCTGTGGATCAGCTCGATCATTTCTCCTGTCAGGAACCACCCTTCGCCGGTCTCATTGCCGATGCTGACGATGGGCTCCGCGTACTTTACCAGATCGTAGATGCTGGCGGGCGGATCAAAGTGTCTGCTCTTTTTATACGCCCTGTTGATCGGCGCGAGGAACGCCTCGATCGCCCGGATCCCTGCCGTGCACATCAGGGCTGTCTTTTTGCTGGTACCCAGATTTTCCGCCTTGTAGACCTGGTTGTAGAAGCAGTACAGCATGAAGCCCATCAGGTCGGGCACGTTCGCCTCGGCGCCTTCCTGTTCCAAAAGGTCTACCAGATAGTTGTTGGCAGCGGGCGCGTACTTGACCAGGATCTCGCCGACGATGCCGACGCGGGGCTTTCGCTCCTCGCTGATCGGGATCTTGTCAAAATCGCGGATCATGTCGATCGCCATCCTCTGTACCTTGGGAAGGTTCAGCCCGGAGGTCTTTGTCAGATAGTCGGTGCATCTGCGAAGCCATTTCTGGTGGCACGCCTCGACGCTTCCCTTGCGGAGCTCGTAGGGACGCATCCTGTAGACGCAGCGCATCATGACATCTCCGAAGATGATGCCGTAAGCGGCGCGTGTAAGGAGCTTGAGGTCGAGCTTGAAGCCGGGATTATCCTCAAGGCCTGACATATTTGCGCTGATGACAGGGACCTGTTCCATACCGGCCTTCCTGAGGGCGCGGCGGATAAATCCCACGTAGTTCGAAGCGCGGCAGCCGCCGCCGGTCTGCGTCATGATGACGGCAGTCCGGTTCAGGTCGTATTTGCCGGAACTGAGCGCTTCCATGATCTGTCCCACGACGAACAGGGACGGATAGCAGGCGTCGTTGTTGACGTATTTGAGGCCAAAATCCACAGCGCGCCGGTTGTCGTTGGGAAGGACCACCAGGTTGTATCCGCAGGCATTGATCGCGGGCTCGAGCAGGTCGAAGTGGATCGGCGACATCTGCGGGCAAAGGATCGTAAAGTTCTTGCGCATGTCCTCTGTGAAGGGGACTTTTTTAATGGCCGTATCACGGAGCTTGCGGCGGGTCTTTTTCGCGTCGCGGATACGGATCGCTGCGATCAGGGAACGCACGCGGATGCGGGCGCTTCCGAGGTTGTTGACTTCGTCGATCTTCAGGCAGGTGTAGATCTTGTCCGAGCCGGACAGGATATCGTCCACCTGATCCGTCGTGACCGCGTCAATGCCGCAGCCGAAGGAGTTGAGCTGGATCAGGTCCAGGTCGTCCCTTCCGCGCACATAGCTTGCGGCGGCGTAAAGTCTGGAGTGATACATCCACTGGTCCAGGACGACGATCGGCCGCTCGGGATCCTGCAGATGCGAGATGGAGTCCTCGGAGAGGACAGCAATGCCGTAGGAGCTGATCATTTCCGGGATGCCGTGGTTGATCTCGGGATCAATGTGGTAAGGGCGTCCTGCGAGGACAATGCCCTTGACCTTGTGCTCCTCCATGTATTTCAGGACTTCTTCGCCCTTCTTCTGGATGTCGCGCCGGCAGTTCGAGAGCTCGGTCCAGGCTTCGTAAACCGCTTCCTCGACTTCTTTCTCCGGAATGTCGGAAAACTCCTTTTTCAGGGCGGAACTGACCGTAGCCACATTGGTGAAGGCCATGAAGGGGTTTCTGAAAACCACTTCTCCGCGGCTGATCTCCTCCACGTTGTTGCGGATGTTCTCCGGATAGGAGGTGACGATCGGGCAGTTGTAGTGGTTGTCCGCCTTGTCAAATTCGGTGCGCTCATAGAAAAGAGAGGGATAGAAGATGAAATCCACTCCCTTGCCGATCAGCCACATAATGTGGCCGTGCGCTATTTTGGCAGGGTAGCATGCGGACTCGCTGGGGATCGATTCGATGCCCATCTCGTACACTTCGTGAGTGGAGAGCGGCGAGACTACGACACGGTAGCCGAGCTTTTTAAAGAACACCGCCCAGAAGGGGAAGTTCTCGTAAATATTGAGCACGCGCGGGATGCCGACTGTGCCGCGGAAGGCTTCCTGCCTGGTGAGCGGCTTGTAGCCGAAGATCCTCCCGAGTTTGTATTTATAGAGGTTCGGGATATCGTTCTTTTTCACCTCCTGGCCAAGACCGCGCTCGCAGCGGTTGCCGGAGATGTATTCGCGCCCGCCGGTGAAGTGGTTGACGGTCAGGCGGCAGTTGTTGTTGCACTTCCCGCAGTTGCGGATCGAGGTCTCGAAGGTGAGGTTCTCGATCTCATCAAAAGAGAGCATCGTGCTGGGAACTTCCTCGTCGTAGCGCTCTCTTGCGATCAGCGCGGCGCCGAAAGCGCCCATGATGCCTGCGATGTCCGGACGGATCACCTCTCCGTCTGCGATCAGTTCGAGGCTTCGAAGGACGGCGTCGTTATAGAAGGTGCCGCCCTGCACGACGATATTCCTGCCAAGCTGGGACGCATCGGAGACCTTGATGACCTTGAAAAGGGCGTTCTTGACGACCGAATAGGCGAGGCCGGCGGAGATGTCGGAAACATTCGCGCCTTCCTTCTGCGCCTGCTTGACGCGGGAATTCATGAACACCGTGCAGCGGGTGCCCAGGTCGATGGGATGCTCCGCGAACAGCGCTGCTTTGGCAAAATCCTGAACGCTGAAGTCCAGTGACTTCGCGAAGGTCTCGATGAAGGAGCCGCAGCCGGAGGAGCAGGCCTCGTTGAGGAGGACATTGTCCACGGCGTGGTTCTTGATGCGGATACACTTCATGTCCTGTCCGCCGATGTCCAGGATGCAGTCCACTTCGGGATTGAAGAAAGCCGCCGCGTAGTAATGCGCGATCGTCTCGACTTCGCCTTCGTCCAGAAGGAAAGCCGCCTTGAGCAGCGCCTCGCCGTAGCCGGTGGAGCAGCTGCGCACGATGTGCGCGTCTTTGGGAAGGAGCTTCTTGATCTCCCTGATGGAGCGGATGGAGGTCCTGATGGGACTTCCCTCGTTGTTGCTGTAAAAGGAATACAAAAGAGAGCCGTCTTCACCGACCAGTGCGAGTTTGGTCGTGGTGGATCCGGCGTCGATCCCAAGATAGCAGTTTCCGTGATAGGTGGAGAGATCCCCCTTCTTCACGCGCGCCTTGCTGTGGCGCTTCGTAAAGGCGTCATATTCTTCCCGGGACGAGAACAGGGGATCCATGCGGCCGATCTCGAATTCCATATGGATCTCCCCGGAAAGTTTCTCCTGCATTCCGGAAAGGGGAAGGCAAACATCCTCCACGGCGTTCATAGCGCTGCCCATGGCAGCAAAGAGATGGGAGTTCTCCACCTCGATCGTGTGCTCCTCGTCCAGACGGAGCGTGCGGATAAAGGCCGCCTTCAGTTCCGGGAGGAAGTGAAGAGGCCCGCCGAGAAACGCGACATGGCCGCGAATGGGCTTGCCGCAGGCAAGACCGCTGATCGTCTGGTTGACGACCGCCTGGAAGATGGAGGCGGCAAGGTCTTCCTTCGTCGCACCTTCATTGATCAGGGGCTGGATATCGGATTTCGCGAAAACACCGCAGCGGGCTGCGATGGTATATAGTGATGTGTAATCCTTGGCGTATTCGTTGAGTCCTGCGGCGTCCGTCTGCAAGAGGGATGCCATCTGGTCGATGAAGGAACCTGTGCCGCCGGCACAGATGCCGTTCATGCGCTGCTCAACGCTGCCGTTTTCAAAATAGATGATCTTTGCGTCTTCTCCGCCCAGCTCGATAGCGACATCTGTCTTGGGAGCGATAAACTCCAGAGCAGTGGATACGGAGACCACTTCCTGTACGAAGGGCACTTCTAAATTATTGGCCAGTGTCAGGCCGCCGGAGCCGGTTATGACAGGATGGACCGTACAGTCGCCGAGTTTCTCAATAGCCTCTGTCACGAGCGCGTAGAGCGTCCCGCGGATGTCGGCGTGATGGCGCCGGTAGTCCGCGAAGCGCAGTTTGCGGTCCGGGCCCAGAATGGCGATCTTTACAGTCGTGGATCCGATGTCGATTCCTAAAGTATAATCCTTGGCGATCACAGAAACTCTCCTATAAAAACAAAGAATAAAACAAAACAAATAATAAAAACAAAACGAATAAAACCTGAACCGGTAAAAGCAGGTTATTTCTTTAATGATAAAAGAACTTTATGATGATAAAAGAACTTTATGATGATAAAAGGACTTTACAATGATAAACGGAAATAATCAACATTTATAGTTGGAGTTGTTTATTTTCATGTAAAGTAAAGTATAAGTCAGCCCTATTAAAAAATCAACGGATTTAGATTGCACAAAATATAACGGCAATGATAAAATGTCTGAAAAAGTCTTGAACAGGCAGAGGTAGAGTGATTTATGAGCGATTTTGAGAGAAAATACGGCAGATACGCGGTGCGGGATCTGTCGCTGAAACTGATCATCCTGTATCTGGTGGGATATGCGGTCTATTTTATAAGCCCCCAGATCCTCTATTACATGACGCTGAATCCCTACGCGATCGTACACGGGCAGATCTGGCGGCTCGTATCCTGGATCATGATCCCTCCGAGTGTCAGCAACATCTTCTTTATTGCGATCATGCTGTTCTTTTATTACAGCATAGGAACTTCCCTGGAAAGAGTGTGGGGGACCTGGCGCTACAATGTGTTCATCTTTACGGGGATCCTGCTGACAGTGGCATCTGCTTTCGTATGGATGGGGTTCTCCTATCTTACGGGCGCTGTCGCGGGAATCGGCGCGCAGAACTATTTTGGCTACTATTCGCTCGCGTTTTCCACGTATTATATCAACATGGGCATTTTCTTTGCGTACGCGCTGACATTCCCGGACGCGGTCGTTTTGATGTTCTTTATCATTCCGATGAAAGTGAAGTGGCTGGGGCTTTTGGACGTCGCCTACCTCGCGTATGAGTTCTTCATCTCTCCGGCGGCGACCAGGTTCGCGATCCTTGCGACTTTTCTCAACATCGGGCTTTTGTACCTGCGGTTCAAAGGCCCTGTGCGCATGCGCGGCGGGTTTCACAGAGGCGGGATGCAGAGGATCTTCGGGAACGGGAATCCGACCGGCGCGGGCACCAGGGCGGGAGCCGGAAAAGCGCCGGGTACGTATAACGGGAACCGCAGACAGACACAGAACGCGGGAAGGGTCGTGCACAGGTGCGCGATCTGCGGCAGGACACAGGAGGACGCCCCGGATCTTGAATTCCGATACTGCTCTAAATGTGAGGGCGGACAGGAGTACTGCCAGGATCATCTGTTCACGCACGTGCATGTCAAGGCGGGAGAGGTCCCGCACATGCAGCCACGTGGAGACAACAGCTGAGAATGCAGTTAAGAAAGCGCTTGCAGGTGCAGCTGAGACAGCAGCTAAAAATGCGATTAAGAGAGCACCGTGCTGACAGCCGGTGAGCGGGCGCGGAAAAGGGAGGCAGACTGAGTATGAATGACAGACAGGAACAGGCGCTGTTCCTTCAAAGGATCAAAGAGGTGACAGCGAAGGCCGCCCTGAACGGCAATGCGATCACATCCGGGGAACTGGAAGAGGCCTTTGCGGACCTTCACCTTGACGGGTCGCAGATGCTGAAGGTGCGGGAGTACCTTCGGGCAGCCAACATCGGGATCGGGGAGACGCTGCCCGCCGAGGATGTGCTCACGGACGAGGAGAAGAACCATCTGGAGGAGTACGAGGCGCTGATCGAAGGGATCGAGATCCCCTCTGACAATGTTTTGGACGCGGTGAAGCTCTCGGCGATGGCGGGAGAAGCCGACGCGCAAAAGCGGCTGACGGAGTATTCCCTGAAAAAGGTCGTGGATATTGCGCGTCTTTACGCGGGACAGGGCGTCTATATGGAAGACCTGATCGGGGCGGGAAACGAAGCGCTCCTGATCTCCGTCTCGCAGCTGGCGCCGCTTGAAAAGCCTGACGAAGTGGACGGTTTTATCGGACGAAAGATCATGGACGCAATGGAGGACCTGATCGCCATGAACCTGGACGTGCGCGCGGCTGAGAAAACCGTCGAGGAAAAAGTCAACCTGATCGCCGACAGGGCGAGGGAGCTGGCGGAAGAACTCGGCAGGAAAGTGAGCGTTTCGGAGCTCGCGAAGGAGTACGAGATGGACCCGGAGGAGATCGAAGAGGCGCTCCGCCTTTCGGGAAACGCGATCACAGACATTTCGCCGTCCGGAGCATGATGCTGCCGGAGAAATAACGCGGCCGGAGGTGACAACAGATGAACGAATTCAAATATATCATGCAGGACCTGTACCGGCTGTATTTTGGAGTGAAGACCACATACAGGGAGATCCTGGAGAACGAGGAGGCCTACTACAGGTTCAAGGCGCTGTGCAGGCAGTACATGATCAAACAGGTGGATAAGGACACGACGCTTGAGAGCCATCTCTACCACATGGCGTCAGACAGCCCGGAAGCGGACATTTACCGTCAGATCGGCGCGCGCGTAAAGCTTAGCGTACCGACGATCAGAAAGGGACTTCTGGGGCGGGAACAGGTCATCTTCAAGGAGGAGATCTGGAAGATCGACGATCTTGTGGCTGTCACGCCGCAGGAGAAGGAGCGAAGGATGATCGTGCTCTCCGAGCTGCAGATCCCGAAAGTCAAGCTGCGGGAGTTTGTCGCCTGAACAGACGCCTGATCAGCAGCGACCGGCTGTACAGACAGACGCGGGACTTGACACACATAGCCGGGTGAACGGATAATAGGATCGGAAGCGGAAGCTTCCGGTCTTTTTTATTCTGACGCGAATATCATGCCGCATCCGGCAGATCCCCACGCAGTTACCATGAAGGCACCCTTCCGGCACCGAGGGAATGTCAAAAAATCGAAAATACATTCGATTTTTTGGCCGAAACTGCTTGCACGGCAGTCTGTGGGGTGCTATACTATGAAAAGAACAGATGTTCGCAAATACAGATGTTCGCAAATACAGATATTCGCAAATACAGATGTTCGCAAATACAGATATTCGCTAATTGGAGGATATAAGAAATAATGAGTATTGACAATGAACAGAAGAAGAAGGCGCTGGACGCGGCTCTTCTGCAGATCGAGAAACAGTACGGCAAGGGAGCAGTCATGAAGCTTGGCGACCCCTCCGTTCAGATGAATATTGAAACGATCCCCACAGGCTCTTTGAGCCTGGATATCGCCCTCGGACTTGGCGGGATCCCTAAAGGAAGGATCATTGAGATCTACGGACCGGAGTCTTCCGGTAAGACGACAGTGACGCTGCACATGATCGCGGAAGTGCAGAAGAGAGGCGGTATCGCCGGATTTATCGACGCGGAGCACGCGCTGGATCCTGTCTACGCTAAGAACATCGGCGTGGATATCGACAATCTTTATATATCGCAGCCCGACAGCGGGGAGCAGGCGCTTGAGATCGCGGAGACGATGGTGCGCTCAGGCGCGATCGATATTGTCGTCATTGACTCCGTGGCAGCGCTGGTTCCGAAGGCTGAGATCGATGGCGACATGGGCGATTCCCATGTGGGTCTGCACGCCCGCCTGATGTCCCAGGCACTCCGCAAGCTGACCGCAGTGATCAGCAAGTCCAACTGCGCGGTGGTCTTTATCAACCAGCTCCGTGAGAAGGTCGGCGTCATGTTCGGCAATCCCGAGACGACTACCGGCGGACGTGCCCTTAAGTTCTATGCCTCCGTCAGGATGGATGTCCGCAGGATCGAGTCCCTCAAGCAGAGCGGAGAAGTGATCGGCAACCGCACCAGGATCCGTATCGTGAAGAACAAGATCGCGCCGCCTTTTAAGGAGGCGGAGTTCGACATCATGTTCGGTAAGGGGATCTCTTACGTGGGCGATGTGCTGGATCTCGCGGCCAAGGTGGATATCGTCAACAAGAGCGGCGCATGGTACAACTACGGCGGCAACAAGATCGGCCAGGGCAGGGAGAATGCCAAGAATTATCTGCTCGCCCATCCGGAGATCCTTTCGGAAATTGACCGCAAGGTCAGGGAGCACTACGGGCTGGATCCCGATGGCGCGTTCACTGCGCCGGAGGCGCCTGCGGAAGCGGATGACGCGGAGTGACCACAGAAGCGGACGGCGCGTTTTAACTGCTGAGGATACACGGCAGCGTGAGACCTGCAGCCTGAAAGACTGTACAGCGGTCAGGTGAAGGATGAGTGATCATCGGCCGCCGCACTATTTTGACAAGATAGTGCGGCGGCCGGTTTTGTATGTGAGCGATCAGCCCGAATGCGCGCTTCATGCTTGCATGATTGCGCAATTAAGAGCAACGTACAATCGAGCAGGGGCGCCCTTCCTACTCGACCGGGGAAAAGAAGATGACAGAGGAAATGAGAGAACAGAGAAGGAAAGAGTGCCTGAAAAAGTGCGGGACGCTCCTTGCGCGGCGCGATTATACCAGCGCCCGTCTCCGTGAAAAGCTCCTCGCCGCAGGCTTTGAGGAGGAGATCGTCAGCGAGGCAATGGACAGCCTGGTCAAGGCGCACTACCTCGATGACGAGAGGTACGCCCGCAATTTCATCGCTGCTCACTGGGAGGATAGGAGCAGGCTGCGCATCCGCATGGACCTGGAGGAGCGCGGCGTTCCCTCAGAGACCCTGAGCGAAGTGCTCCGGGAGGAAAGCGAAGAGCGGGGAGAGGAGGCCGAGATCCGGCAGATCAGAAGGCTTATGGAAAAGCGAAAATTCGATCCGGAGAATGCCGATTGGGATGAAAAGCGAAGGATGCAGGCGTACCTGTACAGGAAAGGATACGGGGCGTCTTCCGTTCGCGCCGCCATGAACGGAGAGCCGTGATGGTCCCGTGCGTGAGTCTGTGATGTTTGTGTGATGGAGCGATGTCGGTCGTGTGACGAATTGATGCGTGTTGCATTCGGAATTGCTTGACAGTACAAGGGATTGTGTATAAAATTATTGCGTGTTAATTTGCGATTTTGCGATCCGGCGCGTTTTGTGAGTCATTACAGAACAAACGGATCTGAAACGGCAAAAAAGGCATGAATAAATAAGGAGGTGCTCCTGTATGATTACTGCAATTATTGCGGTGATTTGTACACTTGCAATCTCTGTGCCGGTTACTTTTTATGCTACTTCCAACTACCGGAAAAAGCAGCAGGAAGAGACGATCGGAAATGCGCAGGAAAAAGCCAGAGCGATCATAGACGAGGCCCTGACAACTGCCGAGACCAAGAAGCGCGAGGCACTTCTGGAAGTCAAGGAGGAATCCATCAAGTCCAGAAATGAACTGGAAAAGGAGATCCGCGACCGAAGGAACGAAGTGCAGCGCAATGAGCGAAGGGTCCAGCAGAAGGAAGAGTCCCTTGACCGCAAGATGGATGCTCTCGAGCGCAAGGAACAGAGCCTGCAGGCAAAGGAAGAATCACTGCACAAGCAGAGGGACGAAGTCACGAAGCTTGGTGAGCAGCGTCAGCAGGAACTCGAGCGGATTTCGGGTTTGACCTCTGAACAAGCCAAAGAATACCTTTTAAAAATTGTTGAAGACGATGTGAGACATGATTCCGCCGTTATGATCAAGGAGATCGAGGCGGAAGCCAAGGAAGAAGCCGACAAGAGGGCCAGAGAACATGTCATCAGCGCGATCCAGCGCTGCGCGGCAGACCACGTTTCGGAGGCCACCATTTCTGTCGTACAGCTTCCCAGTGACGAGATGAAGGGAAGGATCATCGGACGCGAGGGTAGAAATATCCGAACGCTCGAGACGATGACCGGCGTTGACCTGATCATTGACGACACGCCGGAAGCGGTCGTTATTTCCGGATTTGAACCTATTCGGCGTGAGGTGGCGAGGATCGCACTCGAGAAGCTGATCGTGGACGGAAGGATCCACCCCGCCAGGATTGAAGAAATGGTCGGAAAGGCACAGCGCGAAGTTGAGGCCCGGATCAAGGAAGAGGGTGAAGCGGCGACTCTGGAAGTCGGCGTGCATGGGATCCATCCGGAACTCATAAGACTTCTCGGAAAGATGCGCTTCCGCACCAGTTACGGGCAGAATGCCCTCAAACATTCCATCGAAGTGGCACATCTGTCAGGCCTTCTGGCAGGAGAGCTGGGACTGGACATCCGTCTGGCCAAGCGCGCAGGTCTTCTGCATGATATCGGCAAGGCCGTCGACCACGAGATGGAGGGATCCCACGTACAGCTCGGCGCGGATCTGTGCCGCAAGTACAAGGAGTCCCCGGTCGTCATCAATGCGGTGGAATCCCATCACGGCGATGTGGAGCCCACCAGTCTGATCGCATGTATCGTCCAGGCGGCAGATACGATCTCAGCCGCAAGGCCCGGCGCCCGCAGAGAGACGCTGGAGACTTACACGATGAGACTCAAACAGCTCGAAGAGATCACAAACAGTTTTAAAGGGGTTAGTAATTCTTACGCTATTCAGGCAGGCAGAGAAGTTCGCGTCATGGTAGTTCCTGAGCAGATCGGTGATGCTGATATGGTGCTTCTTGCCCGTGATATTTCCAAGAAGATCGAAGATGAGATGGAATATCCCGGACAGATCAAGATCAGCGTGATCCGAGAATCAAGAGTGACGGATTTCGCCAAGTAAGACAAGGGTATGAGATTCTATTAAAGATTCTATTAAGAAGTAAAACGGAGACGGAAGGATACCGTCTCCGTTTTTTAGTTTGCGCTTCTTCTTTCATATTTTTTAAAGAATTCTTAAGAAGAATGCACAAATTTTCGCTAAATAGGGTATAATAAAGCTATAAAATCACCAAAAAGCGCAATGCTGTTTTGAAATAAGGGGGTCAATCCATGGAAGCGAACGAGAGAAAAAAAATACTGTTTGTCGCATCTGAGTGCGTTCCGTTTATCAAGACCGGCGGACTGGCTGACGTTGTTGGCTCGCTCCCCAAGGATATTGATCCGGCGTACTATGATGTCAGAGTCATGATTCCTAAATATTCCTGCATGAAACAGGAAGTGAAGGATCAGATGGAATATGTCACCCATTTCTATATGGACTATCACTGGAAGAGCGAGTATGTCGGCGTTCTCAAGACGGTAAAGGAAGGGATCACCTTCTATTTTATCGACAACGAGGGCTTCTTCACCAGCGACAAGCCCTATACGGATGATCCGCTCTTTGAGATCACCAGGTTCGCTTTCTTCTCCAAGGCATGCCTTTCCGTGCTTCCCGCCATTGGCTTCCGTCCTGACCTGATCCACTGCCATGACTGGCAGACGGGTCTTGTTCCTGTGTATCTCAAGGAGAGGTTCCAGGCGAACGAGTTCTTCCGCGGGATCAAGACGGTCATGACCATTCATAACCTCAAGTTCCAGGGCAAGTGGAACGTGAAGGATGTCGAGGACATCACAGGCCTTTCCGGCTACTACTTCACGCCCGACAAACTGGAGGCATACAAGGATGCGAATCTGCTCAAGGGCGGCCTTGTATATGCGGATGCGATCACGACAGTCAGCCCGACCTATGCGGAAGAGATCAAGACGCAGTTCTACGGCGAAGGACTCGACGGCCTGATGAATGCACGCCGCAACGATCTGCGCGGCATCCTGAACGGTATCGATTACACGGATTTCAGTCCTGACAACGACACGAAGATCTACAAGCCCTACACTGTTGAGAACTTCCGCAGAAATAAGGTCAAGAACAAGATCGCTCTGCAGAAGGAGCTTGGCCTCAAGCAGGACGAGAAGTGCTTCATGATCGGTATCGTCTCCCGTTTGACAGATCAGAAGGGCTTTGATCTGATCGCATATGTCCTCGAGGAGATGCTCTCGCTCGACGCCATCCAGATCGTTGTTCTGGGTACCGGCGAAGAGAGATATGAGAACATGTTCCGGTATTTTGACTGGAAGTACAACGACAAGATCTCGGCGAACATCTACTATTCCGACGAGCTGTCCCACAAGATCTACGCTTCGTCCGACGCGTTCCTGATGCCTTCGCTGTTTGAGCCCTGCGGACTCAGCCAGCTGATGTCCCTTCGCTACGGCACGCTTCCGATCGTCCGCGAGACCGGCGGCCTTAAGGATACGGTCGAGCCTTACAACGAGTACGAGAACACCGGCACCGGCTTCACGTTCGCGAACTACAACGCGCACGAGATGATGCACGCCGTCCGCTATGCGGAGAAGATCTACTATGATAAGAAGAAAGACTGGAACAAGATGGTCGAGCGCGCGATGAACGCAGACTTCTCCTGGAAGCAGTCCGCTCTCAAGTATCAGGAGATGTACGACTGGATGATCGGCCGCTGAGCAGCCAGATGTTAATGGCCGGCAGTTCATGACTGGTAATTCCTGATTGTTGTAAGTTTTTACAATGCCATTTATAATGGGGTGACGGGCAAGAGCCCGCCACCCCGTTTATTTATCACGCGCAATCAGTGCGCAAAAAGGACATTCCGATATGGCTTCGAATAAAAAGAACAGATCAGACGCACTCGGCGGAGGAAGCAATGTAGTGGCGCAGGCCGGGATCCTGGCGGCTGCCAGTATTCTGTCCCGTATCATCGGCCTTCTCTACAGGTCGCCACTCACAGCGATCATCGGCGACGAGGGAAACGGCTACTACGGAACAGCCATCAATATCTATACCATTGTACTGATGGTCTCAAGTTTCGGTGTGCCGTCGGCGATCTCCAAGCAGATGGCCCAGAAGATGGCGGTTGGGGACTATAAGAACGCGCAGAAGGTGTTTCACTGCTCCATGGCCTACGCACTGGCGGTGGGCATTGCAGGCAGCCTTCTTCTGTATTTTGGCGCGGGCGCACTGGTGCCGCCCAACAGTGTGCCGGTCCTTCGCGTATTTGCTCCCACGGTCTTTCTGTTCGGGATCCTGGGCGTCCTGCGCGGCTATTTTCAGGCCAATCAGTCGATGCTGCAGACTTCGGTCTCGCAGATCCTCGAGCAGATCGCGAACGCGGTCGTGAGTATCGGCGCAGCAGTCCTGCTCATGCGCGCGGCGGCTGGACAGGGCGCGACGCCGGAAGCGATCCGGGGAGCGATGGGAAGCGCGCTGGGAACCGGAAGCGGCGTCCTGGTGGCGCTGGTGTTCATGACATTTGTGTATTTCAAACACCGCGGCTTCTTCTTAAAGCGCGTGAGGCGGGATACAGAGCACAAGGAGGAGGCGTTCGGCCCGCTGATGAAGGAGACGATCCTCGTCATCACGCCGTTCATCCTGAGCAGTTTTATCTTAAACCTCACGACTTCCGTGAACCAGACGATCTTTATGAAGATCATGATCGGGACCCGGCACTGGGAGGAAGTCATGACGACAACGCTGTACGGCCTGTTTTCCAACAAGGCAGTCGTCATTACGAACATCCCGATCTCGATCGCGACGGCTGTGGCGGCGGCGATCCTGCCCAATATTTCTACTTCGTTCGCGCAGGGGAACATCAGGGAGACGAGGAAGCGCAGCGTGAACGCGATCCGCATGACACTGATCATTGCGGTGCCCTGCGCGGTGGGGCTTATGGTGCTCGCAAAGCCCGTGACGATGCTGTTGTTCCCGCAGTGGGGCACGCTGGATACGGCATCGCTCCTTCTCATGGAGCTTGCGGTGACTGTCATCTTTTACTCGGTCGGAACGATCATGAACGCGGTGCTGCAGTCCATCGGCAGGATCAATATGCCGCTCGTCAGCGCGGGCATCGCACTGGCGATCCAGACGGTCGTGCTGTTCGTCCTGATCCTGACCACGGACCTCGGCGTGCACGCGCTCGTGATCTGCAGCGTCCTGTATTCAGTGCTGATCTTCCTCATCGACAGCAGGTTCATCTGCAAGTATATGAGGATGCACCTTCGGATCTATCGGGTCTACGGCCGGCCGGTCGTGGCGGCGGCGGTAATGGGCGCTGCCGCAAGAGTTGTGTACGAGCTGCTCTACCGCGGCGGGACGATGGTGGCGGACAGGCCCTATTTTGTCAACCTGATCGCGACGGCGGTCTCGATCGTGACAGCGATCTTCGTGTATTTCTTCGTGCTGATAAGGGTCGGGGGGCTGAAAAAGAACGACATCCTGCAGGCACCGAAGGGGACGAAGATCCTGAGGCTTTTGCAGAAGATCGGATGGATGTGAAGAAGTCAAAAAAGAGACGGACGGGACGCGATATGTCCCGACCGCCTCTTTTTTTAGTTCCCGATCAGCATCATCAGCCTCGGACCGTTCTCCCTGAGCCACTTTTTGCTGCTCCTGTAACCGGGAAGTATGCGTCCGACCTCCGACCAGAAGAGGGCAGAGTGGTTCATCTGCTTCCTGTGGCAGAGCTCGTGAACGACGACGTAATCCAGTACTTCGGGCGGCGCGAGCAGGAGCAGGCAGTTAAAGTTCAGGTTGCCGGCGGAGCTGCAGCTTCCCCAGCGCGTTTTCTGGCTGCGGATCGTGATCTTTCCGTAGGTGACGCCGACAAGCGGGGCGAAGTACGCGACGCGCGGAGGGATCGCAATATGGGCGCGCCTCTTGAGATCCCGCAGCTGCTCATCCGTAAGAGCGTTCACGGGATGAGCCTGTTGCTGCGCCTGCCGCTTAAGCGCTCTCTCCCTGTGCACGCGGATCCAGTCGGCTCTCTCCTTGAGGAACCGGTCGATCTCGCGCTGCGGGTAACGCAAAGGAGCGCGCACGATGACGCGGCCGTCCGGTGTGATCTGGACGGCGAGCGTTTTTCTTTTGCTTCGGATCAGTTCGTATTCCATGAAAACTCCTGGAGGGGCCGCATAAAATCGTGTAAAAATCTCAGAAAAGACCCCATAAAAAGACAATTTCTGTGCATAAAGGGAATTGTTTTACATTTAAAAACGATTATACTAAAGAGGTGTCCCATTAGGAAACCCCAATGGGCCGGCTATGTAAGAGAAGAATACCACAAAGAGACAGTTTGTGCGAAAGCTAATCAAAGGAGGAACGACGCATGCAGGAATATACTCCCGTCAAGGAAGGCAAGGTACGTGAGATCTATGATATCGGCGATCAGCTCATCATGGTGGCGACCGACAGGATCTCCGCGTTTGACGTGATCTTGAAGAACAAGATCGTGAAGAAGGGCACTGTTTTGACCCAGATGTCCCGTTTCTGGTTTGATCTGACAAAAGACATCATCCCGAACCACATGATCAGCGTCGACGTGAACGATATGCCTGAATTCTTCCGCCAGGAGCGCTTTGACGGCAACAGCATGCTTTGCAGAAAGCTCACTATGCTCCCCATCGAGTGCATCGTCCGCGGCTATATCACCGGCAGCGGCTGGGAGAGCTACAAGAAGAACGGCACCGTCTGCGGGATCGCTCTTCCGGAAGGCCTTAAAGAGTGCGATAAGCTCCCTGAGCCCATTTACACCCCCAGCACGAAGGCGGAGATCGGCGACCACGACGAGAACATCAGCTTTGAGAGAAGCGTCGAAGTCCTTGAAAAGCAGTTCCCCGGCCATGGCCTGGAGTATGCGGAAATCATCCGCGATTCGACGATCGCCCTGTATAAGAAGTGCGCTGATTACGCGCTGACCAAGGGCATCATCATCGCCGACACCAAGTTCGAGTTCGGCCTTGACGAGAATGGCAACGTAGTCCTCGGCGACGAGATGCTCACACCCGACAGCAGCCGCTTCTGGCCCCTTAAAGGGTATGAGCCCGGCCACGGTCAGCCCTCTTTTGACAAGCAGTTCGTGCGTGACTGGCTTAAGGCCAATCCCGACAGCGGCTATCTGCTTCCTCAGGACGTCATCGACAAGACCATCGAGAAGTACAAAGAGGCGTATACTCTGCTGACCGGAGATACGATCTGATCGAATACAATCTGAAAAACGAGGGTGCTGCTCATGCAGCACCCTCTTGTTATGCGCGGGAGTGTGTTATAATCCAATGGATAGCAGTAGGAAACAGTTGGAAGTGAATGAGAATCATATGACGGAACAAAACCTAATTCTCGGAATACTCGCGCACGTGGACGCGGGCAAGACGACGCTCTCGGAGGCGCTCCTGCACATGACGGGCGCGGTCCGCAGCGCCGGCCGCGTCGACCACGGCAATGCGTTTTTAGATACCGATGAGATGGAAAAAGAGAGGGGCATCACGATCTTTTCCAAACAGGCGCGGTTTACCTCTTTGAGAGGTGATGCCGCAAGGCACTATACCCTTCTGGATACGCCGGGACACGCGGACTTCTCGACCGAGATGGAGCGCGTGCTGGGCGTCCTCGACTGCGCAGTGCTGGTGATCAGCGCGGCGGACGGTGTGAACGGACAGGTGAGGGTCCTTTGGAGGCTTCTCGAACACTATGGCGTGCCCGTCTTTCTCTTCGTCAATAAGATGGACCAGGACGGCGCGGACAGGGAAGCGCTGCTCGCCTCTGTCAAAAAAGAGCTGGGAACGCACTGTGTTGACGTCATGCCGGGGGGCGGAGACCTGATGGCGCAGCTGGAGGATCCGGATGTGCAGGAGGAGATCGCGGTCTGTGACGACGACCTTCTGAACCGCTATCTGGAGGGAGAGCCGGTCGGGCCCGCAGAGATCCGAAAGCTCACGGCAGAGCGTAAGCTCTTTCCGGTCCTCTTTGGCGCGGCGCTCAGAGAGCAGGGCGTGGCGGAACTTCTGGAAGCGCTGGACCTCATGATCGATCCTCCGCAGTATGGCGACGGGTTCGGCGCCCGCGTCTTCAAGATCACGAGGGACGGCGGCGCGAGGCTCACCTGGATGAAGCTCACCGGCGGAAGCCTTAAGGTCAAAACACCGATGCCGGACTGCACGGACGACAAGGGGAATCCCGAGAAGATCGAGCAGATCCGCCTGTATTCCGGGACTAAATTTGAGCCCCGGCAGGAGGCACAGGCGGGCGAAGTGTGCGCCGTGACAGGGCTTACGAGGACCCGCGTTGGGCAGGGGATCGGCGCGGAATCCGGCGGCGAGGAGGAACTGCTGCAGCCGGTGCTCCGCTGCAAAGTGATCCTTCCGCGCGGCGAGGACCTGTTCAAGGCTTATAGGAACTTGTCCATTTTGGAAGAAGAGGATCCGACCCTTCACCTGAATTATGACGAGGAGAAAAAAGAGATCACAGCCCAGATCATGGGACAGGTGCAGAAAGAGATCCTGCAGCGCGTGATCCTGGAGAGACTGGGGCTTCATGTGACGTTCGGAGACCCGTCTATCATCTACAAAGAGACGATTGCAAGGACGGTGGAAGGCGTCGGGCATTTCGAGCCGCTCCGCCACTACGCGGAAGTACATCTCCTTTTAGAGCCCGGCGTGCCGGGGAGCGGCCTCGTGTTTGAGAACCGCTGCAGGTCGGATGTCCTGGCAGTCAACTGGCAGCGACTGATCATGACGCATCTGGAGGAGAAGAGACACCGCGGAGTACTTACTGGGGCGGAGATCACGGACATGAAGATCTCGCTCCTTACAGGAAAGGCGCATTTAAAGCACACGGAAGGCGGCGATTTCAGGCAGGCTACATATCGCGCTGTAAGACAGGGGCTGATGATGACGGAGAGCGTCCTTTTGGAGCCCTACTTCAACTTCCGGCTGGAGATCCCGCAGGAGTCCCTCGGCAAGGCACTGACAGACCTGCAGCAGATGGGGGCAAGTTTTACGCAGCCGGACCTCGAGGACGGCCGCTCCGTGATCACAGGCAGCGCACCGGTCTCGAAGATCGGCAACTACGCGGAGTCGCTGGCAGCCTACACCCGCGGCGAGGGGCAGATCACCTGTACGCTGAAGGGGTATGCACCCTGCGTGAATGCGGAGGAGATCATCGAAGCATCGGGGTACGACCCGGAGCTGGACCTTCGCAATCCCACGGGATCCGTATTCTGCGCGCATGGGGCGGGCACGCCCATTCCCTGGTACGAGGTCAGGGAGAGGATGCACGTGGACTCCGGCTGGCGGGATCCGTCTGACGGTCCAAGGACCGGAAAGGCTCTACTGGGCTATGACGATGTCTACTGGGAGGGTGATCAGTGGGAAGGCGCGCCGGATGAAGATCTCTCCTACGGAGGCGCCGGAAGAACGGGCCTGCGCGCAGGGGTCAAAAAAGAGGAGAAGCCCGCTTCCTTCAGCGAGCGGGAGGCGAAGTTCTTTGCGGAGGAGGACGAACTTCGACGCATCTTCGAGCGCACCTACGGACCGATCAAGAAGAGGTTCGGGGAGGACGGGGATCCGGACGGCGGTTTCACCGGAGCTTCGGGAAGAGCCGGAAAGGGCTACGGAAAATACAAAAAGGCGGCGCGCGTGATCGGCGCGGAACCGACGGACAAAAGAGCGCACACCCCGAAAAAGGCCCCGGAAAAGGAATATCTCCTGATCGACGGCTACAACATCATTTTTGCCTGGGAGGACCTGCGGGAGCTCGCCCTGAAGGATATCATGGCGGCCAGGGATAAGCTGATCGACCTGCTCGTGGACTTCGCGGGCTTTCGGAAGGAGCACGTGATCCTGGTCTTCGACGCCTACAAGGTACGCGGCGGACGCGGGGAGGTGATCCGTGTCGGCGGGATCGACGTCATCTACACGAAGGAAGCGGAGACGGCGGACCTTTATATCGAAAAGGCGGCCCATGAGCTCTCGAAGAAATATAAGGTCACTGTTGCCACGTCGGACGCTGTGGAGCAGGTGATCATCTATGGAGCGGGCGCCTACCGCATGTCCGCGCAGAACCTCCTGGAAGAGCTCGTGCTCACAAAGGGACTCATGCGGGAACACTATGTAAAGCGGGAGGAGACGAGGCCGGGCGGTGTTTTGGCAGGGATGAGCGAAGAGACGGCGGAAGCGCTCAGGAGACACCTGGAGGAGCTCGGCGGGGAGTGAGGAAAATGAGGAATCCGGAGCCTAAAATGCATGTGCATTCAGCTTTCATTTTGAAGGTAAATGAGATACAATGAGGGTACAGATGAATAGCAAAAACTTATGTGGCCGATGAGGCCGGAAAGGGGTTAGTATGGTCAGACTTTTTAAATGTGAGAAGTGCGGAAGCATGGTCCTTAAGATCAACAAGAAGGGCTGCGATCCTTCCTGCTGCGGAGAGCCTATGAAAGAGATCGAAGCGGGCACCACAGATGCAGCGAGAGAGAAACACGTTCCTTATGTGACTGTTGATGGCGATACCGTGACCGTTCAGGTCGGTTCCGTTGCACATCCCATGGTGGATGCACACTTCATCCAGTTCATCATCCTTGAGACAAAGAGCGGCTTCCAGTATGCGGAGCTTGAGCCCGGCCAGGAGCCCAAGGCTGTCTTCAAGGCTGCAGATCCCGTAGCTGCGTATGAGTACTGCAACCTGCACGGATTCTGGAAAGCGGAGATCTGATCCGCGATAGCTACAGAGTGTAAGTGAAAAGGGGCCGGCGGAGTGACGCCGGCCTCTTATTCTGATGATCAGGCAAAGGCCTGGACGGTAAGCCTGAACATAAGGCCAAGACGGAAGGAAAGCTGACATGGCAGAGAAGAAAAAGAGAGCGGCAGGGCAGTCCGCGGGAAGACTGCAGGGACAGCGGGAAGCGGGACGGGCAGGGGCGCGTCAACAGAAAACCATAAGACCCGCAGAGAAAAAGAGATCCAGGTGCCCTGTGGCGGGGAAATGCGGCGGCTGCACAATGATCGACGTTCCCTACGCGGAGCAGCTTGACAGGAAGCAGCAGCGCGTGGAGGGGCTGATCGGAGGCTTCGGGCGCGTGGATCCCATCATCCGCATGAAAAACCCCGATCACTACAGAAATAAGGTGACATCCGTGTTCGCTCCGGATAAAAAGGGAAAGCCGGTCTGCGGCATCTATAAGGCGGGCACGCACGAAGTCGTGCCGGTCAAGGCCTGCATGCTCGAAGACCTGCAGGCGGACAGGATCATCCAGACGATCTATGACCTCATGCTGTCCTTCAAGATCCGCGTCTACGACGAGGACAGGGAGACGGGCTTTCTGCGCTATGTACAGGTGCGCACGGCGCGCAGCACGAAGCAGGTGATGGTGACGCTGGTCACGGCGGAGGCGGCGTTCCCTTCGGGGAAAACCTTCGTCAACGCCCTGTTAAAGCGCCACCCGGAGATCACGACGGTCGTGCAGAACATCAATGACAAGCAGACCACAATGGTCCTGGGGAACCGCGAGAAAGTCCTGTCCGGCCCGGGGTATATCGAGGATGAACTCTGCAAAAAACGGTTTCGGATCTCCTCGCGCTCCTTCTATCAGGTCAACGCCCTGCAGACGGAAAAACTCTACAATATCGCCCTGGATTACGCGGGGTTCTCGGGAAAAGAGAGGATCCTCGACGCTTACTGCGGCATTGGGACGATCGGTATCATCGCGTCCGACAGGTGCCGGGAGGTGCTCAGCGTGGAACTCAACCCCGAGGCGGTCAGCGACGCGAAAGAGAACGCGAAGCGCAATAACGCGCAGAATGTCGAGGTCTTTTGCAACGACGCGGGAAGATTCATGCGCGATCTGGCTGCCAAAGAACAGAAGCTCGATGTGCTGTTCATGGACCCGCCCAGGAGCGGCGCGAGCGAGGAGTTCCTTGCGTCCGTGCTGGCGCTCAAGCCCGTAAAGATCGTCTATGTCTCCTGCGAGCCGGATACGCTTGCGCGGGACCTCGGTGTTTTGACAGAGGGCGGATATGAGATGAAGAAAGCGGTGCCGGTGGATATGTTCCCCTATACCGAAGGGGTCGAGAC
>CACXMK010000004.1 GCA_902768735.1 uncultured Lachnospiraceae bacterium | reverse complement strand
TTCATCTGGCAGCCGAATGTGACAGTGCATGCGCGGAGTTTTCGGCCCGCTTCCGCTTCTCTTTCGGCGATCAGCCCTTTCAGCTTTTCGATATAGTATTTGTTTGAATACTCTTTTTCCGAATATTCTTTTTCTGAGTATTCTTTTTCAGAATAATCCTTTTCAATATTATCTCTGTATGTCATTGAATTTCCTCGCAGGGGTCATAGATACTTATCAGCCACCCTGTAGAGATAAGCGTTGCCCCTTTTCCCAACCTGTTCCAGGATTCCGACCTTTTTGAAAACGTGTGCCTGGGCAGAAAAGCTGTCTCTTACAAAACCGCAGCTTTTCGCCAACTCCCTTGCGGTAAACGGCTCTTTCAGTTCAAAAGGGATAAACTGAAGATAGTCCGCCGGCTGCGAGAGTATCGTCTCGGAGACGATCCCTGTGGGGACCCTGTCATAGCGGTGGGACCCCCTTTTTCCGTCTCTTCCCCAACCGTCCTGCAGCCTGTATTCTTCCACAGAAAGCAGGACCAGTTTGATCGTCAGGTTCGGATGATCCAGATACCCGGAGATCCTTGTGAGCTCTTTGAATGCGGTGTAACAGGTTCCTTTTTTGGGGGAACGGCTCCGCTTTCCGAGTTCTCCCGTCTCAGGATCGATCCATGTGATCCATTTACTGGCGGGGATCGGATAGACGACGGTCACATGGTAAAGAGGCAGAAAAGCTTTTAATTTCTCCCTCAGCGCCCCGAAACTGCCGGTCTGGATCTCTGTAACAGATCCCGTTTTTTCATCGTAAATATCCGCGATATAGTTGCCGATCGGGATCTCGTGGTGGTCTTCATCCGGATCTTCGTAGGCCTTAAGAACGGCATGCAGAGTCTTTTCCTTCTGCATGCCGATGCCATGGCGCTCACGTTCCTCAAGTCGGACCACTCTGTCCAGCGCACTTTGAAAACGCGCGTCCCTTTCGTTATTTATGCAGGTGTCTGCGCACATAGGCAAATGTCTTTTCCTCTCCCTCTTCGGCAAGCATGCGCAGGAGCTTGTGAAGCAGCGCCGCTGTTTCAGGGTGCATGAACTCCATCACTTTGGTGCCCTTTTCAAAATAGACTAGCGGAAAGGAATCATCGTAGTTATCTCCGGCGTACACTTTGCTCGCAGCTATACGGTCCATAAGCATCTCGACTACATATCTTCCGGGCATCTTGACAGGGATCACGGGATCTTCCCCAAGCTCGCCCCTCAGGTTGTAATCCACCCAGTACTCAAAATGATGTCGGTTGCGCCCCTTGTGATGCAGCCAGGCGGCACTGTATCCCTTTTCCTCGCGCTCGGCGTTGTTTGGGGAGCGGTTCCCCTGCCAGTATCTGGCGCCTACCATGAACTCTGTAGGCGAGAATTTGGACAGGTCGTGCAAAAGACCCTGCCTGTACAGACCGACGCGGAAGCAACCCTCCAGGACCAGATAACGGTGCATGACAACCGTGAGCAGATGCCCCATGAATTTTTCGGAGGTTATGGGCGTCTTACTCTTTTTCATTGGCTCCATTCCTCTCTTTAAAGGCAGTGGTTTCTTCTGTGATGACAGTTTCTTCGTTAATAACAGTTTCTTCTGTGATAACAGTTCCTTCCTCAATAACGGCTTCTTCTTTAATAACGGCTTCTTTTTTGGGAAAAACCATCTCCGATTCTTTGCCGGCTGCAGCCTTTTCCTTTTTCTTCCTTCGCCTGATCGGCTTTGAAGAAGTGACTGTATTCAGGATCCTGATCGAACGAGGTGCGACTTCCACCATGCGCTGATCGTCCATGATGCACTCTGCACTGATAAAAGAGTCTTCAAGCGCGGTATCGACAAGAAGATTCCAACGCCTTCCGGGCGATAATTTGGGAAGCCCAAGTTCCAGTGTCTCCCAGTGCATGTTGATCGCAAGATAGATCAGATCCGTTATACCCGAAGAAGCATCGTAGTTCTCGCACAGGCAGATGCCGATCGAATGGCTTGTTTCGCCAAGATCAGGCTTCCAGGCGTCGTTTCCGTGAAGGGAAAGATCCGGATAGCCGCATCCAAGATAGTCTGTGTTCTTAAAGGGAGCTGTCTTTGTAAATACGGGATGCGCTTTCTTAAATTCAACGATCGCTTTTACGAATTCACGGATCCGAGCGCCCTCCTCTCCGTTGTCCCACTTTGTCCAGCCGGTCTCATTGTCCTGACAGTAAGGATTGTTGTTTCCGTACTGCGTGTTGTAATTCTCATCGCCGGAGCGTAACATGGGCGTACTCTGGGACAGGAACAGCAGCGTCAGGAAATTACGGATCTGGTTGCGACGGAGTCTTAAAACTTCTTCGTCATCACTGTCCCCTTCTTCTCCGCAGTTCCAGCTGAAGTTTTCGGAGAAACCGTCCGTTCCGCCCTCTCCGTTATCCTCGTTGTGCTTTTCGTTATAAGAAACAAGATCGCGCAGCGTAAAACCGTCTGTCCCGCAGACGTAATGGACATTGCCGTGTCCCTGCGGAACCTTCAGGAAATCATATAGAAATTCCCGCATGACATTGTCGTCACTCTTTACGAAACGCCGGATCAGATTGCTGAATCTGTTGCTGCAGGAAAACAGGTGTCCGGTCTGTATCTCGCCCGATTCCGGATTTTCGGCGTCAGTTCCCACGATCTGTGCGAACGGGAAATCCGTGTGGAACAGGCGGATATCAGCGAGCAGGGGATCCGAAGAAATCGCGCGAATGTCCGCGACGGAACCCATCAGTCGGAATCCGTCCACATCATAGTGTGTGACATAGAATCTCACGATCTCCGCCTGCGTCTGGTAGGAGACGGAATCGGGGAAAAACAGCTGCAAGTACACATCGATACCGGATGCATGGAATTTCTGCACCATATCGGTAAATTCTTTCTGCGGTCCTCCTTCGTATCCCGGTGTGCTAAGCGAACCTTTGAGTGCAAAATAATAGCCTCTTCCATAACCCCAATAGTTTTCTTTTTCTTTTGTAAGATCTCTGAGCGGAAATCCGTTCCTGCTGACGGGATAGAGCGCCAGCGCATCTTCCATCGTCCGGGGACCGTCCTTTATACGGGAGTCAGGCTGCAGTTCATAGACCGGCATAAGTTCCACCGCCGTGACGCCAAGGTCCTTTAAATAAGGCGACATTTCAGCGACAGCCGAGAATGTGCCGGGCTTGGATGTGAGCCCGTCTGCAAGCTGTGTAAACCCCTTTACATGGAGAGTGTAAATAAAAGTAAACGGATTTGAAGGATCCTTTCCATCCCACCTGCACGCAGCGCGTCCCGGCGGAAGCTTATCGTCGGATCTGTAAAAGAAACCGCCAGTAAGAATGGTCTCACCCGCTGTCTCGATCTCTGTGAGGCTTCTACAGCAGGGATCCACGAAACTGATCTCTCCTCTGTAAAGACGGTAGCACCATAAAGAACTGTCTAATGGAGAGATTTTAACGGAATGGAGATTTCCGAACCTGTAATTGTCAGTGAAGGGAACCCTGACGATTGTGCCGTCAGGAATATGATAGAGGATCAGGCCGCAGGGATCCTGTCCGCGTAAAACCGCGGAAATGATCACACCATGTTCAGTAACAGTTACGCCGGGGTCCTGTGCGTACGCCGGTTCGACATTGAACGGCGGCTCAGATACAGCAATATCAGCTGCAATTGTATTTGATACCCTATATTTAGAATCCATACTTTCTGATTCCATATGCTTTGATCCTGCCTTCTTCATACGGATCAGCCTCCCGCATATTGCTCATGATCAGTTTTTGGCAACAACTTATACTCCATTACATTTTATCACAATCTTTAGGCGGATACAAACTTCATAAGGACTCAAAGCTCCTGACGCCATAAACGGTCAAAAACCTGGAAGGAGGCCTCAGATTGTCCGCAGTTCCCTCGGTGTACATTAGTTCAAGATGGCGGCGTGCCCTTGTCATCGCAACATAGAGAAGCCTGCGCTCCTCCTCGAAATCAGCCTGTGTGATGCATCTTCTGCCCGGAATGATGCCGTCGTTGAGAGCCGGCAAGTATACGCGATCGAACTCCAGTCCCTTCGACACGTGCATTGTCATGATGTGGACGCCTCTCTGCTCCGTCTGTACAGCTGTTTCTTCGGCGTTATTGACTGTCCTTATCATCTCCTTGAGATCTTCAAAGGAAGATGACTGGCGGAGGATCTTCTGAAGTATGGACCGCACCTCCTCCCTGCTGCCAAGTCCTCTTTCAGCCCACCCGGCGTAACCAACGCTGTAGAACAAATAGCGGACAAACCCTTCCGGCGGCAATGACCTCAGAACCGTTAGATCCCGCAGCAGTTCATGGACGGCATCATCGTTCCTTCCCTCTGTTTTAGTCATAGTGAGCAGTCCTTTAGGACTCACCCACTCCTCTTTTACGGAAGATCTTAACAGAAAGCGCTCAGGACGGTTCATCACTCTGTAAAGAGACTGCCTCGGGAGCAGGTCTCTTCCAAGGCCTTCTGCCAAAAGTCTGTAGGCCTCAAGATCTCTCGCAACTGCGCTTTTGATTTCCTGTCCCGGACGGATCTTTCCCCGGCAGGTAATACCGTGAGCGGACAGGTACTTCTCTATTTGGGCCGCCTGCGTGTTTGTACGCACGATCACGGCAGTTTTGTCCAGCTCTTCTCTTGAGAGTTTGAGCAGTTCACTAAAGAGGTGCCGGAGTTCGCTGCTTTCATCCCGAAAGCTTCTGAGAACTGTTTTATCGCCCGGAGGCCCGGCAGCATACAATTCTTTGGGAATCCTGTTCCTGTTCTCCCTGATCAAAAGGGAGGCCGCTTTGCAGATACATCCGCTGCAGCGGTAATTTCGGTCCAGAAAGACCCTCTTTCCATCCGGAAAATCTGTCAGAAACTGCTGCATGACTGCCGGGTCGCTTCCCCTGAATCCGTAAATGCTCTGATCGTCGTCTCCCACAACAAAAAGGCCCCTTCCGGATGAGAGGAGCCGCAGGATCTCATACTGTTCACGGTTGATATCCTGAAATTCGTCTACAAGGATCGCAGCAAAGCGGCTGCGCCAGTGATCTCTCGTCGCTTTCTCTGACCTTAATAGATGCAGGCACTCCAATATCATGCCGTCAAAATCGACATAGCCGTTTTCTTTCAGGTACGCAAGGTAATCTGAATGCAGATTTTCCATCTTCTCCCTGCCTGATATCCCTGCGCTCCTGACCGCTTTTTCCGCTTCTTCCAGTGAAGGGCGGTCATAAGGATCGGGATAATAGCGTTCGATCAGGCGCAACAACAGACGGTCTTTCTGTGTTTGTGAGAGAAGTCTGTACTCTCTGTGCGTGCTTTCTTTCAGGATATGGAAAAATACGGAGTGAAATGTGCCGAAAAGAACGCCTCTCCCATAACTGCCGGATATTTTTAAGAACCTCTCTTTCATTTCCGCGGCGGAGGAACGGCTGAAAGTGAGGACAAGAATACGGGAAGGGTCTGTTTTACATGATTCCAGAAGATATAAGATCCGTTCTGTTATGACAAGCGTTTTGCCGCTTCCGGGCCCTGCGATGACTTCGCAGGGCTCCGGGCCGCAGCATACTGCCTCCCTTTGGGAGGGACTTAGATCCGGTCGCATAAATGACGTGAAGTATTAAGACTCCAGTTTCGTGATCGCCGTGCGGATCCTTGCAAGGGATTCTTCCTTGCCGAGGATCTCAATGATCTCGGTCGCACCGGCGGGTGTTGTCTGTTTTCCTGAGACGGCAATGCGCAAAGGCCAGAGAACATAGCCGTTTTTGCAGCCCTTCTGCTCCACATAGCCCTTCATCGATAAATACAGGGCTTCGTTGGAATAATCGTCCTGTTTTTCAAGGATCGGCAGAAGCTCTTTGAGGACCTCCAGTGAGGAAGCCGCGTTTGTCTTCATCTTCTTGTGGGTAAACAGGGAGATATCGTACTGCGGAAGCTCCTCAAAGAAATCGACCATTTCTGCTATGTCAGGGAAGATCTCAATCCTTGTACGCACCATTTCAGCGACCTTTTTAAGATCCTGGCCTTTGGTCAGGGCAGCCTTAAGGTAGGGCTCTGCCAATGCAAAGAAAGTGTCGGGGGCCATCGCTTTGAGGTACTCTCCGTTCATCCAGCGCAGTTTCTGGTAGTCAAATACGGAAGGTGCTTTTCCGATCCTGTGGTAATCGAAGATCCGGATGAGCTCTTTAAGGCTGAAGATCTCCTTATCGCTATCGGGCGACCATCCGAGAAGGGCAATGAAATTGACGACCGCTTCTGGAAGGAATCCCTGCTCGATCAGATCTTCGTAGGAGGAGTGTCCGCTTCTCTTAGAGAGCTTGTGGTGATCTTCGTCCGTGATCAGCGGGCAATGGATGTATTTGGGTACTTCCCAGCCGAACGCGTCGTAAAGCCTGTTGTACTTGGGAGAGGACGAAATGTACTCATTACCACGCACAACATGCGTGATCCCCATGAGATGGTCATCAACGACATTCGCGAAATTATAGGTGGGATAACCGTCAGACTTGATGAGGATCATGTCGTCAAGTTCCTTGTTATCTACCGTGACGTCTCCGTAGAGCTCGTCATGGAATGTCGTCGTTCCCTCTGTGGGGTTATTCTGCCGGATGACATAGGGCTTTCCTTCCCTGAGGTTCTGTTCGATCTCCTCTTTTGAAAGATGCAGGCAGTGCTTGTCATAAACGCTGATCTCTTTGCCTTCCACGACCTGTGTGAGCGTGGAGAGCCTTTCAGGAGTACAGAAACAGTAATACGCTTCACCTTTGTCTACGAGTTCCTGCGCGTATTTTCTGTAGATCCCGGCCTTCATGCGCTCGCTTTGGACATAGGGGCCATATCCTCCGTCCTTGTCAGGACCTTCGTCCTCGATAAGACCGGTATCAGCCATCGTCCGCTTGATAATATCGACAGCGCCTTCCACAAAACGCGTCTGGTCAGTATCCTCGATCCGCAGAATAAAATCACCGTCCTCATGTTTGGCAATGAGGTAGGCGTAAAGTGCCGTTCTGAGATTTCCCACATGCATGCGGCCTGTGGGGCTCGGGGCGTACCTGGTTCTGATTTTCATTTTTTTTCCTCCCGTAAATAACTGCGTGTATAACTATGGATCATCACATTCTGCCGGTACTGCCGAAACCGCCGGTTCCACGTTCCGTATCGGAGAGATCGCTGCTCTCAGAAAAAGAGACGCTCAGATAAGGAATGACTACCATCTGCGCGATCCGCTCCCCCGGCTCTACGATCCGCTCATCTTCGCTGTCGTTGTGAAGCGCTACGATATAATTCCCCCGGTAGTCAGAGTCGCAGACTCCCGTACAGTTAGCAGGCCGGAGACCTTCCTTAGCGGCCAGACCACTCCTTGCGTAGATCGCCGCAAAATATCCGTCCGGGATCTCAAACTGCAGTCCCGTGTCTATTTTGACTGTTTCGTGCGGCTTGATCCGTACGGGGGCTTCAAGCGCCGCGTACAGATCGTATCCTGCCGCCTTTTCGCTTCCCCTTGTGGGAATACGCGCGTATTCGCTTACCCGCCGGAATCTGACAGTTACATCTGCATTGCCTGTCTTTTCCATTCTCTCCTCCCTGCTGTCAGGTTTCACCCGCAGCGTCAGCAGCGGATGTTGCCAGCACATCGCATCTTTCATTTTCAGGATGTCCGGCATGGCCCTTTACCCAGTGGAAACGGATCGTATGCGGCGCCGCCGCTGCAAGAAGGCGTTCCCAGAGCTCCCTGTTCTTGACAGGCTGCCGTGAAGCTGTCTTCCAGCCGTTTTTTTGCCAGCTTCCGATCCAGTTTTCGTTGAAAGCGCTCACCACGTATTTGGAATCCGAATATACGTCTACTTCGCAGGGAAAACGAAGGCATTCCAGCGCTACGATCACGCCCATCAGCTCCATGCGGTTGTTGGTCGTCTTCGCAAAACCTTCCGACAGCTCTTTTTCGTGAAGGTTGCCGGCGGAATCCGTATACTGAAGGATCGCTCCGTATCCCCCGGGGCCGTCCGGATTTCCTCTGGCGGCGCCGTCTGAAAAGATGGTTACTTTTTTTTGCATAGAGTATTGTCCTTTCGCACTACCGCTCCCAGCGCCCGGACTTTGAATAGTGTTCCGCGCGCTTTTGTGCGCGGTCCGTGATCGCGGGATCGTATCCCATTGCCCGCAGGAGCCGGATCGCGTTGCGGCTGTCTGCCGGTCCCTCGGTGAGCTGGTACGAAAACTTTACATCCTCTCCTTCCAGGGTCTCCGTAAAGTGATAATTGACGTAGGCACCACTAAGGAGTTCTGTCAGTTCCAAATCATGTGTGGCGGCAAAAATTTGCATCGGCAGTTTCGAAAGCGTAAGAAGGATCTCTGTTGAGGCACTGATCCTCTCTGTTGTATTGGTACCCCGCAGCACTTCGTCAACACAGCAAAGGACAGGGGCTTTTCCTTCTTCTGACGCTGCGTCGAGTACGCGCTTGAGCGAACGGATCTCAACGATAAAATAGCTCTCGCCGCTGACAAGGTCATCCCTTAAGGCCATCGAAGTGTATATCCTGTAGCAGCAGCTCCTGTAGGAAGCAGCAGGCGCCGTATGAACGGACTGCGAAAGGAGCGCCGCGAGGGCCGCCGCCTTCAGGAATGTTGATTTTCCCGATGCGTTCGAACCTGTCAGGAGAACCGGTGAGGACGCATCGATGCTGTTGGGGACCGGATCCTTAAGCAGCGGGTGGATCAGGTCTGTGACTTCGTATCTGCTGCCTGTCAGGTCAGGTACAGTGTAGAACGGGAGGCTCTCCCTCCAGGACGCGATGCTGATCTGCGCGTCAATCGAGCCAACTGCATCTAAAAGCGCATCTATCTCCTTTTCTTTTCCCAGGATAGATCTGCGCATTGACGCGAATTTCATCAGATCGATGTGAAAGAGCATGCACAGGTAATCCAAAAAGAGATCCAGCGGATTTACCGAAGAGACCCCTCCGCTGCCCCTCAGAAGGATCCCGCTTCCTCTTTTAAAAGAAGACAGGGAACGATCCACGGAGCGCATTGTCTCTTTTTCATCCTCATAGTGAGGAAACAGTTCTTCAGCCAGTGCGCGGCCACAGGCCAATAGCCTCATGACGTAACGGAATGTGAAGAGGTAGGGATCGATCTCTCTTTTAGCCCTGAAATAGGTTAAGATGTTCAGCGCAAAGCTTCCCAAAAGACATAAAAGTCCGGCAGCGGGATGAAAGTACATGATCCCAAAGGATACTGCGGTGAGCAGGACTGTGTAGAGTTCTTTTACCGCGCTCCTGTCAGGAAGGCTGCCCATCAGCCCGATATAATCGCGAAGCGAATACTTGCTGCCGCGCCCGAGCGACTGCAGGATCCTCTGTACGTTCACTCTCTCCGCTTCGTTCTGTTTCCACCAAAGAAGCCCCTCCTCAGAGACACCTGTGCTTCCATCAGTGCGGGGGCATAAAAGGAGTCCGCAGAGGTATTCCTCGCCTGCATTGCTGCAGGTGCTGTCCATACTTTTGAAAACGAGATCCATGTCCAGATCGTTCCAAGTGATCTCGTCGACAGTAAACTTGCTGCCCGGCTGCTCCGCAAAATACCTCGCTGAAGACTGTCTGAGCTCCTTGAGCCTTTCCGCGGTATATTCCTTCCCGCCGGTTTTTCCGAAAGAAGCGGCGAGTTTTGTACGCTCCCTTGCATCAAGGCGCTTCCTGTCACGCCATCCGATCAGTGCGGATATTGTAAGAAACACAGCGAACAGGGCGATCATTATCAAATATGTTTCCATTTTAAATTCGTTTCTGTTTAAATGTGTTTCTGTCTCAGATGCAAATCTGTTTAATATTCATCATACTTTACAACAGCACCGATAGAAGACCGCACCAGCTTTGTGAAAGTCGACGCCAGCCGGGTTCCTGCTGTCTTTACTTCCTCGTGATCAAGAGTGCCTGTATTGATCCCGGCTGCCATATTGGAGACATATGAGATCGCGCAGACCTTCATACCCGCATGATGTGCCACGATCGCCTCCATTACGGTACTCATGCCGACCAGATCCGCTCCGAGGCGGCGCAGAAGATCGATCTCTGCAGGCGTCTCGTAAGAGGGGCCTGTGAGCTGGCAGTAAACACCGCTCGTCAAAAAGATCTTGTTTTTGTTTGCGGTATCCTTGATAAGCTTGCGCAGCTTTACATCATATACTTCAGACATATCCGGAAAACGTACGCCCTCGTCGGGGTCGTTTTCGCCGATGAGCGGATTGGGGATAAAGAGCGAAATATGATCACGCAAGAGCACAAGGGTTCCGGGTGTATAATCGCTGTTGATCCCTCCGGACGCATTTGTGAGATATAGAAACTCTGCTCCCAAAGCGTGCATGACACGGACCGGAAGAACGACATCTTCCATTTTGTATCCCTCGTAATAATGCACTCTTCCGCTCATGCAGATCACGGGAACATTTTCAACATAGCCCATGATAAACTTGCCGGCATGGCCGGAAACAGTGGATACGGGAAATCCGGGTATGCTGGCATAGGGGATCTCGCAGACGATCTGGTCCATCTGCTGGCCAAAATACCCAAGGCCCGAACCCAGTACGAGCGCTGCTTTAGGGACAAAATCCGTAATGCTTCGGATATATGTAACACATTCTCTGACATTCTTTCTCATCGTACACTCTCCGGATCACATTTCGATCTTTTTTGCAATGTTGTCCTTGTCTTTATAAATATGGTAAGCAGGAACGCATCCCCTGACCATGGAAAGCGGGTAGAGATTTGTGTGCCTTCCAATGATGGTGCCGGGATTGAGGACGCTGTTGCATCCGATGTCCGCCCAGTCGCCCAGCATAGCGCCGATCTTGCGAAGGCCGGTCTCTATATTCTCCTCTCCGCAGTGGATCACAACGTTCTTCTTGTCCGCTTTAACGTTGGATGTGATGGAGCCGGCGCCCATGTGTGCGTGGAAACCGAGTACGCTGTCACCGACATAGTTGTAATGAGGAACTTCGACCTTATTGAACAGGACGACATTCTTGAGCTCTGTAGAGTTACCTACTGTCGTGCCCCTGCCGACGATCGCGCTTCCGCGGATGAATGCGCACTGGCGCACCTCGGCCTCCTCATCGATGATGCAGGGCCCGCCGATGTATGCACTGTCGAATACCTTCGCACTCTTCGCGATCCAGATATTCTCGCCTCTCTTTTCAAAGCGGTCTTCGGGGAGCCTGTTCCCGAGCGCGATGATAAATGCCTTGATGTCGCTGAGGACTTCCCAGGGGTAGGTTTTTCCGTCGAACAGTTCCGCTGCGATCGTCTCATTCAGATCAAACAGATTTGCAATGGTAATATCAGTGAGGTGCATTTTGGTCTCCTTTCCTGCCGGATCTCTTCCGGGTATTTCCGGATCGCCACGAATTCGGCGCGGGCGTCCGGTAGTATTGGCTGTCTTTTCGATACATCGCCTGAAGCGCCGGACCGAAATTACTGTTTTTGACATTGTTTGTATTGCGCGCGACAAATCCGTTGAGCTTTTCGAGATATTCTTCTTCTGTGACAGTGCCCTCCGACACGCGCGTAAGACCCAGTTCCCAGCTTGCGGTGAGTTTCGGATCAAGGAGAGAGCGGATCGAACAGTAAACCGTATCGTAGATCATCTCTCCCATAAGAGTGGGAGTGATCACCTGGGTCTTTCTGTTCAGGGAGAGATATTTGTTGTTAAACAGTTTCTTAAGGATCTCCGCTCTCGTCGCGCTCGTCCCTATCCCGCTTCCGCGGATCTGTTCCCTCAGTTCCTCCTCCTCGATCAGCTGCCCGGCATTCTCCATTGCGAGGATCATGCTGCCGGAATTGTAGCGCTTGGGAGGTTTCGTCTCCCCCTCTTTGATCTCAAGATCCGTACAGGACATAGGCGCTCCCTTTTTAAGGGAGGGAAGGAACGAAGGCACGCGGTCCGTTTCGATCACGCCATCTTCTTTCTCAGGATCTTTTTCCGTCTCTTTTTCAGGATCTTTTTCCGCTTTCTGGTCAGCTCCTTTGCCGGCCCCTGAATCGGAAGCCTTTTTAAAGGAGTATTCCATCACTTCCAGATAGCCCTTATCGGCGCAGACTTTCGCGGAAGCCGCAAACATTTCTGTTCCGAGGCGGATTTCAAGCGCTGTTTTGTCAAAAACCGCAGGGGGATAAAAGATCGCAAGGAATCTCCGGCAGATCAGTTCGTAGACTTTTGCGTTGATCCCCGACAGGGACGGCAAGGCATCAAGCCCCTGGCCGGTTGGGATGATGGCGTAATGGTCAGTGATCGCGCTGTCGTTCGTATAGCGCGTGTTGCCGATCCGCTGGTAGGATCCGCTCTCGAGGATCTTCATGAGGTAAGGTCTGTACATAGGCAGTTTGGAGAGACCTTTCAGGTTTTTCCCGATTTCCTTTGCAACTGCTGAAGACAGGACCCTTGCATCCGTACGGGGATACGTTGTGAGCTTTTTCTCATACAGTTCCTGCGCGGCCTGAAGCGTCTGGTCCGGACTGATCTTAAACAGCCGTGCGCAGTCGTTCTGGAGCTCTGCGAGGTTATAAAGAAGCGGTGCATTCTTCTTTTCTTTCTTGCGCGTTATTGATGCGACTTCGCAGTCTCCGCGGTCAGCGGCTTCCCGAAGTTCCAATAGAAGCGCCTCCGCGTCTTCCCGCTTTTTAAAGCCGTTTTCTTTATAGAGTGCGGGCGATTCAAAATAGCGGCTGCCGGGGGCTGCATGCCATTCCGCCGTAATGGTCTCACGCGTCTGTGGATCCTCTTTAGCAGCCTCCTGCTCCCCGGCGGGACAAAATTTTCCGAGGATCTTAAAGAACGGGGTCTTTACGAAGTCCCGGATCTCCCTCTCCCTTCGGACGACCATACCGAGAACACAGGTCATGACGCGTCCCACTGCTATGACGCTGTACTTCGTACCCAGTACACTGCTGATGCCGCCGCCGTATTTGAGTGTCAGGGCGCGCGAAAAATTAATGCCCATCAGATAGTCTTCCTTGGCGCGCAGATACGCTGCTGCGCCTAAGGGATCGTATTCAGAGTCATCCTTCGCCTCTCTGATACCGCGGAGGATCTCCTCCTTCGTCTGGGAATCGATCCAGACGCGGAGCTGTCTTTTTCCGCGGACGCCTGCCTCCTGTGCCACGAGCCGGTAGATATATTCCCCTTCCCGTCCGGAGTCCGTACAGATATAGATCGTATCCACGTCTTTATCGGTCAGGATCTTCTTTACGATCTTAAACTGTTTTTTGACGCCGTCTATGACCTGGTATTTATACTTTTCAGGAAGAAAAGGGATCGTCGATAGCGACCACTTTTTATATTTCGGATCGTAGGCGTCAGGATAGCACATTGTGACCAGATGCCCAACGCACCAGGTCACAATGGTATCTTCCGCTTCCATATATCCCTCTTTCGAGGTGAATCTCATGTCCAGTGAATTGGCAAATTCCCTGGCAACGCTTGGTTTTTCCGCGATGAAGACTCTTTTACTCATTCACCCTCTCTTATGCCTGTCACTTGCTGCTGATATAGCCCTGCGCCACGAGCAGTTCCGCGCAAAGAACGCCGCCGCCTGCTGCGCCGCGGACGGTATTATGGGAAAGTCCGACGAATTTCCAGTCGAACAGGGTGTCTTTTCTGAGTCGTCCGATGGAAACGCCCATACCGTTCTCGTAGTTTACATCGAGCGCCACCTGAGGACGGTTCTCCTCCTCGAGATACCGGATGAACTGCTTGGGAGCGCTCGGAAGGTTCTCTTTCTGGGGAACGCCGCTGAATGCTCTGAGGGCTTCAATAAGTTCTTCTTTTGAAGGATCCTTCCTGAAGTTGACAAATGCTGCGGCTGTATGGCCGTTCAGGACAGGAACGCGGATGCACTGGCTGGTGATCTTAATATTGTCGGCCGGGAAGATCACGCCGTTCTCGATGCGGCCGAAGATGCGGAGAGGTTCCTTTTCGCTCTTCTCTTCTTCCCCGCCGATGTAAGGGATGATATTGCCGACCATTTCCGGCCAGTCTTTAAAGGTCTTTCCTGCGCCGGAGATCGCCTGATAGGTGCAGACGACCGCCTGGTAAGGCTCAAATTCTTTCCACGCCGCAAAAGCAGGGGTATAGCTCTGGATCGAGCAGTTAGGTTTCACTGCTACAAAGCCGCGGGTTGTGCCCAGCCTCTTCTTTTGGAATTCGATCACGGCACTGTGCTCCGGGTTGATCTCCGGGATGATCATGGGAACGTCGGGAGTCCAGCGGTGCGCGCTGTTGTTAGAGACGACAGGGGTCTCTGTTTTGGCATATTCCTCTTCGATCGCGCGGATCTCTTCTTTACTCATATCTACCGCGCTGAAGCAGAAATCAACTTCTGCGGCGACTTCCTGCACGTCCTTGACACTCTTAACAACTATGCCTTTGACAGCTTCAGGAATAGGTGTATCCATTTTCCATCTTCCCTCGACGCATGCTTCATAGGTCTTTCCTGCGCTCCGGGGGCTGGCTGCGATCGTGGTCACTTCAAACCATGGATGATTCTCCAGAAGGGTGATAAATCTCTGCCCCACCATACCTGTTCCGCCAAGGATACCGACTCTAAGCTTCCTGTTCATGTTTACCTCCTAAATTCTATCAAAAGACTGTGACGTCTTGATTGATCATTCAATACTTTTACGCATTTGCGGCAGCCTCATCACTTATCGGAAGAGGTGCCGTGCCACCCTTGAAGCCACTCTTTCTCCCTTGCTATGACTTCTCTCATCATAGCCTGTCCGGGCGCGCCGAGCGTGAGGCGCTTTTCGACGCACGTTCGAAGGGAAACTGCGTCGTAAAGATCTTCCTCAAAAGCGGGGCTGAATTCTTTGAGCTGCTCTATGCTCAGATCCTCAATGCTCTTGTTCTTATCGATGCAGTAGAGAACAAGCCTTCCGATGATCCCGTGCGCATCGCGGAAAGGAACTCCCTTGACCACAAGATAATCGGCCGCATCGGTCGCATTTGTAAAGCCTCTTACGGCACTAAGCCGCATAGTTTCCTTTCGGAAGGTGATGGTCGCCAACATACCGCTGAAAAGGGCAATACATGCCTGAGCTGTATCGATCGCGTCGAATGCAGGCTCCTTGTCCTCCTGCATGTCCTTGTTGTAGGCGAGCGGCAGCCCCTTCATTGTTGTAAGAAGTGATATCAAATCGCCGTACACCCTGCCGGTCTTTCCGCGGACAAGTTCGCAGATATCGGGATTTTTCTTCTGCGGCATGATGCTGCTTCCCGTGGAAAACGCGTCATCCATCTCGACGAACCGGTATTCGTTGGAGTTCCAGGTGATGAGCTCTTCGCTGAAACGGCTCAGGTGCATCATGATCAGGGACAGCGCTGACATCAGCTCGATCAGATAATCCCTGTCGGATACAGAATCCATGCTGTTGAGCGTCGGTCCGTCAAAACCCAGCTTTTCAGCGACCATTTCCCTGTCGAGAGGATATGTCGTTCCTGCAAGCGCGCCGGACCCCAAAGGACAGTAATTCATTCTCTTCAGGCAGTCGTCAATCCTTCCGGCATCTCTCTTGAACATCTCGAAATACGCGCCAAGATGGTGAGCGAGCGTTGTCGGCTGCGCTTTCTGAAGGTGGGTAAAGCCCGGCATATATGTGTCCGTATTCTCCTCCATGATGCCGAGGATCGTCTCGAGGAGCGTATACAGATGCGTTCTGATCTCATGCGTCCTGCGACGCGTATAGAGCTTCATATCGAGCGCCACCTGATCGTTGCGGCTTCTTCCCGTATGGAGTTTTTTTCCGGCGTCGCCGATCCTGCCGATCAGGGTGGCTTCCACAAAACTATGGATATCTTCGTACTCGTCTGTGATCACAAGCGCCCCGCTCTCTACATCCGAAAGGATCGCGGCGAGCTCCTGCGTGATCATAGATGATTCCTCCGCCGAGATGATCCCCTGCGCGCCGAGCATCTGCGCGTGCGCGATGCTTCCCTCGATATCCTCTCTGTAAAGACGTCTGTCAAAACTTATGGAATCATTGAACGCCTTTACAGCATCATTGGTCTCTTTAGTGAACCGGCCGCCCCAAAGCTGTGCCATATAATACCTCCGTATATTTGAAAATAACAAAAGCGCGGAAAACCAGATCAGGTCCCCGCGCTTTTTTGACAAAAAGCTGGAAAAGGGACTCGAACCCTCGACCTACTGATTACGAATCAGTTGCGCTACCGACTGCGCTATTCCAGCATGTGCCGCTCTTTACAGCGGCAATTTAAGCGTCTTGTATATTATATAGACTTTACTCGAAGAATGCAAGCTGTTTTTTATTCCGCTTTCATAGTCTGTGGATAAAAAGACCGCTCAATAGTTTGGGCTCAAACCATGTGGACTTGGGCGGCATGAGTTTCCCTGCGTCCGCCACTGCGAAAAGTTCGTCCATGGAAGTGGGGAACATTGAAAAAGCCGCCATAAATGATCCGCTCTCAACTTTATTCTGTAGTTCCGTAAGCCCCCTGATCCCGCCAACAAAGCTGATCCTGGGGTCTTCTTTGGGATCTGTGATGCCAAGGAGCGGGCTAAGAACCCTGTCCTGCAAAACAGAGACATCGAGAGATCCCACCGGATCCGAGGGATCCGGCAGCGTAAGAAGACGCAGCCTGTACCAGTTTCCGTCACAAAGGCAGAGTCCAAATTCTCCTTTTTTACGGGGACGGACTGCATTTTGTCCTTCACAGCTGATTTCAAAAATACCGCTGAGCGCTTCCAGAAACTGCTGCGGAGTCCTTCCGCCGAGATCTTTCACCACACGGTTGTAATCCATGACCATCAGCTGATTCTGCGGGAAAAGAACAGATAAAAAGAAATTGTACTCTTCTTCCCCGGTATGATCGGGATCCTGTTCTCTGCGCATGAGACCGACCTTCACGGCGGAAGCACACCTGTGATGTCCGTCCGCGATATAGATCGAATCGATCCCTGCAAACGCGTTTTTTATTGTCTCGAGTTGTTCGGGGTCTGAAAGGACCCAGCACCTGTTTCGCACGTCCTCTTTTGTCACAAAATCGTATTCAGGTGTTTTCTGCCTGCATTTGTCCATGAGGCTGTCGAGCGTGGGATCGTTTCTGTAACAGAGAAAGATCGGCCCGGTCTGTGCATTGCAGGTGTCGACGTGGCGGATTCTGTCGACCTCTTTATTGGCTCTTGTGTTCTCGTGCTTTTTGATCACTCCCGACAGATAGTCGTCAATGGATGCGCAGGCCACGATCCCAGTTTGCGAGCGGCCGTTCATAGTCTGCTCGTAGAGATAATAACAGGGAGAAGGATCCTTAACAAAGAGGCCCTTTTCGATCGCGTCGTCCAGCATGCTCTTGGCTTTCCGGTAGACGCAGTCGTCGTATGTCCCGACAGTATCCGGAAACTGAGTTTCTGCCCTGTCGATCGCGAGAAACGAGAGCGGTTTAGACGCAACCTCGATCTTGGCTTCCTCTCTGCTGTAAACGTCATATGGCAAAGCCGCTATCCTGTCCTCGAGTCCTTTGGCGGGACGGAATGCAGCAAACGCCCTTATATCGGCCATTAAGAAATCTCCTTATTTTGTTTAATAAATGAAAATGTCATTATTTGATCACTCTGACCCTGTAAACGTCCTTTACCTGCGCGAGCTTTTCCACCAGTTCTTTTTCGACGGGACTGTCAAAATCGATCAGCGTGTAGGCCACTTCCTGCTTGGATTTATTGGCCATTCCGGCGATATTGACATCGGAAGCGCCGATGATCTGCGTGAACTGTGTGATCATTGCAGGCTGATTCTTATGGAAGATACCTACACGGCCGCCGGTCGTGCATACGCCCAGGTCACAAGCGGGATAGTTAACGCTATTCTTGATGTTCCCGTTCTCCAGGTAGTTCCTGAGTTCGTCAACAGCCATCTTGGCGCAGTTGATCTCGGACTCCTCCGTGGACGCGCCCAGATGAGGAGTTGTGATGCAGCCCTTTCTTCCCGCGACCGTAGGATTCGGGAAATCAGAGACATAGCAGCGTACTCTGCCTGAATCGATCGCTGCGATTACGGCTTCCTCATCAAACAGCTGGTCCCTTGCCATATTGATCAGGATCACTCCCTTTTTCATCATGGAAATAGCTTCTTTTCCGATCATATGCCGTGTGGAGTCGTTAAGCGGTACATGGATCGTGATAAAGTCGCACTCTCTGTAGATATCTTCCGCATTGAATACATGTGTGATCTTGCGGCTCAGATGCCATGCGGCGTCAACAGACACATAAGGATCATAGCCGTAGACGTCCATTCCCAAAGAGACCGCAGCGTTCGCAACAAGGACGCCGATCGCGCCGAGACCGATGATGCCGAGCTTTTTGCCCATCAGCTCCGTGCCGGAAAATTTCTTTTTCTCTTTTTCCGCAACCTTTGCGATGTCCGCCATCTCTTTGTTGCCACGGACCCAGTTCACACCGCCGACGACATCCCTGGACGCGAGGAGCATTCCCGCGAAGACAAGTTCTTTGACACCGTTAGCATTGGCACCGGGTGTGTTGAAAACAACGATTCCCTTTTCCGCGCATTTCTGAAGGGGAATATTGTTAACACCTGCCCCGGCTCTCGCTATTGCATAGAGAGTATCAGAAAATTCCATCTCGTGCATGGAAGCGCTCCGGACAAGGATCCCGTTCGCTTCCGAAAGGTCGCTGACCTGTTCGTAAAGATTTGTGAAGTTTTTAAGCCCGATCGGGGAAATACTGTTCAGGCATGCAAATTTGTAAGTCATGGCAATCCCCTTTTATTTTGTGTTTTCCGCTTCGAATTTCTTCATGAACGCTACGAGAGCTTCTACGCCCTCGTAAGGCATAGCGTTGTAGATGCTCGCGCGCATTCCGCCCACAGTCCTGTGGCCCTTGAGACTCACGAGTCCGTTAGCTTCTGCTTCCTTGACAAACTTCGCTTCCAGATCCTTATCTCCGATCACAAACGGGACATTCATGATCGAGCGGTCTTTTTTGTCGACCGTACCTTTGAAAAGCGTGTTGTTGTCGAGATAATCGTATAAGAGCCGGGCCTTTTTCACATTGCGCTCTTTCATAGCTGCAAGTCCGCCCTGCGACTTGATCCACTTGAAGACTTTTCCGCAGATATAGATGCCGTATGCCGGAGGCGTGTTATACAGGGAATCATTATCCGCCTGTGTCTTCCACTTCAGCATTGTGGGCGTATAAGGGAGCACATCATCCCTGATCAGGTCTTCACGGATGATCGAGATCACGACGCCTGCGGGTCCGATATTCTTCTGTACGCCGCCGTAGATCACGCCGTATTTTGTCACATCGACAGGCTCCGAGAGGAAGCAGGAAGAGACGTCGGAGACGAGCTCATGTCCCTTTGTATTGGGAAGGTTCCAGTATTTTGTGCCGTAGATCGTATTGTTCTCGCAGATATAAACGTAATCTGCATCCTCGGGAATATCGAGATCCGAGCAGTCCGGGATATAGCAGAAGGTCCTGTCCGCAGAGGATGCCACAGCGACGGCATCAGTGTAAAGCTTTGCTTCCTGGTAAGCCTTCTTGGCCCACTGACCGGTGATGATATAAGCCGCTTTTCCGTTTTTGGTCAGGTTCATGGGTACTGCCGCGAACTGCTGGCTCGCACCGCCCTGCAGGAAGAGAACCTTGTAGTTGTCAGGAATCTGCATGATGTCTCTCAGATCCGCTTCCGCTTCCTTGATGATCCCGTCATAAATCTTGCCTCTGTGGCTCATTTCCATGACGGACATCCCGCATCCGCGGTAATCGAGCATTTCTTCCTGTGCTTCCTTGAGAACTTCGAGCGGCAGCACAGCGGGGCCTGCCGAGAAATTATAAACTCTATTCATATGTTTACCTCCAAATTTCCGTAATATCTTATGCAGTCTTATGCGTTGCGGCCTTGCGCTTCCAGATCAGACGCGTCAAAAGCTTTTTCGATCGGGGCTCCGGGGGAGACCATAGGGAATACTTTATCATCTTCGCCGATCACAACACTGATCAGTGTGGGAACACCTGAGGAAAGCGCTTTTTTGAGCGCCGGCTCAACTTCAGAGGGCTTTGTGATGCGGATCGCCATACAGCCGAGGCCTTCCGCGACTTTGCAATAGTCCACTTTGTCACTGATGACTGTAGCACTGTAGCGTTCGCCGTAATAAAGCGTCTGCCACTGTCTCACCATTCCAAGCGCCCTGTTGTCGATCACGATCTCAATGATAGGAATATTGTAACGGCTCGCGGTCGCCAGCTCGTTCATATTCATCCTGAAACATCCGTCACCGGCGATGTTGATGACCTGGCGGTCGGGAAACGCTACCTTTGCGCCGATCGCTGCGCCCAGACCATATCCCATTGTTCCCAGGCCTCCGGATGTCAAAAGTGTACGCGGCCTTGAGAATGTATAGTACTGCGCCGCCCACATCTGGTGCTGGCCTACGTCTGTCACGATGATCGCGTCGCCTTTCGTGAGTTTGTCGAGCTTCTCGATCACCATTGGGCAGGTGAGTTTTGACTTGTCATAGGTGAGAGGATACTTTTTCTTCATATCCTGGATCTGCTTCATCCACTCGTCGTGTTGCTGCTGGCTGAGTTTGGCGTTCAGGTCATGAAGCACATCCTTGAGGTTTCCGATAATGGAAAAATCAACTTTGATATTCTTATTGATCTCAGCGGGATCAATATCGATGTGGATGATCTTCGCTCCCGTTGCGAATTTGTCCGGATTTCCGATCACGCGGTCCGTAAAGCGCGCTCCCATTGCGATCAAAAGATCGCACTTGCTGACTCCGAGATTCGATGTCTTGGTGCCGTGCATACCGATCATACCCGTATAATGGTGGTCATGCCCGTCAAAAGCGCCTTTGCCCATCAAAGTATCACAAACCGGTGCGTCGATGAGGTCAACGAATTTCTTCAGCTCTTCGCTTGCGCCGGAGATCACGGCGCCGCCGCCGACATACAGGAAAGGCCTTCTGGAAGCTTTGATCATATCGATCGCGAGATCGATATCGGAATCACTGTAGCGGCGTCCCTCGCCGATCAGTCTCTTTTTATAAGGCGATGCGGGCACATACTCTGTCACTGCCCCCGTAACATCTTTCGGGATATCCACAAGTACAGGGCCCGGCCTGCCGGTGGAAGCAATACGGAATGCCTTACGGATCGTTGCAGCAAGATCCTTTACATCTTTGACGATCCAGCCATGTTTGGTGATCGGCATGGAAATACCGGCAATATCCACCTCCTGGAAAGAATCCTTGCCAAGAAGGGGAAGCGTAACGTTACAAGTGATCGCGACGAGCGGAACACTGTCCATATATGCTGTAGCGATTCCGGTGACCAGATTGGTCGCGCCAGGACCGCTTGTAGCAAGGCATACTCCGACCTTGCCGGTCGCTCGCGCATAGCCGTCTGCCATATGGGACGCGCCTTGCTCGTGTGATGTCAGATAATGAGTGATCTCATCACTGTGTTTATAGAGTGCGTCGTATACATTGAGGATCGCTCCTCCCGGATATCCGAAGACCGTGTCAACTCCCTGCTCGCGCAGGCAGGCAACGACGATCTCCGCACCTGTCATTTTCATTTTTCTTACTATCCTCCGTTCTCCAAATAGCCCGTCCGGGAAAAGGTCTGCAGCAGAAGCAATACTTATTGGAAACTGCCGCAGTCCTTCCGGTAAAAATCACTGCATGTTCTCAGGAAGCTCCAGGACCGCGCCGCGGTTGCCGCTCGTTACGAGAGCTGCATATCTCTTGAGATAACCGTCAGTGACCTTGGGCTGACGGGGTTTCCATGCCGCTTTTCTGCGGGCCAGTTCCTCGTCGGAGACCTTGACGTCGAGTTTGTTGGCGTTGATATCGATAGAGATGATATCTCCCTCCTCGATCAGCGCGATAGGGCCGCCAACAGCCGCCTCAGGCGATACGTGTCCGATGGACGCGCCGCGGGAAGCACCGGAGAATCTTCCGTCTGTGATCAGTGCCACGGACGAATCCAGTCCCATACCTGCAATAGCGGAAGTGGGATTGAGCATCTCTCTCATTCCCGGGCCGCCCTTAGGGCCTTCGTAACGGATTACAACGATATCTCCGGGAACGATCTTTCCGCCGGTGATCGCCGCGATGGCGTCTTCCTCACAGTCAAATACTCTTGCAGGTCCTTCGTGCTTCATCATCTCGGGAAGCACTGCGCTTCTCTTAACGATACCGGTATCGGGCGCGATATTGCCTTTGAGGACAGCGATGCCGCCGTTGGGCATATAGGGATCCTCGATCGGACGGATAACGGAAGGATCGGTATTCACACAGCCCTTTATATTCTCGCGCATAGTTTTTCCGGAGACCGTCATCACATCGAGATTGAGCAGATCCTTCTTCGCAAGTTCGTTCATAACCGCATAGATACCGCCGGCTTCATTGAGGTCTTCCATGTAAGTAGGGCCTGCAGGCGCAAGGTGGCAGAGATTCGGCGTGTTGTCGGAGACCATGTTCGCGATCTCCATGTTGATCTCGACGCCTGCCTCGTGAGCGATCGCAGGAAGATGTAGCATCGTGTTGGTAGAACATCCGAGTGCCATATCCATTGCCATTGCGTTCATGAATGCTTCTTTGGTCATGATATCTCTGGGACGGATGTTCTTCTCGACCAATTCCATGATCTTCATGCCGGCGTGTTTGGCAAGACGGATCCTTGCGCTGTAAACCGCAGGGATCGTTCCATTGCCCTGAAGGCCCATGCCGATCGCTTCAGTCAGGCAGTTCATGGAGTTGGCAGTGTACATTCCGGAGCAGGAACCGCAGGTAGGGCAGACCTTTTCCTCATACTCAGCAAGTTTCTCCATCGTCATTTTTCCTGCCGCGACAGCGCCGACAGCCTCGAACATGGAGGAAAGGCTTCTCTTGCGTCCGTCGATATGGCCGGCCATCATAGGGCCGCCGGAAACAAAGATGGTGGGGATATTGACGCGCGCCGCAGCCATCAGAAGACCGGGAACGTTCTTGTCGCAGTTGGGGATCATGACAAGGCCGTCGAATCCGTGCGCCTTTGCCATGCACTCCGTGGAGTCAGCGATCAGATCTCTGGTGACCAGGGAATACTTCATGCCGATATGTCCCATCGCAATACCGTCGCAGACAGCGATCGCGGGGAAGACGACAGGCATACCGCCCGCCATTGCAACGCCAAGTTTGACTGCTTCCGTGATCTTGTCGAGGTTCATATGCCCGGGAACGATCTCGTTATAGGAGCTGACGATACCGATCATCGGGCGCCTTCTTTCCTCCTCCGTGTAGCCAAGCGCGTTAAAAAGGCTTCTATGAGGGGCCTGGGATACTCCTTTTTTTACACTGTCACTCTTCATCTGTGTTTTACTCCTTTTATTAAATACTTTTATTTTTATAAAGATATTTATTATTAACAGGAATTCCGTTCGGGTATCCTGTTTTTGGTCAAGTTATTGTGAGGCTCGTTTGCGTCAGATCCTCTCGCAGATCCTGTCTCCGAGTTCTTCACAGTTCTGCTTAACAAGAGCTTCTGTGTTGTCCCTGGGCATCAGGTCCACGCTTCTGTATCCGTCCGCCAGTGTCTGCCGGACAGCCGCCTCCACAGCGTCTGCCTCTATCAAAAGGCCGAAGCTGTAGCGGAGCATCATAGCAGCTGAGAGGATCGTAGCGATCGGATTGGCGATGCCGAGCCCCGCGATATCAGGCGCACTTCCGTGGCTGGGTTCATACAGTCCGAAGCTTCCGTCGCTAAGGGAGGCGGAAGAAAGCATTCCGATGGATCCTGTGATCATACTTGCCTCATCCGAGAGGATGTCTCCGAACATGTTTCCGGTGACGATGACATCGAACTGCTCCGGCTCCTTGACCAGCTGCATTGCGCAGTTGTCTACGAGCATATTCGAAAGCTCCACTTCCGGATAGTCTTTCGCGACTTCTGCCACGACCTTTCTCCAGAGCCTTGATGTATCGAGAACGTTCGCCTTATCGACGCTGCATACTCTTTTTCCGCGCTTCATCGCGATCTCAAAGGCTTTCACAGCGATCCGGCGGATCTCGTTTTCGTTGTAAACGGCTGTATCCACAGCAGTAATGACGCCGTCTACTTCCTTTGTATATCTCTCGCCAAAATACAGCCCGCCGGTCAGCTCCCTGCAGATCACAAGGTCAAAGTTCCTTCCACCGTCCTTTGCGGCAAGCGGACAGGAAGCGGACAACTCTTTGAAAAGGTACGCAGGGCGCAGGTTGCAGTAAAGGTTCAGGGATTTGCGCAGCTTTAAGAGTCCTGCCTCAGGGCGCAGCGAAGGTGCGAGCTTATACCAGGGAGATGTCGCCGCATCACCGCCGATGGAGCCCATAAGGACCGCATCACTCTCCTTGCAGATCCGGATCGTCTCGTCCGTCAGCGGAACGCCGTAAGTGTCAATAGAGCAGCCTCCCATAAGGACGTCCGTGTATGTAAAGGAATGACCGAACTTCTCACACACCTTGTCGAGAACTTTTTTTGCCTGTGCCACGATCTCCGGTCCGATGCCGTCGCCGGCGATCACTGCGATGTTTTTATTCAATAGAATATACCTCCGTTGGGCTTAATGAAAGATGAATAGAATTAATCTCTATGATGAGAGATTTGAATCATATTGATCGTTTCGTGTATATCAAAGAGAAGGCATGTGCCTTGCACATGCCTTCGGGAATCCGCATTTATTATTTGTCTTCCGCTGATTCTACAGCGTCCTCAGGCTTCTCAATCTGTACAATTGCCGCCTTCTGCATCGGAATACGGCAGTTCTTGTTGTTGCCGAATTCGACGATCACCGTATCCTCGGTCATATCAATGACAACTCCGTAAAAGCCCGCTGTTGTGAGAACACTGTCACCAACTGCCAGAGAACTGAGCATGTTCTGCTTTTCTTTCTGCTCTTTCCTCTGCGGTCTGATCAGGAAAAAATAGAAGAAGCCAACGATCACAACCATGTACAGGACCGTGAACACTGTGCCGTTTCCGGCGGTCAACATGAAACCATTCATAAAATACTACCTCCCATTATGCCGCTAAAGCGGCTTTAAATCAGTTATGACATATCATACAACAACCCATTATAGTTTTTCAATCTATATTTCGCCTGATAAAGCATAAAATCGCATCTTTTTATGCAGGATCAATAGGATCTCCATCTCCTTCGAGCTGATCAAGCATAGTTTTTTTGAATGCGGAGAAGGTTCCATTGTCCAGTGCTTCCCTGATCCGGGTCATCAGGTTGTTGTAAAAATAGAGATTGTGCATCACGCACATGCGAAGTCCCAGCGTCTCCTGCGAGCGCACGAGATGCCTGATATAAGCACGGGAATACCCTGCCCTGCAGACGGGACAGCTGCAGCCTTCCTCAATGGGCCGGGGGTCCAGTGCGTATTTCGCGTTCTTGATCCGCACGGTTCCATAACTTGTATAGAGATTTCCGTGTCGTCCGTTTCTGCTCGGATAGACACAGTCAAAGAAATCGATGCCCCGATCCACGCTTTCCAGAATATTCTGCGGCGTCCCGACGCCCATCAGATAGGTGGGCTTATCTTTTGGAAGATGAGGAACCACTTCATCGAGGATCATATACATCTCCTCGTGCGTTTCTCCGACTGCAAGACCTCCGACGGCATAACCATCCAGCTCCATCTCAGCGATCTGTTTTGCATGGTCGATGCGTATATCCGGATAGACGGCGCCCTGATTGATCCCGAACAGGAGCTGTTCTTTATTGATCGTCTCTTCGAGGCTGTTCAGGCGCTGCATCTCTGCTTTACACCGGGCAAGCCATCTCGTCGTGCGGGCGACGGATCTCTCCACGTAATCCCGCTCCGCATGGCTCGGCGCACACTCGTCGAATGCCATGGCGATCGTAGAAGCCAGGTGTGACTGGATCCGCATGCTCTCTTCAGGTCCCATAAAGATCCTTGCTCCGTCGATATGGGAGTGAAATGTAACGCCCTCTTCTTTGATCTTTCGCAGATCAGCCAGTGAGAACACCTGAAAACCGCCGGAGTCTGTCAGGATCGGCCTGTCCCACCGCATGAACGAATGAAGGCCGCCCAGCTTATAAACCGTCTCGTCTCCCGGACGTACATGGAGATGATATGTATTGCACAGCGCTATCTGTGTGCCGATCTGCCGCAGGTCGTCAGCGGAAAGCCCGCCTTTGATCGCTGCTGCAGTTGCTACATTCATAAAAACAGGGGTCTCGACAGATCCGTGCACGGTTTCAAGCCGTGCCCTCTTTGCGAGCCCCTCTTGTTTGATGATCGTATATTTCATTCTGACCTCAGGGTTAACCTGCAGGCCTTTATATCAGGCCTGCTCTTTTAAGAGTTTATGGAAAATGATGCAGTTTGGTTTGTCCACCTCGATCTCTTTCCCGTGCATGACGAGCAGACCCTTCTCGAGATCGACATTGAAAAATGTCATTGTGTTCGACTCGTGATTGAGGGATACCAGATGGCGGTTATCGGGGAACAGAGCGGCATCCTTCGGATACTCGCCGCTGATCGGAAGGCACAGGACCTTTGTCAGGTGACCGTTGTCGTGGTCGATCTTGAAGATAATGACCGAATTATCTCCTGCGTTGGAACTGATCAGGTACTTGAAATCCGTGGAAAAATTCAAGGCGCTGGCAGCAGAACCTTTTGCATGATAATCGTTGAGCGTAGAAACGGTCTGTATTTTTTCAAAATCCGGGGCGCCGTCCACTTCGTGGTAAAAATAGACATCGATGATGTTCTTAAGTTCATGGACGACATACAGGAAATGACCGTCCTTGGACATTTTCAGATGTCTCGGCGCAGATTCGAGCTCAGAATGAAGGATTCCGCACTGCTTGATATGCCCGTTCTTCCTGTTGACCGTATATACATTGACGTGGTCCATTCCCAGGTCCGCTGCGAGAAGGTACTTGTTGTCCCTGGTCATCTTTACGCACTGCACATGCGGGCGGAAATTGCGCTCAGCAATACTTCCGAGGCCCTTCAGATAAACCTCGTCGCATATTTCTCCGATCGAACCGTCCTCGTGAAGACGCAGAACCGTAATCTTTCCGTCGTGGTAGCCGGCGACGAACAGAAACTCATTATCATAATCCGTCGACAGATGGGATCCCCTCATTCCGTTGATCGAAGCCGAGTTGATCTTCTCGAGATCTCCTCCCGGACCGATCTTGTAGGATTCAATTCCAAAGTCCGTAATGGAGTAAAGATACTTCCTGTTCTTGGAGATCGTCACATAAGATGAGTTGGTGATCTGGATCTGCTGCTTCTCATAGAGATAGCCGTTCTCCATATCGACGTCATAGACGCGGATCCCGTATTTCTTACCGCTTCCCCTTGTATAGGAAGAAACGTATGCGACAAATTTCGCTCCCTTTTCATACTCGTAACCGGTCTTGCGGTCTACGGGTGATACCATGCTTTCCTTTGTCTGTGTCATGACTTCGCCCCTTCCTTATTGAGTAACATGTCTAAACCAAATATCGAACACAAGGATTAGAATATCATATTATGTATTTCATATTTAGAATAGCACAATGAAGAAAAAATGTTAAGGACCGGCTTTATGCTTCTTGCAAGCCTTATTCTTCTGATAATTTGACCGGCTCTTTGGGTATAAAGGTCCGGTTGTCGCGCCCTGCAGCGAAGGCCTTTGCCGCTTTTTTCGCCTCTTCGCAGAACTGGAGCTGTGAGTTGATCAGTTCCTTTCCTCTTCTGTCCACGCGGTCGTAAGTGCCGTCAGTGCGCATAATGTGCGCTTTTACAGTGTCTTCCAGCTCGACCTTAAGGATATGGAGAGCTTTGTCTTTGATCGCGCTGTCTTCGAGCGGGAACATGATCTCCACGCGGCGATCCAGATTGCGCGGCATCCAGTCGGCACTTGCGGCATAGATCTCGGGTGATCCTCCGTTTTCAAAATAGTAGATCCGGCTGTGTTCGAGGAAGTTTCCGACGATCGAACGAACAGTGATATTTTCGCTGATTCCGGGAATACCGGGCCTTAAGCAACAGATACCACGTACGATCAGTTCGATTTTGACGCCGGCAGCGCTTGCTTTGTAGAGTGCCTCCATAATATCGGGATCGCAGAGGGAATTCATCTTGGCAATAATGTGCGCGGTCTCTTTGTTCTGTGCATGTCTCTGTTCCCTGCCGATCAGATGCAGAAATCTCTTTTTAAGCCAGAGCGGCGCAAGACTGAGTTTATTCCAGGTGCGCGGCTCCGAGTAACCGGAGAGCATATTGAATACAGCTGTTGCATCTTCGCCGATCGGATCGCTGCAGGTCATAAGTCCAACATCCGTATAGAGCTTGGCCGTGGAATCATTATAGTTGCCTGTGCCAAGGTGTACATATCTGCGGATCCCGTCATCTTCCCTGCGGACCACAAGCGTGATCTTGCTGTGCGTCTTGAGATTCTGCAGTCCGTAGATGACATGGCATCCGGCTTTTTCAAGCTGGTTTGCCCAGACGATGTTGTTCTCCTCATCGAAGCGCGCCTTAAGTTCCACCAGTACGGTGACCTGCTTGCCGTTTTCCGCTGCGCGCGCAAGGGCAGCGATGATCGGCGAGTTCCCGCTTACGCGATACAGCGTCTGCTTGATCGCAAGAACGTCCGGATCGACAGCTGCGGAAGCAACAAATCTGACGACCGGATCAAAGGTCTCATAGGGGTGATGCATGAAGACATCCCCTTTCCGGATCTGTTCGAAGAGGTCGGATCCGGCAGGAAAACTGGGAACCGGCTGCGGCTTTGCGTAACTGTGTTCCCTGAGATTATCAAAGCCCTCGATCCCATAAGCTTTCATGAGATATGTCAGGTCCAAAGGCCCGTCGATCTCAAAAATAAACGCTTCATCCAGGCAGAGTTCGCGCTTTAAAAGCTCCCTAAGCTGTCCGTCGATCCCCTTCTCCACCTCAAGGCGGATGGCGTCCCCCCTCTGGCGCTTCTTGAGCTGTTTCTTGATCTCCTTCAGAAGATCTTCCGCCTCGTCCTCAGCAATGTCGAAATCCGCGCTTCTGAGGACTCTGTAAGGGGACATGCACAGAACTTCGTAATTGACAAAGAGCCTGGGAAGAAACTGTTGGATCACGTCTTCGAGGAGGACGATCCGTTTGGAGTTATCATTCGGACCGGGAAGGAGCAGGAACCTGGGAAGAACACCGGGGACCTGTACGGTCGCAAATTCGAATCTTGCTTTCCCGCTCTTGGCGTCCTTTTTAGACTTCTTGCTTGTACCGAGGATTCCCGGAGTAGCCGTTTCCTTTCTGGTAAGAAGCGCGCCGATATTGAGACTCTTGTTCCTGATCAGAGGGAACGGCCTTGAGCTGTCAACAGCCATCGGTGTGAGGACCGGAAATACGTTCTGGTCAAAATACTCCTTGACGTACGTCATCTCAGCTTTGCTAAGGGTCTCCAGATCACGTACCATCACGATCCCCTGCTCTTTGAGATCCGGAAGGATCTGGCGGTTCAGTGTCCTGTACTGCTGCTGGATAAACGTACTTGCGGCGGAGAGGACCGCGCTGAGCTGTTCCGTAGCGGAAAGACCGGCAATGTCTTTCTTTTTATAGCCGGCTTGCACCATATCCTGGAGAGACGCGACCCTGACCTGGAAAAACTCATCCAGATTCGACGCTGTGATGCTGAGGAATTTGAGTCTCTCCAGCAGAGGATTCTCCTTGTTCCTGGCTTCGCTAAGACACCGCCTGTCAAATTCGATCCAGCTCAGTTCCCTGTTGATATAGTACTGCGGATTCCTGAAATCAATGGTCTCTGCTGCCATGTTCTTTCTCCTTTCCTTTTCAAACGGACCATCCTGAAAGGGTTTCTGCGGTCAGATCTCGCGCTGCCTGATCACAGGCCGCACGTTGAAGATCTCCTCGAAGAAATCAGCCCGTTTGCCGAAGAGGCCCTTCTCCAGAGTGATGTCTTTTTTGGCGCTGACAGTGATCAGCAGCCTGCCTTCCCTCAGACGGATGCGGACATCCGTGAATTTCTTTTTGTGTGACCTGTCAAGACCGTTCGCGAGCCTGAGGATCGCAGTGAGCTTGGTGACGATCATGTAATCTTCGCGGGAAAGATTTCCTGTCGCGCATTCTTCATAGTAAACAAAGTCCCTGTGATTAAAACGCACGACATTGGCGACGATCTCCCGCTCCCTTGTGGAAAGCCCTATGATCTCAGTAGACATGATTATGTTGTAAGAGCATTCCGAAAGGTTCTGCATGCTGATATACTTTCCGCAGTCATGCAAAACAGCGCAGAGTCTAAGGAGAAGTTTTTCCCTGTCTCCCATTCCGTGGATCCTTTTCATGCTGTCGAAGATCTTCTCCGCGATCAGGCTCAGTGTCTTCGCGCGGTCTTCACTCCCTCTATACCTTTTAGAGGTCTGCATCGCGCAGGTAAGGATGTCCTGCTCAAAGTCATGAGCTGCTGTGATGGCGTTATTTTCCACAGCGTAATCATAGACGATCCCGTCGCACAACGTGACGCCCGGAATCCAGATGCGATCAGCTTTCATCGCTTTGGCGATACACTTCGTAATGATCGAGGAGATCTTAAGGAGCGGGATCTTCTCGTCTGAGATGCCGAGCCTTGACGACAGGTCCATGATGCTGTCATTTCTCACTCCATCAATGAAAGCTCCGAGGGAAGCTGTATCGATATAGATGGCTTCTCCCATAGATCCCAAAGTTACGTTTCCGTTACCGCTGAAATTGCTTCCCTGCCGCGCGGCTTCCGAGAGGTAATCATCGATGACAACGATCTGGTTGATGTCACGGTCTTTCAGATATAGCTTTTTGAATACGTTGAGCTGTGTGTCACAGATCTCTTCGATCAGGAGTTCGTTCTGGACAGATCTGGCTCCGACTCTCTCAAGCTGTTCACGCACGCGCAGAACACCCAGACGCAGATTCTGCGTAGCGCTCAGCTTATCTTTTTCGAACAACGATATCTGAACGCTTCCTCCTCCGATGTCGACGATCGCCGTGGGATTCTCCAGAAAGCGCGTGAACTGCTCTCCCTTTAGGGCAAGGGACTTGTAGTCCAAAAAGCGCTGTTCCGTGTTGTCGAGAATATCAATATGAATTCCCGTCTCAAGCTCGATCTGCGAAAGGATCATTGAGGAGTTCTTCATTTCTCGGAACGCACTCGTGCCATAGGCTCTGTATTTATCAACTCTGTAAGACTTCATGATCTTCTGGGAATCTGAAAGGATCTTTTTAAGCTCCGCCAGATGCGTCCTCGAGATCTTGCCGGTATGATACGTATCAGCGCCGATATCCATCATATGCCGGATATTATCGATCTGTCTGATCCCGCCCTTCTTGGACAGTTCAAAAATCTTCATTTCATAGACGTAGCTTCCCACATCGATCGCGCCGAAAAGATTTCCTGCCATAATTCGATCACCCCTTTGCCGCTGGAAACGAAAGAACGGACCGGCAGCATCACTTTATAAAATGATACTACCCGGTCCGTTTTATTATATCAATTTTCCGCGGCTTCATCCATTGAATTTAGGCCATGGAAACCGCTATTTTTCACAATATATCTTTCTTAGCGCAGGCTGATCTTTGACAGTGAAAAGTCAGACCGCGTCATTCATTTTTACAAGCTTTGCAGCCTGGTCCGCGGCGGTCAGACTGTCAAGGATCTCGTCGAGATCGCCGTTCATAACGGCGTCGATCTTATAGAGCGTAAGCTTGATCCGATGGTCTGTCACACGACCCTGCGGAAAATTATAGGTGCGGATCTTCTCGGAGCGGTCGCCGGTTCCGATCTGGCTTCTGCGCAGGTCAGCCTCTTCGTCGTGACGCTTCTGTGTCTCAAGGTCATAGAGCTTGGAACGAAGGAGCGCCCACGCCTTAGCTTTGTTCTGCAGCTGTGATTTTTCTGTCTGACTGTAGATCACGATCCCTGTGGGGTAATGGGTCAGACGGACGGCGGAATCTGTCGTATTGACACACTGGCCGCCGTTTCCGGAGGCGCGCATGACATCGATCCTGACATCTTTCTCCGGGATATCTATGACGATATCCTCATCCACTTCCGGTATAACAGCAACGGTGACAGTCGAAGTGTGGATCCTCCCTCCGGATTCGGTCGCAGGGACGCGCTGTACTCTGTGGACGCCACTTTCATATTTCATGCGGGAATAAGCTCCCTGTCCGCGGATCATGAAACTGACGGATTTCATCCCGCCGATCCCGATCTCTTCAAAATCCAGGATCTCTGATCTCCAGCCCCGTCCCTCCGCGTAATGGACATACATTCTGTAAATCTCCGCGGCAAACAGGGCGGCTTCATCTCCGCCCGCGCCGGCGCGGATCTCCACGATGACGTTTTTGTCGTCGTTTGGATCCTTGGGAAGAAGCAGTATTCTGATCTGTTCTTCCAGTTCGCCGATCCTGTTTCTGGCTGTGGTAAGCTCTTCTTTGGCAAGCTCCCTCATCTCTTCGTCGCTCTCATCCTCGAGTAGCTGTAGTGCTTCCTGCTCTGCAGCACGGCAGTCCTTGTATTCCCTGTACGCATTTACGATCGGGACAAGATCGCTCTGTTCTTTCATGAGTTTTTTAAATCTCGCCTGGTTGGCGGCGATATCGGGACTTTGAAGCTCTCTCTCAATATCCTCGAAATGCAGCAATACGCTGTCAAGTTTTTCAAACATAGTACTTACCTGTCATCTCTGATGGATGCTCTTAATGCCGGAGACTATACGGTCATTGCCGCCGTAATCGCGGATCGAACGGACTTCGTAATAGCCTGCGTCCTTCATGAGCGCGGAAACGGCATCCGCCTGATCATATCCGATCTCAAGGAACAGCATGCCGCCGGTCACCAGATGACTGACGGCGTCCGGTATGATCTTTTTGTAAAAACACAGTCCGTCTTCTCCGCCGTCAAGAGCCATCATAGGTTCGTGCGAGCGCACTTCCGGTGCCAGCTCCCCGATCACACTACTTCTTATATATGGCGGATTGGATACAATGATATCAAATTTCTCTTCCGTGCGGACCGCATCGAAAAGATCTCCCCGGCGCCATGAGGCACGCTCTGAAAGGCCGAGCCGTTCCGCGTTTCTTTCCGCGACAGCCAGAGCTTTTTCTGAGAGATCCGTTCCGACTCCGACAGTGTCATTGGAATATTGCAACAGACTAAGAAGGATGCAGCCGCTCCCTGTACACAGATCCAGTACCCTTTCTCCGCCGCAGAGCTGCTTCATAACTTCTTCTACCAGGTTTTCGGTATCCTGCTCCGGGATCAGGACGTCACGGTTTACTTCGAAAGTGAGTCCCATAAAATCGCGGGTACCCGTTATGTAGCTCAAAGGTTCCCTGAGGCTCCGCCTTTGGACCAGTTCCCGGTAAATGGCAGTGTCACTTAAAGCAACGGCTTTCTCACCTTCGAGAAGAAAGGTCTGCAGACTGGTACCGCACACATGCTCGAGAAGGAGTCTTGCGTCGAGTTTAGCTTCTCTCTCCTCGATCCCTTCCACACAGAGGATCTGTACGCCTTCTGCATACAGTTCTCTGTACGTGATCCCTTTCCGAGGGCTTTCTGCGTTTTTTTTCGATTCCCTGTTCATCTGCGTCTCCCGTTCATGCGCGACTTATGAAGGTGATGCTCCGAGGCTCTCCGGCGAGTAGCCGAACTCGCGTACCAGGTAGTCTTTCCAGTCAAACACGGCTTCCACAGAAGCCATTCCGACCTTGATCATATCGTCATCAGGTTCCTTCGTCGTCATCATCTGCATCCAGAGTCCCGGAGCCGAGATCGCCCGGATCAACGGATTATCAGTTTTTCCCGCAAGCTGGATGATCTCGTAGGAAATACCGGAGATCACAGGAATAAGAAGGATCCTCAGAAGGATGCGCGTAACATGGCTGTCCGTCCGGATGAAGAAGAACAGAATAATGCTGACAAGCATGACGAACATCGTGAAGCTGCTTCCGCAGCGCTTGTGCAGACGGGTGCTCTTTCTTGCGTTCTCTACCGTCAGGGGAAGTCCGCTCTCAAGACAATTGATGCATTTGTGTTCTGCTCCGTGGTACTGGTAAAGCCTGCGGATATCTTCCATTGCGCTGATCGCTGTGATATAGGTCAAAAAGACTGCCAGGCGAAGGATTCCCTCGATCAGAACGAGCAAGCTTTTGCTGCCAAGCTTTGCGCTTAGAAAGTTCGCGGCGCCGTATGGAAGAAGGATGAACAGGGCGATCGCGATCGCAAAAGAAACGGCGAGGATCGCGCCGTTGATCAGTTTTTCTTTGGTGGAATCTCCTTCCGCTGACTCTTCTTCGTCGAACATTGACGCGGAGTAATCCGTCACTTTGAGCCCCAGAGAGAGCGAGTCGATGAGCACAAAGAATCCCCGGACAATGGGGATCTTTCTCACAGGAGTACCAGACAGAAATCCCTTGAAATTGTCTTCCTTGATCACAATACTCCCATCTTCTTTTCTCACGGCGACAGCATAGCGGCTTCCGTTCTTCATCATAACGCCTTCCAGCACGGCCTGACCGCCGATGCCGCTGAAGTGCTGACGAGGACAAACTTTTGTTTCCAAAAATAACCTCCTGCGGCCTAATGCCGCATAACTGAAGAAAGACAAGGCAGGTTGTACTCCGCCTTGTCTCTCTGGTCACTGCAATGATCTTACTTTGTGTAGCCGTATTTCTTGTTGAACTTATCGATACGTCCCTTCGCAGCGGCAGTCTTCTGCGTGCCAGTGTAGAAAGAATGGCACTTGGAGCAGACTTCAACGTGGATCTCAGGCTTTGTGGAACCGGTAACGAATGTGTTGCCACAGTTGCAGGTCACGGTTGCCTGATAATACTTGGGATGGATAGATCCTTTCATGCTTACCTCCTTACCTGAGCACCCGGGCCTTATGGCCACAGGAGTAGCGGTGCTCTGTATGATCTTTTCGTTTCTTGCTGATTGCCAAACAGCGTTACAATTATAGCATGGGTAATGAGTGCACGCAAGCTAAAGTTTATAATTTGTTTCTATGATCCTGCGGATCCAAAAGAAGAAGGTCGCAGCCGCGGAGACAGCGAAAAAAACGATCCACATATCAGATCCCAGCACTTCTAAGAAGCCTGAATGGGCGGCATAAAGTACAGTGAGGTTGCATACGCAGTGAAGCAGAAAAGGAACTTCAAACCTTCGTGTCAGTTCAAGGCTCATCGCGAATACCATTCCCATCACGAACGCGTAGACACCCTGCCTGAAGCCGGCATGTGCGATCCCGAAGAAAAGAGAGGAAACGAATGCTGCTTCCAGAGGGGAAAAACTCTTCCTCAACCTGCGCCAGACAATACCTCTGTATATCATTTCTTCGACGAAAGGTGTCAAAACACCGTAAACTGCCGCGCCGATCGGAACAGCATACGCTGCAATATCTGCTTGTCCGGCTCTGTCACCTCCTGCTAACAGCAGGTTCAAAAGTATGCAGAGGCAAAGCGTTCCAAAGGGAAGGATCGTCATAAGAAACCTGCGGTCCTTTCTTTTTAAGATCCAGGCATGTCCGCTCCCTGCCCTCAAGAGCAGGATCTCTCTGCGTCCTTCCTTCAACAACGGTATCGCAGCGCCTGCCGCAGACAGACCTATGATTAAAATCTCTGCGATCCCGCTTCCCGAAAGGATCCACCCTGCCGACTCCTCAGAAGCGTCAAAAAGAAGCGTATCCCAAAGATGATACAGGACCGACCGGATCGTGAGAAACAATATGAGGTAGATCATAAGGGGACGGACAGAATGCCATCCGGTCTCTAGACGCTTCCGGTTCATCAGTCTTTTGACAGCCTCCTTTGGTATCTGATATTTCGTTTGGTATCAAATATTTCGTTTGTTATCGAGCATTACGTTTGATAAAGAAACAGCCCGGCGGACCTGCCGCCGGGCTGTCTGTGCTTTGTTTGACGATCAGTCATCCGGATACTTTATCCGTTTCCCGACCGGATGGATTCAGCCTTGATCAGCGAAGGATCGCGCCGCCGATGACCATCATCTGAACTTCACTGGTTCCTTCATAGATCTCAGTGATCTTAGCATCTCTCATCATGCGCTCGATGGGATACTCACGGGTGTAGCCATAGCCGCCGTACAGCTGCAGGCATCTGCGGGTAACATCGGAAGCGTTAGCTGCTGCAACGAGCTTAGCCTCAGCAGCGAGGAAGGAATAAGGAAGTCCCTGGTCAACAGCATTAGCTGCCTGATAGACCAGCAGCCTTGCTGCGTCAGTATTCGCTTTCATCTTAGCAAGCTCGAACTGGGTGTTCTGGAACTTAGCGATCGGACGGCCGAACTGTACTCTCTGCTTGACGTACTCAATAGTAACATCCAGAGCGCCTTCAGCAATACCGAGAGCCTGAGCGGCGATACCGATTCTGCCGCCGTCCAGAGTCATCATAGCGACCTTGAAGCCCTTGTTGACTTCGCCAAGAAGGTTTTCCTTCGGAACCTTGACGTTCTCGAATACGAGCTCGCAGGTGCTGGATCCGCGGATACCCATCTTCTTCTCATGGGCACCGACACTGAATCCTTCCATGCCCTTCTCCATGATCACAGCAGTGATGCCCTTGTTTCCGAGGGACTTGTCGGTCATACCGAAAACGATGAAGGTGTCGGCATAGCCTGCGTTCGTGATGAAGATCTTGGAGCCGTTGACCAGCCAGTAATCGCCCTTGTCTTCGAAAACTGTCTTCTGTCCTGCTGCGTCAGTACCTGCATTGGGCTCGGTCAGACCGAAAGCACCGATCTTCTCGCCGGAAAGAAGCGGAGGAAGATATTTCTGCTTCTGAGCTTCTGTGCCGAAGTGATAGATCGGCCAGCAGCAAAGGGATGTGTGTGCGGAGATACCAACACCTGTGGAAGCACAGACCTTGGAGACCTCTTCAATGCACTGTGCATAGGACAGCTCGTCCATGCCGGCTCCGCCGTACTCTTCCGGGAACGGGATTCCCATCAGGCCCATCTCACCAGCCTGCTTGAAAGTTTCAACGGGGAACTTCTCCTCTTCGTCAATCTCAGCTGCGATCGGTCCGCAAACTCCCTGCGCAAAGTCGCGGTACATGTTCACCATATCCTGATGAATTTCGTCGTTAAAAAAGTTCATTGCTACCTCCTTTGTTGTTCGCTGTGACTAGCGTTTTAGATAAATAAGATTTACATTCATCTAATCATAAATATTATAGCATCGCGGTTGTCTCATTTCTACAAAAATAAGCAATAATATGCATGGAAATGTTGTATTTTTAACGATACAAAAAACTTTAAAGCGATATCATTTTGTGCAGAGAGACGGAATAGATCAGTTTTTCCCTCACTTTTTTGCCGGTGATCTGTGTGAGCGCTCTCTCGTAAAGGTCCAGCTGTACCTGATAGCGCTTTATAAGTTCCTCCCCGTTCAGGACATGATCCGTCTTGTAGTCCACTAGGACCCATTCGCCGTCCTCTATAAAGCAGGCGTCGATGATACCCTGTACAAGTACCGTCTCCCCATGAGGAAACGCCGGATCGACTTTGTCTGCTTCGATCCCCAGGACAAAAGACTGCTCCCTGAATAGTCTTCCTTCAGCAGAAGCTTTCGCCATTCTCTGCGCAAGGCTGCTCTTTAAAAAAGCGAGGATCCCGGAAGCGGGCAGATCGTCCGAATACGAACGGGGGATCCTGCCGGCGTCCGCAAGACCGGTTCGCCAGTTATAAAAATCGCTCTTCGAGACAGCGGAAGGGTCAGGAAACATCTCGTAGTCAAACAACTCCAGAAGTTTATGTACGGCAGTTCCGAATTCTGTTCCGGTAAAGCCGTTTTTATAAACCGCTTTCTCACTGTCTGACCCATCTTCCGATCCGCCTCCGGCTTCGCTTTTTTGACCTGCCGCCGCGGAAGCGGCAAAGGAAGCGATGACAGGGGACCGAACGGGCTCCGGAAACAGCTGGTAAGCTCCCTCTGCCTCTTCTTTGTCCTCAAGGAAAGCTGCTTTGAGCTCTGAGACAGACGTCTTCGTATACAGACCGCGCAGGTCTTCGTGCGCGTATCTCATAGAGAAGATCCTGCCGAGCTTTTCCTCTAGTTCAGGGTCGGGAAGAGGAGCGCCTCCGTATTCGCCGGCGATATCAAGTTCCTGACGCCTCAGTCCCATACCTGTCAGCGCTTTCACTTCGCTCCAGATCAGATCCCCTGTTCCTAACGTGATGACAGCAAAATTCCCTGAATCCCTGTCAGTCGCGAGCGCGTACCATAGCAGTTCCAGAAAACTCTCCGATTCCGTAAGGAGCGGGATCGGCAGTTTTTCTCCGGGTTCCATGGAGACAGGAAGCTTTTTCTCCCAGTCGCCGCACTTTTTGGCCGCGTCGCTCAGATATCCGGTGAGGATGAGTTTCTCTTTCGCGCGGGTCATCGCTACGTAGAGGACCCGCAGTTCCTCGCCGAGACTCTCTCTGCGGATCTTATCCGCGATGGCTTCCCGACGGGGCGTATGGGCCCTGGTGCGTGTGACCGCATTCCACTCGTCCATACCGATTCCCCAGTCATTGTCACACAGAAAACTCCCCGTCGTGTCATGAGATCTGAAACTGTGCTTTTTGGCAGTGCCGGCAACAATGCACACCGGGAACTCAAGACCTTTGCTCTTGTGTATGCTCATGATCCTCACGACGTCGGCATTTTCATCAAGGATGTTTGCTTCGCCGTAATCCACGTCCCTGTGGTGTACCTGATCGATATAGCGCACAAAATCGAACAGGCCTCTCAGCTCCATTTCATCAAAGGATGCGGCCTGCGCAAGGAGCATGTGAAGATTGGCAGACCTCTGCTCTCCGCCGGGAAGAGCTCTGCACCATTCTTCGTACCCTGTCTGCGCAAAGAGATCCGTAAGGAGTTCCCGGATCTGCAGGTAGATGACTTTGTCCCGCCACTTTTTAAGGAAAGACAGAAAAGATCTGCACTTCTTAGAGAGCGCCTGGTCATCCTGTTCGCATTCCGGATCCGCCCTTTTTAATAAGCAGGAGTAGAGGCTGCTGTCGCGATCTTCCAAAGAAAGTCTGATCTTTGCAATCTCCTCCTCGCTGAATCCGCCAAAAAAGCCGTGCAGCACGCCGTAAAGCGGAATATCCTGCATTGGATTATCGAGGACCCGGATGAGGTCAAGTACGCTCCTGATCTCTTTTGCTGAGAAATACCCTGTCTTTGACTCGATGTAATAAGGAATCCCCTGCCGTTCAAAGACGTCTCGGAAATCCTCGTTCCATCCTTTTCCGCTCCTGAGGAGTACCACGATATCGCCGTAGCGGCAAGGCCGCTGCCCTTCTTCGCCGTTACCGACGGGCAATGTGCCGACCAGCTCTCTGATCCTGCCCGCAACAGCTAGCGCCTCTTTCTGCCTGTCGTTCAGCAACAGGATCTCGTCGGCCACTGCGCCCGGCACACTCTCCTGTGCTCCGTCCACGATAAGCAGTTCTGTTCTGTAGCGGTCCGGCATGCCGGCGTCCGGATAGACCGCGCCGGCTTTCAGAGACACTTCGTCCGTGTATTCTATCCCGCCGATCTCCCCTCGCATCAGTCTGAAGAACACGTCGTTGACGCTCTCAAGCACTTCTGTGCGGCTTCGGAAATTGCTGTCGAGGTCGATCCGCTCTTTCTCGGGATCGTCTTTCCTATAGGTGCTGAGCTTCTTCATAAAGATCTCAGGCCTCGCCAGGCGGAACTTGTAGATGGACTGTTTGACGTCGCCCACCATGAACCGGTTGTACTTTTTCTCGTCCTCTGTCGATATCATCCGCAGGAGCAGCTCCTGTACGTCGTTGCTGTCCTGGTATTCGTCGATGAGGATCTCGTCAAAATACTGACGATACGCCATTGCAGCCCTTCTCGGTACATAACTTCCATCTTCTTTCCGCTCTGTAAGGATCCGGAGCGCAAAATGCTCGAGATCGACGAAATCGATGACATTTTTTTCTCTTTTAGCCTTAGAGAAATACTCCAGAAAACGTCCTGCAAGATCGGAAAGCGCTTCTGTCACCGCGCTCATTTGTTTCATCGACCGGATCATTCTGTCAGGGACAAACGTGCTGTACCTTTCCCTTAGTTTTTCCACCGATTTCTTGGCGCTTGTTCGAAGAAAGGAGGCCGACTCTTTTTTTGCGGGATCCGTTTCCGGGTACTTTTTCGCGCTGAACCTGGGCATGTTTTCAAATTCCATGGAAAGGATATTCAGGACGGATTCCCAGATCCGGCGCATCTGATCAGGGGGACACAGCCCCGCTTCCTGTGCGGAAGGTACTTCTCCCAACACGCTGACGGCAGCCAGCTCGCGCATCACGAGCGGGATGTAAAGGGAGGGTCCGTCATCAAGCCTGCACAGGGACAGGAGACGTTCGTACTGCCTTTTCAAGTCGCAGATCTTCTCCGCCGCCGTTAGGACGATGAACTGCATCCAGTTGGAGGAGAAAAGCCCGGCTTCGTCTTTGATCTCGTAGTCCTTTGCTCTCTCCTGCAGCCACACAGCCGGATCAGGATGGCTGACTGCCTGTCTGAAAAGTGTCTCAAGGATCTCTTCCAGTTCCCTGTCTCCCGCGCCGTGGCAAAAATACTCCGCGCAGATCAAAAGCGAAGCGTCCTTTGCCGCATAGCATTCTTCGAGGAAGTTCTCCATGGCGTCTTTGCGCATAAGGTCTGCCTCGGTCTGGTCCATCTGCCTGAAGCCCGGATCCATCTCGATGTCGCTGAAATTGTTTCTTAAAACGAACGTGAAAAAGCTGTCCATCGTCGTGATCTGCGCATTATGGAGGAGGATCTCCTGCCTGAGCAGATGGGTATTTCCCGGATCCTGTTCGATCCTCTTTGCGATCGCCGCGCCGATCCTCTCCCTCATCTGGGCGGCGGCCGCCTTTGTAAATGTCACGACAAGAAGACGGTCGATGTCCGACGGGTCGTCTCCCTCGCTGATCATCCTTACGATCCTCTCGACAAGGACCGCTGTTTTGCCGCTTCCTGCGGCGGCGGAGACCAGCAGGTTGTGTTTTCGCGCCTGCAGAACTTTTGTCTGCGGGCCGGTAAATGTGATCGCCATAACAGCTCCTTTTAATTTATAGGGATCTTTTAATTTGGAATCAGCTATCTGTCACGGTATCTGTATCCTTCGATCGAAGGATCGAAGCCGCATACGCTCTTATAAGGGCAGTAATCACAGGCTGTCCTGTTTTTATCCCATGCAGCGGGCGCAGCCTCCGTACTGCCGTCGAGGATCTCTTCAGCCAGTCTGCACACGACATCTTTGACTTCCTTCGAAAGCACCTCAAATTCCTGCCTTGAGTATACGTGCGAACCTTTCCCCGGTTCCCCGTCCTTTTTAAGGGTAAGGGGGATCACATCACTCTTTCCACTGACGTATCTGTCAAGATGCCTGTAAGATGCGGGGGCCGAGTCGATCAGGCCTGTCGGGCGGAGGGAAGCGCGGATCTTCGAGACCGCAAGGTCTTCTCCGGCTTCGGGTGAATCGTCTTCTTCAGCATCCTTATCGCCCAGAACGGGATCCGTGATCCTGTAATAGAGCATTGCCGAAGGAATGATCTCTTTCCCCGGATGGGCTGCGGCAAGGTTTTTCATCACCGCGTCCATGTACATGAGAAGCTGCAGCTGGATGCCTCTGCGCATAAGGTCCTCGTCAAGCTCCAGCGATCCCGATTTGTAGTCCAGTATTTTTACAAAAACACTGCCGTCGTCCCGGCACAGGTCGAGGCGGTCGATCCTGCCGACGAGCTTAAGCCACCTCCCGCCGCTTAACGGGAAAGTGATCGCATCCGCTTCGCCTCCCGGCCCAAACGAATATTCATACCCCTCCGGTACGAAGTCTCCCTTACGAAGCTGGTACTGCAGCGTATCAGTGCTTCTGTCTAGTATCCTCTCCATTCGCGCAAGCTGTGATTCGCTTCGCATCGTGGAATACATGAGCAGATCCTTATAGGAAGCTGCTGTTTCCATAAGAGCTTCAGAAGCGAGCACATGGCCTTCTTCTTTCGTGAAGCTGTTCCAGGTAAGGCCCTTTGCGCGCAGCTTTTGACTGAAACGGTCAAGGCTCTGATGGAGGATCGAGCCTGTATCTACCGGCTCGATGACATATTCTTTTCTCTCTTTGAGCTTTAATCCATACTGAAGGAACTGACGGAGCCTGCACTGCGCGGCTGTCTCCATGCGGCTGATCCCGCCCATGACAGAGCGTCCGTAAAGGGCTTCTGCCGTTTCCATACTTATGCCTGTCGGATCATATCTCAAAAAGGCGGCCTCTTTGAGCTTTTCTATCGCCGCTTGCACTTCAGGCGATCCATTCCGCATGAGGTAGCCGTATGCTGTTTTGAGAGCGTCTGCTTCCGCGGCTTCTTCCGGGATCCTTCCCTGCGCGTAGTCCCTCAGGGCGCCGGAGAGCCAGACAACGCTGTCACTCTCGCCTGTCAGCTGTTCAGAGAAAGGAAGGAGCTGCGGGTGTTCCACAGGAATATCCGGAAACAGGTTATGGATCATGCGGATCAGATAGGACGGGTGTAGCGAAGTGCCGTCCGGCGTTGTCCTCGCAAACGACAGATACAGGGCGTCCGTCGGTTTGGTCATATTCATATACAGATAGAGCCGCTGAAGGCACATCTGCTGCCTGGGGGTAGGCGACAATTCCGTCCCCGAGTTCTTTAAGAATTCCCTGTCAAGGTCTGATAAGAGCCCTCCGCGGGAAGTGCCACGCGGTATATTTCCATCGTTTACGCCGGCAAAAAACAGAACACGGCACTCGGACAGCCTGGTCCTCTCAATATCTCCTATGAGTACCCTGTCCGCCTGTTGGGGGAGTGTTCCGAGCCGGATCTCGCTAAAACCCGTCTCAAGCAGCTCCAGATATTCCGACGCCGCGATCTTCTCATCTCCTAAAAGATCGTGGATCTGTTCGAGAAGTTCGATCACACTGCGATAGAGCTGACTAAACTGTTTTTCTCTGACGTAGTCGCCATCTTCGCGAAACGCGGCTGTCCATTCCGCCATTTTTTCTTCCATGGAGAGCCCGGTCATAAACCGATAGAGAGCCTCTGTCCTTTCTCCCGCCGTGGCGGAAGGCACTCTCTCAATGTCTATGCTGCCGGCGACAGGATCGATCTCCGCAAGAAACCTGCGTCGAAGCGGCTCTGTTTGGGCGTCGAAACTCATCCCCCATTTACGGCGTCCCCTGATGCCGTGCTGGAGGCAGTAATTTTCCAAAAGGTCCGTCTCTTCTTTCGTGAGAGAACTCATACCGCATCTCAGATAGCGGAACACGGCGTCATAGGAATAGCCCTGCGGGCGGATCCCGAGGGCACTGCGGATCGCCTCGGTAAGAGGATTGAGTCCTGCCGATCCGCGTATATCGATATAAAACGGGATCCCGTATCCCGCAGCCTGTTTTTCAAAGAGCGGGCCGTACCGCGCAAGATCACCGCACACGACGGAGATATCGCGGTAAAGATATCCCTTTGAAAGCGTTAGTTTTTTGATTTCGATGAGAACCTGACGGACTTCTTCCTCCGGAGAATCCGTCTCAAAGAGCCGGATCCTGCCTTCGACCGGCGTTTCACAGGGCGTCTGCGGATACCTGAAAATATTCTTCTCGAGGTGTGCGAGGACCGGATTGGCGCGAAATCTCGCGGGTACTGCGTCAGGATCGGAGACTACGATGTCCTTCTCTCTAATAAGCCCCTCTCTGGAAGCAAGCTTTTCAATGTCACATACTGTCTTTCTCGTCAGATAAAACAACGCGTCTTCTTTGCCGGCTGACAGGTGATCGGATACCCATGCAAGGGATGGGCCGTCATCTCTCCCGTAAGGCAGGACGATTGTGACGTCCCGGCCGCAGCGGATAAGCGCGGTGATAACGCGGTACTGGACCGGTGTAAAACCCGTGAAGCCATCGAGCACAAAAGCACTTCTTTTTACCCACTCCGAGGACGGGATCGCTTCAGCGAGAAGATCCAGTGTTTCCTCCGATGTGATGAACCGGTCTCTCTTTCCCTCTAAAAAAGCGTGATAAAGTATCTGAAGGTCATGAAGACGTGCACTGAGAGCGCCTTGGCCTCTCCGGTCAGCATACTCCTGCATATGCGCAAGTTCCTTGTCAGAAATGCCGTATTGCATGAACTCGGAGAGAACGGATTTGACTTCCGCGATCATTCCCGGGTAACGAATGCTCCTCTCGAGGATCTTGAGAAAGGAGCCGCATTGTCCGGCAACCCTTTTAAGAAGCAGCGTTTTTCCGGTCTCGTCGAGTGCAGCTCTTTTGGGAACGCCGATCTCCTCAAAGATCTTGTGCGTAAGTCTTCCAAAGCTGAGCACATCGATGTTAAGGATCCCTTTACTCGGGGATTCCATTACGATCTCTTTCTGCGTCTGCATAGAAAACTGATCAGGAACAAGGATCACATAGTTATCGTGAGAGTGCTCCTTGTCCCTTAAGAATTCTTCCGCTCTGTTAAGAAGCGTTTCGTGCATCAGGCGGCTTTTACCGGATCCTGACTCGCCAAAACAAAATCTGTAGCTCATTTCGTTACCTCCGCAGCTGCTTCTATCTTACACCCCCCGACTTGTTGTAAGCAATCACTCAAAATGAGCGGCTGTGAGTGCATCAAAAAAGGCCGGTTGCTTGTCCGTCGGAGTGCTTTTTCAGAACGTAAGCCTCCGCCGGACATACAACCGGCCTTGTACTGTTTTAACTTATACTCTTTTCATCAGATCTTATTGTTCTTCTCACGCGTCTCGATGATCGTCTCGCCGGAGATGATCTCAAAGCTGACGCCTGTGCGGTTGGGCTTGTCTTCTTCGAAATTGTAATCCTTTCCGGGAAGGATTGCGTTGAGAAGAATGCCGACGAGAGAACCAGTCGCAAGGCCGGACAGGCTGAGCGTCATGCTGCCTACAGGAATGTTGATCGCACCTGCGTTGGAGTAGCTGATACCGATGGAAAGAACCATGATCAGCGCAGCGATCAGGACGTTTCTGCTCTTGGAGAAATCTGTACCCGTCTCAACAAGGTTTCTGATACCTACCGCGGAGATCATACCGTACAGCACCAGAGAGATACCGCCGATCGTGGCGGAGGGCATGACTTCGATGATCGCTGCAAACTTCGGGCAGAAGGAAAGCAGGATCGCAAAACCGGCTGCAATACGGATCACGAGCGGATCGTAGACTTTGGTGAGTGTGAGCACACCGGTATTCTCGCCGTAGGTCGTATTTGCGGGCGCTCCGAACAGGGAAGCGATAGCAGTTGCCAGGCCGTCACCGGTCAGTGTGCGGTGAAGTCCGGGATCCTTGATGTAGTTGATGCCGCAGGTAGAGCTGATCGCGGAAATATCGCCGATATGCTCCATCATGGTCGCCAGGGCGATCGGCATGATCGTTACGACACTTGTGATCAGAAGGCCTGCATTGAGGTTTCCGCCGGTAAAAATAGAGAATACGGTGTTCTGATAATGTACCGGGAAACCGATCCAGGGAGCATTCGCAACCTGTGAAAAGTCGATCTTTCCTGCAACTGCAGCGCAGAGATAGGAACCAACGACGCCAAGAAGGATCGGGATGATCTTGATCATGCCCTTGCCCCAGATGTTGCAGATCACAACGATGATGATAGCGATCATCGCCACCCACCAGCAGCTTTCCACGTTGTTGACCGCGGAAGGCGCAAGGTTAAGGCCGATAGAGATAATGATGGGACCTGTGACAATAGGCGGGAAATACTTCATTACCTTGTTGGTGCCATAAGCTTTAAAGAGTGCAGCCAGCAAAAGGTACAGGAGTCCGGCGCACGCAACGCCGAAGCACGCATAAGGAAGGAGCTCACTGGATGATCCGTCCGCACCGAGCGGAGCGATCGCCGCGTAACCTCCCAGGAACGCAAAGGATGAGCCAAGGAACGCCGGGACTTTTCTCTTGGAGATCAGATGAAAAAGCAGTGTTCCCAGTCCTGCGAACAGCAATGTCGTGGATACGTTGAGCCCGGTGATCAGAGGGACAACAACGGTAGCCCCGAACATGGCAAACATGTGCTGCAGACCCAGCACGATCATTTTGGCGGTACCCAGCTCGCGCGCGTCATAGATCGCACGCTCGCCGACTTTATAATCCTTTTTACTCATTCATTTATTCCTCGGTCTTCTCTTCTGTAGTCTCTTCTTCTGCAGCTTCTGCTGCTTCTTCAACAGCTTCCTCTGCCATATCGTTCGCGACCGCGTTCGCAACTGCTTCCTCGATCACTTCCTCGTCGATCTCGCTTTCCTCTTCCTCAAGGATATCCTTGACGCGGGCAGCGGAATCGATGACGACATTCTTCACCTTACCGGCAGTCTCGCCTACAACATCGAGAACTTCTTCTCCCTTAGGTCCGATCGCCTCCCTGACCTTAGCCATAGCGTCCGCGGAACCGGCCTTGATCGTCGTATATGTTCTCTCAGCGGCAGATTTAAATCTCTCTGTGGGATCCTCTTCTGCTTCTTCGTTTTCCTCGGAAGGATCGTCAGTGAGATCCTCTCCGGATTTCGCGCTGCTCTCATCAAGATAATTGTAAACGGTTGCTGCGGTGATGCCTGCTACTGCAAGGCCGAAAAGAAGCTTTCCAATTCTGAACATATTGACCTCCTAATATAAAACTCTTTGAACCAAAAAAGCCCTATTGCATTACATAGTACTCTATTTGATCTTAAAAGAAAAGAACGAATTCAAAAACTTTTTGATGTTTTTTACACCTTACACACACAAAAACTGCCGCTTTTCTTGTTCGTCAGGTCACGCGATGCTATGATACATACAGGATGTTATCCCTGACACGGATATCCTTTATGCGGGAGGAAACGGCTGTGAATGAGAAATTCTGGGATTTGAAGAAGTCCAGACAAGACAGTATGATCAACGGAGGCCTAAGGGTCTTTGCCGAAAACGGGTTTCGTCATGCCAGTACCGATGAAATCGTTGCGGAAGCTTCTGTCAGTAAAGGCTTACTGTTTCATTATTTTTACAGTAAAACAGGCCTGTACAGCTTCCTCGCGGAATATGCGGCGCGGTTTGCCCTCGTGGAACTTCGTTCAGAGCTCAGGAAAAAAGAAACGCTTCCCTATTTTGAATTCGAACGCTCCCTTACCGCAGCAGAAGCAAGCGCAATGCGGAAATATCCGTATCTTACACTGTTCATTAAGACAGTGGAAACAGACGGGGCGTCAGGAGAAGCTGAAAAGGAAAGCCTGGAACTGTATACCGGCTGTCTTAAAGAACTGACCGGAAACTGCATCTTGCCTGAAACGATGACGCGGGAGGACGCGGTAAGGATCAGCGGGCTTTTGAGTCTTTACAGAACTGACACGGCAGAATCTCTTTTAAGGAGCGGCAATTTTACACCGGAGCGGTATGCCGCAGCGGTCGCGGAGTCCATTTCCTTTTTCGAAAAGTTTTATTAAATGTTATAGAAAAATGCGTTAAGAAAAACGCGTAAGAAAAGCACATAATAAAGGCCGGCTGTACAGCCGGCCTTTTCATTATGCTGCTTATTTTTATTATGCTTCTATAATAGAAGCTTATATTGCAGAGTCTTTCTTTATGCCTGCGGCAGTTTGAAGGAACTCTTGAGACCCACGATACGGTTAAACACAGGCGCCCCTTCTTTCGAATCATGGCAGTCTACGCAAAAGTATCCGTTTCTGACGAACTGGAACCTGTCGAAAGGTTTCGCATCCTTGAGATCGGGCTCCGCATAAGCCATGCATTCTTTGAGGGAGTTCGGATTGAGGTTCAGGGAACCGTCCTCGTTGTAGACGCCCTTCTCCTCGTCCACGATGTTCTCGTAGAGCCTTACCTTCACCGGAACCGCTTCCTTTGCACTCACCCAGTGAATGGTGCCCTTGACTTTGCGGCCCGTGAAACCGCTTCCGCTCTTCGTCTCGGGATCATAAGTTACGTGAACAGCTGTCACATTGCCATCTTCATCCGTATCATAGCCAACGCACTTGACAAAGTATGCGTACATAAGCCTGACTTCGTTACCGGGATAAAGCCTCTTGTACTTCGGGATCGGGGCCGTGAGGAAATCTTCCCGCTCAATATAGAGCTCGCGCCCAAACGGAATCTTTCTGACGCCGAGATCCGGATTCTCCAGGTTGTTGTCCGCATCGAGCCATTCGGTCTGATCCTCGGGATAGTTGTCAATGATAAGCTTTAACGGATCGAGCACAGCGAGCATCCTGCTGCAGCTTGTCTTTAATTCCTCCCTGATGCAGTACTCCAGCATCGCGTAATCTGAAGAGGACTGCGCCTTGGAGATGCCGCTCAGTTCTACGAACCGTTTGATCGAAGCGGGCGTAAAGCCCCTGCGGCGGAGTCCGGAGATACTGACAAGTCTGGGATCGTCCCATCCGTCTACGATTCCTTCTTCAACAAGCTTCTTGATATATCTCTTTCCCGTGACAACATTTGTCAGATACATCTTGGCAAATTCGATCTGGCGCGGCGGATGCGCAAAACCGGCTTCCTGAACGACCCAGTCGTAAAGAGGCCTGTGATCCTCAAACTCCAGGGTGCAAAGGGAATGCGTGATATTCTCGATCGCGTCCTCGATGGGATGCGCGTAATCGTACATCGGATAAATACACCATTTATCCCCGGTGTTGTGGTGGGACATATGCGCAACGCGGTAAATGATCGGATCGCGCATGTTCATGTTGGAGCTCGCCATGTCGATCTTTGCGCGGAGTGTCTTCTCCCCGTCCTTAAACTCCCCGTTCTTCATTCTCGTGAATAGATCGAGGTTTTCCTCGACGCTTCTTTCGCGGTTAGGGTCGTTGCGTCCGGGCTCCTTGAGCGTGCCGCGGTACTCTCTTATCTCATTTGCGGTGAGATCGGAGACATAGGCCTTCCCTTTTTTGATCAGATCAACTGCGATTTCGTACATTTGATCAAAATAGTCCGAGGCAAAATAGAGCCTGTCCTCGTAATCGGCCCCAAGCCAGTTCACATCCTCCTTGATCGATTCCACGAACTCGCTCTTTTCCTTTGTGGGATTGGTGTCATCAAAGCGGAGATTAAACTTTCCTCCGTACTGCTGTGCCATCCCATAGTTCAAAAGTATGCTCTTGGCGTGTCCAATATGCAGATAGCCGTTCGGTTCAGGTGGAAAGCGTGTATGTACCGTAGTATAGACGCCTTCCGCCAGGTCCTTGTCGATCTCTTTTTCAATAAAGTGGCGGCTTGTCTTTTCTTCCGCGGTTGCCGGAATATCATCTTTTTTCAGTTCTTCTTTACCCATGGTTGCTCCTACTTACTGCCTCAGACGTCCTCAACGGAATAGTTGGGCGCCTCTTTGGTGATCTGAATATCATGAGGATGGCTTTCCTTGAGGGAAGCGGCAGTGATCTTGACAAACTGGCCCTTCTCCTGGAGATCCGTGATCGTGCGGGAACCGGTCAGGCCCATACCGCTGCGGATACCGCCGCACATCTGGAAGATCACGTCTTCTACCTCTCCCTTGTAAGCAACACGTCCCTCGACACCTTCCGGAACGAGCTTGCGTGCGTTCTCCTGGAAATATCTGTCCTTGCTGCCGTTTTCCATAGCCGCAATGGATCCCATGCCTCTGTAAACCTTGTATTTACGTCCCTGATAGAGTTCGGTAGCTCCGGGACTCTCCTCGCAGCCGGCGAGCATGGAACCCATCATACAGACATTCGCGCCTGCTGCCAGTGCCTTCGTCATGTCGCCGGAGAACTTGATACCACCGTCAGCAATAACCGGGATCCCGTACTCTTTTGCCACGGAATAAGCGTTCATAACCGCCGTGATCTGCGGTACGCCGATACCGGTGACCACGCGGGTCGTGCAGATGGAACCGGGTCCGATACCGACTTTTACAGCGTCAGCGCCGGCTATGATGAGATCGCGGGCTCCTTCAGCGGTCGCGATATTGCCGCCGATCACAGGAAGATCCGGGAAGGCGTCCTTGATCATGCGGAGGGCGCGCAACACGTTTTCTGAGTGTCCGTGGGAGGAATCGAGCACAATGACATCTACTTTGGCTTTTCTGAGCGCGTCCACTCTTTCAAGGACGTTCGCGGTGATGCCTACGCCTGCGCCGCAGAGAAGACGTCCCTGGTTGTCCTTGGCAGCGTTGGGATACTTAATGTTCTTCTCGATATCCTTGATGGTGATAAGACCAACGAGATTATAGTCGTCATCGACGATCGGGAGCTTTTCTTTCTTGGACTTCGCGAGTATTTTCTGCGCTTCTTCAAGCGTAATGCCCTCTTTGGCTGTGATCAGGTTTTCTGAAGTCATGGACTCCCTGATCTTCTTTGTAAAGTCAGTCTCAAATTTCAGATCTCTGTTCGTGATGATGCCGACAAGCTTTCTTCCTTCGGTGATCGGAACACCGGAGATCCTGAATTTGCGCATCAGCTCTTCGGCGTCCTGGAGTGTATGCTCGGGAGAAAGAGAGAAGGGATCGGTAATAACGCCGTTTTCAGAGCGCTTGACCTTGTCAACTTCCTCAGCCTGCGCCTCGATCGACATATTCTTGTGAATAATGCCGATGCCGCCCTGTCTGGCCATGGCGATCGCCATTCTGTACTCTGTTACGGTATCCATGCTCGCACTCATCATAGGGATATTGAGACGGATGGTCTTTGTGAGATTCGTGCTCAGATCGACCTCATTGGGAATCACCGTGGAATAGCCCGGCACAAGAAGTACGTCGTCAAAAGTAATGCCTTCTCCGATAAGTTTCGCCATTTTTTCCTCCTGTAGAATCTGATTGATCAATATATATTACATTTGATATTTGAAACAAAAGAACAGAATGTCAGTCCTTGAACACTTTCCTTGGATTGGACATCCGGATGATGTCAAGAACCTGCGCGCCGTATTCGCCGGCAAGATCAAGGATCAGCCTTGTTCCGTCGGAAAGGATAAGAACATAGCGGTTCTTTACATCCTCGTCAGTTCCGGAACTGTAATCCACGGTATTCCCCTCTTTGTTCTTAAAAGGGTCGAGATGGTAGGAACCGACAGGTGCGAGTACTTCCATCTTTGTGAGATCATATACCGCGAGTTCTTTCCTTCGCTGCTTCTGCTGGATCTTTGCCACGCGGATCTCTTTGTCCACATAGGCATACTCGTAATCCACTTTGCTCTCAAGCCAGGCAAAATAGAAGCCTACCAAGCAGAGGATCGCAGGGATCATAAATAAGAAACTAACAGCAAAAGCAATAAAACAAAAACACACCGCAAGGACGCCTGCGCAGATGCACATAGCCTTGACCAGTGTGTTTGTCTTTTTGTTTACAACGATTTCCAGGCAGCCTGTTTCCATCTCCTGATCCCTCTCTTTTTGTCCTGAAGATTATTTCTAACCATATTATATCAGAACATTTGAGAAATCAAGGACGAAAAACCACTCAAAATCTTGTTTTTACGAAAATATCGTAGATCGCGCGAACAGCGACTTCAAAGTCATTTTGTTCGACGCCGATGATGATATTGAGCTCGCTGGAGCCCTGATCGATCATGCGTACGTTGACCTGTGCGTGCGCGAGCGCTGAAAAGATCCTTCCCGCGGTGCCTCTCATGGATTTCATTCCCCTTCCCACGACCGCGATGAGCGCCAGATCTGATTCGATCTCAATGAAATCGGGCTGCGCCAGTCTGTGAATAGCAGCCACGACGCGCTGTTCCTTGTGTTTGAATTCATCTTCGTGAACAACGATCGTCATGGTGTCGATACCGGAGGGCATGTGTTCAAAGGAAATGCCGTTGTCTTCAAAAGCTTGAAGGACTTTTCGGCCGAACCCCACCTCGGAATTCATCAAAGCCTTGGAGATCGTGACCGCGCAGAACCCTTTCTTGCCCGCTATGCCGGTGATAACATATCCGGTCTTCTGGCAGGTGCTCTCAACGATCCACGTTCCGTCGTCCTCAGGACGGTTCGTATTGCGGATATTGATCGGGATCCCCTCGTGTCTCACAGGGAAAATAGCGTCTTCGTGAAGGACTGAGGCGCCCATGTAGGAGAGCTCCCGGAGTTCTCTGTATGTGATCGTCTCAATACCGACAGGATTATTGATGATACGGGGATCGGCCACCATAAAGCCGGATACGTCGGTCCAGTTCTCATAGACATCTGCTTTGCAAGCTCTTGCAACAATAGATCCTGTCACATCGCTTCCGCCTCTGGAAAAAGTCCTGACATGTCCGTCGGCGCCTCTTCCGTAGAAACCGGGAATAACGGCTTTCGGATTTTCTGCAAGTACTTTTGAAAGGACATCGTTCGTATGTTCCGCATCCAGATTTCCGTTCTCGTCAAAAAAGATCACGTCCTTGGCGTCGATAAAGGCGTATCCGAGATAGCGCGCCATAACGCGTCCGTTCAGGTATTCGCCGCGGGAAGCCGCGTAATTGCTGTCCGGACTCTGGTGCATCCTTCTCTCGATCTGGGCAAATTCGCCCTCGAGACTGAAGCCTTCCAACCCGAGCCCGTCTATGATCTCCTTATAGCGCTCGCTGATGAGTTCCAGCTCTTCACCGAAATCTTCATCTTTGGATGCTTTGTAATACATCTTATAGAGCAGATCCGTCACCTTGATATCGCCGCTGAATCTTTTGCCGGGCGCCGACGGGATCACATACACTCTTGAGGGATCTTTTTTGATGATCTCTCCCACTTTTTGAAACTGTGCGGAATCCGCGAGGGAACTTCCGCCGAATTTTACAACCTTTTTCATATTTATGTTCGATCCTCCAGTTATGATCAATCCTCAAGGAGACGTATGCGCTGCTCTTTGGAAGCAGAAACAAAGCAGTTTAGAGTTTTCCTGATCTCGCCCTCCGTCATTTTAGGTGTGACAAAAGCGAACTCATCTTCAGGCATGCCTTCGAAGCGGATCTCGGAAAGCCTTCCGAAGATTTCGCCGGCCTTAGCTGCTTCCGCACTGCTGACGCGGACAAAATACCGGTAGGACTCATTCATAGGATCTGACAGAGGTACGATTTCGTTATCCCATACAAATTCTACTGTTCTTCCGATATTCTTTGCACATTCGATCACGTCAGATACTACCGCGCTCGCTGTAGGAAATTTGCCGGCGCCGCGTCCGTAGAACATCAGATCGTCCACCATATTACCGTGAACGAACACGCCGTTGAAAACATCCTGCACGCTGTGCAGCGGATGATTCTCTCTAACGAGGAAAGGCGCCGTTCTGACGCTGATGCTTCCGTCCTCAGCAACGCGGCATACACCCAGGAGCTTGATCGCCATGTTCATCGCGCGCGCGTAGCTGAAGTCTGTTGTGGTGATGCCGGTGATCCCTTCGCAGGGAATGTCCTCATAACGGACTGTCTTTCCGCAGATGAGCGATGATAGGATCGCGATCTTACGGCATGCGTCATGTCCTTCTACGTCAGCTGCAGGATTTCTCTCCGCATAACCCTTCTCCTGCGCTTCCTTAAGAGAGGCCTCAAAAGAAAGGCCGGCCTTCTCCATGCGCGTAATGATATAGTTGGTCGTGCCATTCAAAATACCGTATACAGCAGTGATCTTCTCCTGTTTAAGGCATGCGTTGATGGGACGGATCAGGGGAATGCCGCCGCCGACGCTTGCTTCGAACAGATAGCTGCAGTTGTTCTTCGCAGCAATGCTCAGAAGCTCTGGGCCATGCGCAGCGACAAGTTCCTTGTTGGAAGTGCATACGCTGATCCCGCGCTCAAGAGCTGCTTTGGTGAAAGCATAGGCAGGATTCTTGCCTCCCATGGTCTCGCAGATCACGGTGATCTCTTCATCTTCGAGGATGTCCTGGTAATCGTGTGTGACCCTGTCACAGTAGGGACTGTCCGGAAACTCGCGAAGATCAAGGATGTGCTTGACAAAGATTCCCTCGGGAATCGTCCTTTTTATCACATCCTGATTTTGGTCGATCAGTTCCACCACACCGCTTCCGACCGTGCCGAATCCGAGAACCGCCATCTGTATCATAACTGTTATCTCCTATCTGAGTTTTTTGTCCTGGTTTTTAATATCTTGGTTTTATAAATCCGAGTAATTTATATCTGCGTTTTTGATCTGTTACTGTGTTCTGTCTCTTCCCATGATCCGGATCCTGCGCACTCCGCTGAGTGCTTCGATCTTTCGGATCATCTGGCTGATATCTTCCGTGTTATCCCTGATCTGAAGGCTGATGCTAAGATCGGCAACGCCGCTGATGGGAATACTCTGATGGATCGTCAGGATATTGGCTCCACAGCCCGATATGATTCCGAGAAGCCTGGCCAGGAGACCGGTCTCGTCGTTGATCTCACAGGAGATCGTAACTGTCATACCGTCCATACTGTCATGGAATTCTTCAATATCATCTTTAAACTTGTAATAGGAACTTCTGCTGATTCCGGCGATCTCAACCGCCTCGTTGACCGTCCGGGCTTTTCCGGAGGCAAGAAGCTGATTGGCCTTTACAACTCCCCGCAGAACATCGGGGACCGCTCTTTTCCGCACAATGTAAAACTCGGCCTTCTCGCTCACAACAGACTCCTTTCAGAAAGAAAACTGACGAAACCTATAGTAGCACTCTTTATTCTTTAATGCAAGGACATTTGTGCTTCCCGAGCGGACATTCTGCGAAGCCTGCCGCGTACCCCAAAAATGAACAAAAGGACTGCTGTCACGGCAGAGATCACAGTGCATATTTTCAGCCCTCTCGGGAAGAACGTGAACTCGATACTGTGTCTTCCTTCCGGCACCAGAACCGCCATCAGACCGCCGTCAACTTTTTCGATCTTCACTTCTGCTCCGTCCACGGTCGCCGTGAAGCTCTCGTCGTAAGGAACGGAAAAAAACACCAGGTTCTCCCTGTCAAGGTCAGCTTCCGCAATAAAACCGCTCTTTGTAAAAGCGAACTCGCTGCAGGCGGAATCGGCCCTCTCCTCACAGAAAACGGCGAAGTCCTCGTCACTGATGGTCTCCTCTTCCGCATGAAGGTCTTCCTGCAGGTAACGTCCGTATTTTGACACCTGTTCCTCTGTCAGTATCAGGTCCTTAACGAGCAGACGGTCCGACTGCGCGCCCTTCTTCATCCCGCTGTACTCTTCGTCCGTAATATAGCTGTCAAACGTAAAACCCATCGGAATATAGTTTGTATTCTCGTAGATCCTGTACCCGTTGTTCGGCAGGCTTTCCACATAGCCTGAAATCCCGCCTTTCTCTTCGAGCGTCTCGGAAGATTTGACCAGTTCGTTTTCGATATAGTAGCGCACGGAGAGGAGGGACCTCGCCCCGACCCTCTCGATCGGAAGTGTGGATTCTACCGTCCGGATCATCCCGATCTTTCTGTAAAAAGTAAAGATCGAGGGATTTACAGTGCTCTCAAAGCAATGGATCGTGGGATACCCCCATACCATCTCGTAGTTTGTCGACGTCCCGTCTGTCTCTACCCTGAAAAAAGTGGAAGTATCGCTGAGCGCAGGTTTTGTGTCGAGCATCTGCTTCTTCCATTTCTGACCGCCTGTTTTGGCGATAAGGGAGTTTCCGTTGTACAGGACTGCAAGATTCGTTGCGAGGCAGCAGAAAACGGTTGCAGCAAGAAATGTCTGCTTTCTGTATTTTGACAGATTCCTCGCATAGGGCAGCGCAAAAATAAGGAGCAGGAGCACTATGAGCTGCAGCGCGGTGGAAATGATCTCGATTTTGAGAAGATTCCTGTTTGTGCTGACAGAAAACCATTTGAGCTCTCCCTTTTCCAGTGTCGGAAGGAAAGAGCACAGCATGATCGCAGCGGTGATCACTGCAGTGATCCGCGTTCCCTTAACCAGCGCTTTCCTGTTCCCTGTCTCAAGAGCTCTGGCGGTCATGGCTGACATAACGAGCAGAGGCATATAAAACCACCTCGCGTAATAACCGGCGTTGAATGCACTGAAAGCACTGTTGAGGATAGGAACAAAAGCGATCAGGCCGCATAGCATGACCATTCTCTTTTTCCACGCGCTTTTATACATGTCACAGTACGCGATGACGCCTGCGAGAGAGTAGCACGGAAGATACGCTGCAAGGGATCCGTTCCTTACCTGCTCCCCGGAAAAAAGCGTCGGTTTGGCAATGATGTCAGGCACCATAAACAGGGATTTGACGATCGCCAGCGGAGTCGTTCCCTCCTTATAAGCCAAAACCCCATAACCGTTTATGAGATTGTCGAGCCGGCTGTTCCCGCTGATGCCGGTTATGGACTGAACTAGGAAAAACGAGGAGAGGAGAAGTCCCAGGAGCCCGTTTGCCGCGATATAAAGGATTTCAGGCAGTGCCTTCTTCACTCCCCGCTGCGGGAAGTATCTGACAAAATAGTATAGGACCAGGAATACTGCTTGTCCGAAAAAGAAATAGTAGTTGATGATCGACATCAGCGCTGTCATCAGCGTAAAACCGTACGGTCTCCGCTTCTCGATGATCTCGTCGAATGCGAGAAGGTATAGCGGAAAGAAAGCGGTGGCGTCGTGAAAATGCTGGAATACGATATTGCAGGCCTGGAAGCCGGAAAACGTGTAGAGAAGGCTTCCGACCAGCGCCCATGTCCTGTTCCCGACCTGCCTTTTGATCCAGGCATAAGACGTCACCATGGCAGTCCCGTATCTGAGCGACATGACAAAGGGGAGGATGTAAGGAATGGCCTTCTCAGGGAAAGGGATCGTCAGCCAGAAAAACGGGCTTCCCCACAGATAAAAAGACATGCTCCCGCCCATACTGCTTCCCAGATCTATATAGGGATTCCAGAAAAAGCTGCCGCTTCTGACGGCCCTGTGCGCAAGGATATAAAAAGGCACCTGCTGTACATTGTAATCACCGTAGTAGAAGAAGATCCCCTCGTGATATATCAAAAAGGGAAGGACCGCTGCAATATACAGCAGCGCCCCTCCCAAAAACAGCAGTATGTAATGAGATACTCCCGAACGGTTCTTTATCAAGTCGAATTCCTCTGTTTCCAATTTTCTCTATTCCTAATATCCTCTATTCCTAATATCCTCTACTTCTTCTGATCCCCGGATTCATTCTCCGCTTCTATAAACCCCTTCATGCTCTCCATACGCGAAAAAACGATCGCGTATCCGTCGTCACCGTAATTGAGCGAGCGATTGACACGGCTGATGGTAGCCGTGGAGGCACCTGTCTTATCGGCGATCTTCAGATAGGTGTCGTGTTTACGGAGCATCGTCGCCACTTCAAATCTCTGTGACAGCGAGAGAAGTTCGTTGACTGTGCAGAGGTCTTCAAAAAATCGGAAGCATTCCTCCTTGTTCTCCAATGTAAGTACGGCTTCAAACAATTGCTCAACTGCCTCTGTTCTGATCTTTCTGTTCATACCCCACTCCTCATGAAACAAAATGAATATCCTGTATCTGAATATCCTGCAAAAAGATTTTAGCATTTTAAAGTTTTAAAGTAAAGCCTTTGCGGGCTTCTATTACGTCACAATCGAAGAGTCGAATAGCTTGTTGTCATAATACCGTTTATTCGTTTTGTCTCTTTACAATTATGATTTAGTGTGTTATTTTATTAACGTTGCACAATTGTTTGAAATTTCACAAGCGATTTCGTGCGGCATACTATTTATTTTTATCCGGAGGAGATCATCATGAGCAAAGGTATTGTCAGAAGATTCAACAACCAGCGCGGTTTTGGGTTTATCAGTGATGAAAACGGAAATGACGTTTTCGTTCACTATACAGGCATCAACGGAGAGGGCTTTAAGTCCCTCGAAGAAGGACAGAAAGTCGAGTTTGATGTTGTACAGGGGCAGAAAGGCCCTCAGGCTGTCAACGTAACAAAGCTCTGATTATAGCAAAGGCGTAGTTCAAGGCCGGCTATATCCCCATCGAAGGCTCAAGCTGCTTCGAGACTAAGGCTCTTCGCCAGGGATATAGCCGGCCTTCTCTATGCCTAAATGCTTTTACAGTATTCTGCAAGTTCGAACAGATCAAGGCTCCCGCCAAAGAGGGTCAGCGCGCTGCCGACAGTGACATCCATACAGCCGCCTGAAAGGGTGCGGATCCGGTCGAGATCTGAAAGAGAATGGACGCCTCCCGCATATGTGACAGGGAAGCCTGTCTTCTCCTGAAAGCCACCGAGTATACCGACAAGATTCTCTTCTATTCCTGAACGCTTCCCTTCTACATCCGCTGCGTGGATCAGGAATTCGTCGCAGCATCCGCTAAGCCGCACCAGCGTTTCTTCGCAAATTGTAAGGTCCGTGAATTTCTGCCATCTGTCTGTGACAACATAATATCTTCCATCTTCCCTTCTTCTGCAGCTAAGGTCCAGTACCAGCCTCTTTTTCCCGACTGCCCGCAGGAGTTCCCTGAGTGCGGTTTCCTGTAGCCTGCCATCCCTGAAAACATAGGAAGTCACGATCACATGGGACGCGCCTGCGTCTAAAAAAAAGCCTGCTGTCAGGGGTGTGATACCTCCCCCTGCCTGCATTCCTCCGGGAAAAGCAGAAAGTGCGCCTAAAGCCTGTTCAAGATCCCTGTGGTATGCGTTCTCCTCCTTCACTGAATTCAAAAGGATGATATGTCCTCCGGAAAGCCCCATTTCTTTGTAAAGCATAGCATAGTCGCGCGCCGCTTTATCAGTTGTAAAGTTTTCCTCCGCAGTTCCTTCTGCGCCGTTTGTCCTGTCACGGAGCGAACTGCCTACGATCTGTTTTACTTTTCCGTTGTGGATGTCAATACAAGGTCTGATCCGCATTCTCTTTCTCCGATGCCTTGACGCCCCGCCTCCCTGATGCAGTGCATCCTGGACGCGGGGCGTTTTTTGTAGATCTACTATTTAAGGATTGTTCTTTTATTAAGTGCTTGTTCTTTTATGCCTTAGCTCAATACATCACCCATAGTGTAGAAGCCGGCTTCTTTTCCGTTAAGATACTTTGCCGCCTCAACAGCGCCTTTTCCAAAGACAGCACGGCTGTAAGCTCTGTGTGAAAGAGTTATCACTTCGTCCTGTCCGGCAAAGATCACGTCGTGATCGCCGACAATCGTGCCGCCGCGTACTGCGGATACGCCGATCTCCTTGACGGGCCTCTTTTCTCTTCTCTGAGAGCGGTCATAGACAAATTCATAATCACCGCCAAGGGCTTCGTTCGCAGCGTCGGCAAGCGCGATCGCGGTTCCGCTGGGCGCGTCGATCTTGGTCCTGTGATGCTTTTCGACGATCTCGACATCAAATCCTGCTGCAGCAAGCTTGGGAGCCGCCTGCGCGATCAGGGCTTCGAGAAGATTGATCCCAAGAGACATATTGGCAGACTTGAGTACAGCCGTCGTCTGTGACGCCTGTCTGAGCTTCTGCGTCTGTTCCTCGGAAAGGCCTGTCGTACAGACGACAACAGGGAGCTTTTTTTCTACGCAGTAATCAAGCAATCCGTCGACCGCTGCCGCTGTGGAGAAATCAATGATTACGTCCGCTTCCGGGCACTCCGCAAGTGAGCGGAATACGGGATACTCCGCGTAGGCGTCACCGAAAGCGTCGACACCTGCAACGATCTGCGTCTCCTTATCATTCGCGCAGATCTCAGTGATAATATGGCCCATACGACCGCTGCATCCGTGCAGTATGATCCTGATCATCTCCTGTTCCTCCGTTAGGTTCAGATAAGCTGGGTTTAGATAAGTTGTGCTCAGATAAACCGGTGTCAAATAAGACCGAAGTTCTTCATTGCCTGTCTGAGTTTTTCTGTATTGGCAGGCGTCATCTCAGTCAGAGGCATGCGGAGAGGTCCCGCGTTCATGCCTATGAGGTCTACAGCCTTCTTGACCGGAATAGGATTGACTTCACAGAAAAGCATCTCAAAGAGCTCGTGTGTATCTCTCTGAATCTTCGCTGCTCCGGCGACATCTCCTTCAAAGAACTTGTAGCACATATCGTGCATTGCCTTAGGCGCTACGTTTGCGACAACAGAGATCACGCCGATCCCTCCCATGGAAAGCAGCGGTACGACCTGGTCATCGTTGCCGGAATAGAGTTCGATATTGCCATCACAGAGGGTCATCAGCTTGACGATCTGGCTGATGTCGCCGCTTGCTTCCTTGATACCGACGATATTCGGCACGTCCTTTACAAGGCGCGCGACCGTCTGGGGCAGTACATTCCCGCCGGTACGGCTGGGAACATTATAGAGGATCACAGGCGTGCCGGGGATCTCATCCGCGACCATCTTAAAGTGCTTATAGACGCCTTCCTGGGTACCCTTGTTGTAATAAGGAGAGATCAGGAGAACAGCGTCCGCGCCGTAGCCGGCAACTTCTCTGGAGAGATCGATCGCTGTCTGTGTCCTGTTGGAACCGGTTCCTCCGATCACAGGGATCCTGCCCTTTGTGTACTCGATGCAGAATTTGCATGCGTCGAGATGCTCCTGCTCCGACATGGTCGCAGCTTCTCCTGTAGAGCCGCAGACGACGATCGCGTCCGAGCCGTTATCGATTTGGTAATCGATGAGATCAGCAAACGCATCATAGTTGATCGACTCGTCTTCTCTCTTGAAAGGAGTCACAATTGCAACTGCAGATCCTTTAAATACTGCCATTTTATCCTCCGTTCCACTCTTCTGTTAAAATTTCCCAAACTGCATGTTGCCGATTTCTGAGATCCTGTCGGCAAACTCGCAGACTTCCACGTTCATTTCACTTCCGGTTATAATGATATCCGTGTCGATGCTGGATTCGACAAGCTCCCTGAGATCATCTACTGTGATGATCCCTTTGTTCACTACTTCGAGGACCTCGTCGAGGATCAGAAGGTTGCACTGCCCTGTCCCCAGTACTTTCCTGGCAAAACTCAGTCCGTTCCGGATGTTGACGACAGCCTCTTCCTTTTCCTCAGGAGATCTGTCCATATAATCAATCTTTGATTTTTCAAACCGGAAGATCTTGATCTCCGGTTCCAGCCTTTTCGTAAACTCGCTTTCCGTTATGCCTTTTCCCTTAAGGAACTGAATGATGACAACGCGATCGTTTTCCGACGCTCTCTTCATGGCAATCCCCAGCGCTGCCGCTGATTTGCCGTAACCGTCGCCCATAAAGATCATAACTTTTCCAGAAGCCATATCGAATCTCCATTTTCACTGTCACACCTGCAGTCATCGACTACAGAAATATACTCTTCCAAAATAGCATCTTTTGCATTCCCTGTAAATCACGCAATTCAAATATCCCGGCTGTATTATTACCGGATCCGGTCCATGACCGGGCTCTTTATGGTTCTTACATCCTTTCCGGCGCAGTAAAACCGAGCACTCCGATGCAGGTTGTAAGGACGTCAAGCGTGAGTCCCAGGAGCGCGATCCAGCTCTCCTTCTTCTTTGTATCTTCCTCTGTTAGGATCTTAGTGGAGTGATAGAAGCTGTTAAAGTCATTGGACAGCTGATAGATATACGCACAGATCCTGTGGGGCGCGATCTCTTTGTAGGCGCTGTCCATCATGGCGCTGAATCCCGCGAGATCGCTCATCAGGTCTTTTTCCGGCCCGCTCTGGGCAGATCCGATCACGCATCCCTCCGGGGCTCTTCCTTCCCCGGCCGCTGAATATTTTGCCAGGATCGACTTGATCCGGACGATCGTATATAGGATATAAGGGCCGGTGTCGCCTTCAAAAGAAGTAAATCTCTCGATATCGAAGATGTAATCCTTGGATGCCTGATTGGAGAGGTCACCATACTTGAGCGCAGCCAGCGCAACCTGTTTCGCGGTCCTCTCCGCCTCCTCCGGACCGATCTCGGGATTAGAGGCGATCTTAATCCTCATCTGGTCATTGATATCACTGATGAGGTCTGAGAGCTTCATGACGCCGCCGTCTCTTGTCTTAAAAGGCTTTCCGTCCTTACCGTTCATCGTGCCGAAACCGACATGGCGCAGCTGCGTCCCTTCGGGAATAAGTCCGCATTTTCTTGCTGTGCGGAAAACCTGCTGGAAGTGCAGCTCCTGCCGCTTGTCCGTGATATAGATGAGCTGGTCGGGATGGAACAGGCGCTCTCTCTCACTGATCGTCGCAAGGTCCGTTGTCGTATAGAGCGCAGCGCCGTCGGATTTTAAGATGATACAGGGAGGGATCTCCTTCGTATCAGTGGGCTCCGCCACGTCCACTACCAGCGCGCCGTTGGATTCATAGGCAAAACCGTCTTCCTTCATCTTGCTGACCATTCCGGGGATCACGTCGTGAACGGTGGATTCGCCCCACCAAAGGTCGAAGTCGACATCGAGAGCTTCGTAGTTCTTCTTCATGTCCTGTACCGAGACTTCGATGATCTTTTGCCATAGCGCCCGAAGGCCTCTGTCGCCTTCCTGCAGTTTGTGCGTATTAGCCATCGCTTCCGCGTAGTATGCGGCGTCTTCCTTGGAGCGTTTGCTCGCTGTGGGATAGATCTCTTCCAGCTCTGTCACCGTAAAAGGCGCGTCCTCAGGATACTCTCCCTTATAGGAGGGGTCAAAATAGCACAGATCCGGCTGTCTCTTGGAGATCTCCGTGATGACGAGGCCCATCTGAAGCCCCCAGTCGCCCATATGGATATCTCCTGTCACGTTTTCTCCGTGATACCTTGCGATACGTTTCACTGCTTCGCCGATGACCGCGCTTCTGAGATGCCCGACATGCAGCGGCTTTGCGACGTTGGGCCCGCCGTAATCGAGAATGATGGAAGCGGGTTTTTCCGGCATGCTCAGACCGAACTTTTCGGCCTTCGACATTTCCCTGAGATAACCGGAAAGAAACTCTTCCCTGAGCTTAAGGTTTAAAAATCCCGGCTTCACTGCTTCTGCAGATGAGAAGACTTCCGAGTCCTGAAGCTTCGCTGCTACATCCTGAGCGATCATAATGGGAGCCTTGCGGTACTTTTTGGCTCCCGCCATCGCGCCGTTACACTGGTATTCACAGAGATCAGGCCGGTTGGAGACCGTGACCTTGCCGAGTTCCCGGTCGTAGCCTGCGCCTTCAAACGCCTTTTCGGCTTCCCGGGAGATCAGATCCAGAAATTTTTCCACTGTTTCCTCCTAATGTGTCTGACTGCCGCTGCTTCTTCGAAAATGTACAGCCGCAAAAATCCTGTCTGTAGAGACCGAACTGTCTCGAGAGTTCGATCGATCGTTTATACCCGTTTTTCTTCTTGAAATCAGAGGGGAGAAAGGCAACTCCGTATTTTTCGCCCGCCCTTTTTCCGATCTCATTGAGCCTCTCTGCATTCTTCAAAGGGCTGATGGTCAGGGTCGTTGTAAAAAAATCGAAGCCTCCCTTCGATGCCGCCTTCGCCGCAGCTTCCAGGCGCATTGCAAAGCAGATCGCGCACCGGTCCCCGCCTTCCGGACAGTCTTCGTAGCCCCTGACCGCGGTAAGAAATCTCTCCGGATCATAGGGAGCCTCGAGGATCCCTATCTTCATCGCTCCGGCAGTTGTGTTCATGCATGAGAAATCCTGCATCTCCACCTGCCTGTTATATTCCGCGATCAGGCGCTTCTCCTCTAGCAGCCTGTACTCATACTCTCTTTCTTCCGTAATGTTCGGGTTGTAATAAAACACCGTGATCCGAAAGAACTCCCGGAGATACTCGAGTACATAGCTGGAGCAGGGCGCGCAGCAGCTGTGAAGAAGAAGTTTTGGCTTTACGCCGTTCTCCTGCAGCTTTTGGATCTCCTTTTCAAGGAGTTTGCTGTAATTTGGATTCATTCTGCTACGCCTTATAAAAACTCTGATTATTTAAAATATTTCACGCCGCTCTCAAAGAGCCTGAGGTCCTGTTCTCCGTATATATTGAGGTTGACGCCGCGTCCCTTGCGCTCGCAGTGCGCCATTTTTCCGAGGATCCTTCCGTCAGGGGATGTGATGCCTTCGATCGCTGCGTAAGAGCCGTTGATGTTCCACTCCTCGTCCATTGAGATCACGCCGTCGGGATCACAGTACTGTGTCGCGACCTGTCCGTTCTCAAAGAGCTTATCGATCCATGCTTTCGGAGCAACGAATCTCCCCTCGCCGTGAGAGGCGGGGTTGGTATATACTCCGCCGAGCTGCGCGCCGGCGAGCCAGGGTGATTTGTTGGTCACGACCTTCGTGTAGGCCATCTTCGAGATATGGCGGCCGATCGTGTTAAATGTCAGTGTCGGCGAATCCTCCTTCTGGCCGGTGATCTCGCCGTTCGGTACGAGGCCGAGTTTAATGAGCGCCTGGAATCCGTTGCAGATTCCCAGGATCAGGCCGTCTCTCTTTGTGAGAAGGTCTCCGACCGCATCCTCGATCAGCGCGTTCCGGAACGCTGTTGCAAAGAACTTCGCGCTTCCGTCGGGTTCGTCACCTGCGGAAAAGCCGCCGGGGAACATGATGATCTGTGATTCTCCGATCGCTTTCGCGAAAGCCTTCACACTTTCCCTGATATCCAGAGGAGAGAGATTGGTGAAGACCTTGGTAATAGTCTTCGCACCGGCTTCTTCAAAAGCTGTCGCTGTATCATATTCGCAGTTCGTTCCGGGGAACACCGGAATAAAGACTGTGGGCTGCGCGATCTTGTGCGTGCAGACGGCAATGGAACCCTTGTCGTAGATGGGAGTATCCAGCACTGTTGTGTCTTTAGAAGCCTTTGTCGGGAACACTTTCTCAAGAGGCCTTTTCCAGGCACGCAGTACATCCTGGACCGGCAGGGAACCTTCATGCCAGGTAAAGCAGCCGTCATCCGTTACTGTCCCGATCATATTGTAGTTGTCCGGGATTATCTCATTAAGGATTTCCTCGCAGTCCTCCTCCATCTCCAGGAGAATATCTCCCATGCGATTGCGGAAGAGATGCTTAAGAGGCCTGTCATCGTCAAAATGAACGCCGAAGCCGTTGCCGAAAGCCATCTTCGCGACAGCAGGTGCAACGCCGTAGCAATCCACCGCATACGCTGCCTTTACCTTGCCCTGTCTCATCAGGGCAGTTACTTTATCGTAGTTCTCACAGACATCATCGTAGACGGGAATGTCGTACTCATCTCTTTCAATATCGATCAGCACGATCTTGTCCCCTGCCTTCTTGAATTCAGGTGTGATCACATCGGAGAGCTTTGCGACATCGACGGCAAAAGAGACCAGCGTCGGAGGCACGTCGATATCATTGAATGTGCCGGACATGCTGTCCTTTCCGCCGATGCTTCCGATCCCGTAGCCGATCTGTGCGTCATAGGCGCCCAAAAGCGCTGAGAACGGCTGGCTCCAGCGCTCCGGATCCTTGGACATCCTGCCAAAATACTCCTGGAACGTGAGATGAAGCTTTCTGAAATCTCCGCCTGCGGCAACTACTTTGGAGATCGACTCCGTCACTGCGTAAACTGCGCCGTGATAGGGACTCCAGGAACTCAGGTAGGGATCAAAGCCGTAGCTCATCATTGTGACGACGTCCGTCTTTCCGCCGAGCACAGGGAGTTTTGCCACCATCGTCTGTGTTTCCGTCAGCTGGTATTTTCCGCCGTACGGCATATCCACGGTACCTGCGCCGATGGAGGCGTCAAACATCTCGACAAGGCCTTTCTGTGAACAGGAATTAAGATCCGATACAGATGCGAGCATTGCCTTTGTGAAATCCTCACCGTCCAGCTCCCTGCTGGTGTGATCGGCCAAAATATCGTCCACTCCCGAAGAAGCGAATTTTTCAAAGTAATTGTCTTCTTCCGAAGGCATCAGTACTTTGACATCTGTTTCCTGGTGCGCTCCGTTGGTATCAAGGAAAGCCCTGGAGATATCCACGACCGGTTTTCCTCTCCAATTAAGGACAAGGCGCGGTTCCTTCGTGACGACAGCGACAGGCGTAGCTTCCAGGTTCTCTTCTGCTGCGTAAAGCAGGAATTGATCTTTATCTTCGGGCGCAACAACAACGGCCATTCTCTCCTGGGATTCCGCGATCGCCAGCTCTGTTCCGTCAAGGCCCTCGTACTTCTTCGGCACGAGATCGAGATTGACATTAAGGCCGTCGGCAAGTTCGCCGATCGCGACCGACACACCGCCCGCGCCAAAGTCATTGCACTTTTTGATGAGGCTCGAGACCTCCGGTCTGCGGAAAAGTCTCTGCAGCTTTCTCTCGGTAGGCGCATTGCCCTTCTGGACTTCCGCACCGCACTCTGTCAGCGACTGATCGTTGTGCGCCTTGGATGAGCCCGTCGCGCCGCCCATTCCGTCGCGTCCCGTGCGTCCGCCGAGCAGGATGATGATATCGCCGGGATCGCTGTTTTCACGCTTGACATTGTGCCTGGCCGCAGCGCCCATGACAGCACCGATCTCCATGCGTTTTGCAACATAACCGGGGTGATAGATCTCCTTGACGTGGCCTGTAGCGAGACCGATCTGGTTGCCGTAACTGGAGTATCCCTTTGCGGCGCCGAGCACGAGCTTCTTCTGGGGAAGCTTGTTCTGCATTGTCTCGGAGACGGGAACAGTGGGATCGGAAGCTCCGGTCACACGCATCGCCTGATAGACGTATCCCCTTCCGGAGAGCGGGTCGCGGATCGCACCGCCAAGGCATGTGGCAGCGCCGCCGAAAGGCTCGATCTCGGTGGGATGATTGTGTGTCTCGTTCTTAAAGAATACGAGCCATTCCTCTGTCACAGGGCCCTCGCCGTAATCGACTTCCACGGGAACGACAACCGAGCAGGCATTGTTCTCATCGGATTCTTCCTGATCCGTGAGCTTTCCGTCTGCCTTGAGCTTCTTCATGCCCATGATCGCAAGATCCATCAGGCACACAAACTTGTCCTTGCGTCCCTTGTAGAGCTCTTCTCTCGTATCCAGGTAACTCAGATAGGTGGGCTCGATAATATCTCTGTAATAGCCGTCCTCAAACTCGACGTCACGAAGTTCTGTCGAGAACGTGGTGTGACGGCAGTGATCGGACCAGTAAGTGTCCAGCACGCGGATCTCGGTGACCGTGGGATCTCTGTGCTCAGTGTTTTTAAAGTAGTCCTGGATAAACAGGAAATCATCGAACGTCATCGCGAGACCGAGCGATCTGTAGAGATCTGTAAGCTCATCTTCATACATCGAAGTCATTCCTGTAATGACCTTCACGTCCTCCGCTTCCGGATACGCCGTCTGCAGCGTCGCCGGTTTCTCCATTCCGGTCTCGCGGGAATCGACGGGGTTGATACAGTATTTCTTGATCCGCTCAAACTCCTCCTCGGAAATGCTTCCCGAGAGAATATAAGTCTCCGCTGTACGGATCACGGGCTTTTCGTTCTCATTGAGAAACTGGACGCACTGAACAGCGCTGTCCGCCCTCTGATCAAATTGTCCAGGAAGGGCCTCTACGCTGAAAACGCGGCTGCCCTCGGGAACATCAATCGTCTCCCTGTATAAAATGTCGACCGGAGGTTCCGAAAAGACCGTCTTGCAGGCTTTCTCGAACACTTCGTCGGATACATTCTCCACATCGTACCGGATCAGTTTCCGTACGCCGGTCAGTCCTTCCACAGCCAAAAAGCCGATGATGTCATCTGCCAGCTGCCTGGCTGCCACCGCGTAAGGCTCCTTTTTCTCAACATAGATCCGTCTGACATTACTCATAGATAGCGCACTCTCCTCCTATGCCGTAAATAATTAGAAGTTTTCTCAACGAATTATATCATAGGTTTACAGATTGTACATGTATTGCAGT
>CACXMK010000003.1 GCA_902768735.1 uncultured Lachnospiraceae bacterium | reverse complement strand
CTCTCACACTGTGGCAGGCATTAAGCTTGACGTGAGCTCAAAAAACAGCAACAGGAGGTACCGCCATGCTGAAGATCGGAGAATTTTCAAAACTGTCCAAAGTCAGCGTCAGAATGCTCCGCCACTATGATGAGATCGGGCTTTTGAAACCGGCTGAAATCGACCACTTCACGGATTACCGGTATTACAGAGAGGATCAGCTTCCTATAGCGGGACGCATTGCCGCCCTGAAGGATATGGGGTTTTCTCTTGCGGATATCGTCAGGATCCTTGAAGTTTATGATGATCGGGAGAAACTGGAACAGTTCTTCTCTGTCAGGCAGGAAGAATTGGAGGCCTTATCAAAGGATACAGCATATAAGCTGACGCTTCTGGACGCAGCCAGAAAAAGACTGAGAAAGGAAGAAAATATGACTTATAACGTTACCCTCAAGACAATCCCGGAACGCTATGCTGCGACCATCCGGATGATCATTCCCCGCTATGAAGACGAGGGCATGATCTGGGGCAAGCTGGCAGAAGAGACCTGCCGGATGAACCTTGTGGAGGATGATCCCTGCCTTTGCGCAGTTACCTATCTCGATGGCGAATACAAGGAAGAAAAGGTGGATATGATGGCATGGAAGACCGTCAGGGGAAACTATCCCGATACGGAGCATGTGAAGTTCCGCACGCTTCCGGAGGTGACTGTCGCAAGCTGCACCTACCAGGGAAGCTACACCCAAATCACGGATGTCTATGCTGCTGTGATCGCATGGATGGAAGCGAACGGCTATGAGCCTGCTGAGCCAATGTTCAACATTTACCACGTTAGCCCGCATGAGACGCAGAATCCGGATGAGTTTGTGACGGAGATCTGCTATCCGGTGAAGAAAAAATAGAAGATTATCAGGTGGTTTTAGCCCCGGTCCGGAAAAGGCCGGGGCTCTTCCTTTTTCTTCTGTATTTCTTCCGGTCAGCAAGGAAAGTAAACCCAAATCCGCATTGTCAGAAACTGTAATTAAGTGTAAAATTATAATAGTGTGTTAGGAGGATTATGATGAAAGACTGGATGACGATTTCAAGGAGATTGGTCATGCTCGGGCAGCTCGGGCTGTCTCTCCTGATGCCGCTTCTTCTTTGTCTTTTAGGCTGCTATCTTCTTACTTCCAGGCTCGGACTCGGGCTTTGGGTCTACTTTCCGGGCTTTATTCTCGGCTTGGGCGGTTCCTTTATGACCGCTTATAAACTCTGGATCAACGTCGTGAACAAGGCGAGGAAAGAGGGAGAAGACGAAGCGCCTGCTTTTAACAGGCACAGCTGAACACGGACGGTATTAGGAGCCGATGATCAGTGACGTTTCCCGGTAATATCCGGATATGTAATATATTAGTGGAAAGGGTTGCGATTTGAAACTGCAGAAAGCGGTCAAGGACGAAACGACGTTTGTGGCTCTGGGATCACTGATCCTGAGCGTTTTGATGGTAATAGTATTCTTCTGTCTGCACAAGGTGTTTCCCGATAAGGTACCGATGGGGGCATCGGTTATCATCGGTGCAGTCGGGGGCTGCGCGGTAGCAGTGGGAAACTTTTTTCTCATGGCCCTTACCGTGCAGAAGGTAGCCGGAATCACGAACTATGACCAGGCATACCGTTCAATGCAGGTCAGCTACAGGTACAGGACATTTCTGCAGCTGATCTGGTGTGTCCTGACAATGGTTCTTGGATTCATAAACCCTGTGGCCGGAATGCTGCCCCTTCTCTGGCCGAGCCTTCTGATCAAAGGCAGGGGGATCCTTAGCGGGATCAAACCAAACGGGGCTAATGATGAAAGGAAGGAGGTGGATGTGTAGAGATGGATTTTGATATTTCCGGAGCGAGGATATTCTTCAGAATTCCGACGGGGATCCCGGTCCTTGGGGATTTCATGATCACGGAGACATTGGTCGTAAGCTGGATCGTTATGGCGATCGTAACAGGCCTTTGTATCTTCCTGACAAGGAATCTGAAAGTGGAGAAGATCTCCAAACGACAAGCTGCGGCAGAGATGATCGTAGAAGCCGCGAACAATCTTGTCAGGAACAATACTGGCGGAACGAAATTCGACAAAATGATACCGTTCGTGTCAGCACTCTTTGCTACCAGTATCGTATCGAATCTGATCAGTCTGACCGGTGTCTTTCGGAGTCCGACGGCGGATCTCTCTACCGAAGCGGCATGGGCTGTCGTTGTCTTTACCATGATCACTATGGAAAAGATCAAGGCAGGCGGAATACTGGGATACATGAAAGGCTTTACTGAACCGATTCCGGTGATGACACCATTCAATATTCTTTCAGAACTTGCGACGCCTGTCAGTATGGCATGTCGTCATTTCGGTAATATTTTATCCGGTGTCGTTATCAATGGATTGATTTACGCGGCGTTGGCTGTCGCTTCCTCGGCACTCTTGGGTCTCATTCCAGGAGCTGTGGGCGAATTCCTTAGCCATATACCGATCCTGAGTGTCGGTGTACCGGCTATCACGTCATTTTATTTTGACTGGTTCTCGGGCGTCATGCAGGCATTTATCTTTACTATGCTGACGATCATGTATATCGCGAACGCAGCTAATGGTTAAATGGAGATAAGTATCAGAAAGTAATCATCAGCACATCACTATTTTGAACTCAGCGCGGACAGATCCGCGGGAGAAATATACCAACCAATTACAGGAGGAAAATCATGGATTATACTATACTCGCTAAAGGTATCGCACTTGCAGGCTGCGCAATCGGTGCAGGATGCGCGCTGATCGCCGGTATCGGCCCTGGTATCGGTGAAGGTAACGCTGTAGCAAAGGCTCTCGAAGCCATTGGCCGCCAGCCCGAGTGCAAGGGCGATGTCACGAGCACGATGCTTCTCGGCTGCGCGATCGCGGAGACGACAGGTATTTACGGCTTCGTCACAGGTCTTCTTCTGATCTTCGTGGCGCCCGGCATGTTCATGGGGTATCTGGGCTAAGTCCCTGGGCTGTTACTGACAGAATGCTGTTCTAAAAGGGCAGCACAGCCACAAGGAGGCAGTAAATGGGTAATACACAGGAACTTGTGACGATCATCCCGTGGACGTTCATCGCACAGATCCTCAACCTGTTCATTCAGATGTATCTGATCAAGCGCTTTCTCTTCAAACCGATCAACGAAGTGCTCCAGAAGAGAAGAGAGCTGGCGGACCAGGAGATCAGGGACGCCAGAGCCGCGAAGGAAGAAGCGGATGGTCTGAAAGTCCAGTACGAAGAGGGGCTTGCGAATGCCAGAGCGGAAGCCGCGCAGATCGTGCAGAGTGCCCATAAGGAAGCGCAGCTGAAGGCAGACGAGACTGTTAAGCAGGCGCAGGAGCAGGCTGCAGGCATCCGCAGAAAAGCGGAGGCGGATATCGCGCAAGAGAAAAAGAAAGCAATCAATGAAGTGAAAGATGAGATCGGCGGACTGGCAATGGACATTGCCGGCAAGGTTGTTGAAAAAGAGATCAACGAAGCGGATCACAGAAGACTCATTGATGAATTCATCAAAAATGTAGGAGAGGCATCATGACGACAGCGACGAGTCTGTACGGGCAGAGCCTGTACGACCTTGCCGCGGAGGAGGGCCTTTCGGAAGAGATTTTAAAAGAGATGGGGGCGGTTGATTCCATATTCAGGGAAAACCCCGATTATATCACGCTTCTCCTTGAACCTTCCATTCCCAGGAGGGAACGGCTGGGACTTCTGGAAGAAGCCTTTAAGGACCAGCTCCATCCTTATCTGTTAAATTTCTTAATGATCCTGCTTGAGAACAGTATGCTCAGAGGATTCAGCTCGTGTTTCCGCACTTTTAGATCCGCCTATTATAAGGATCACGGCATCGCGGAGGCAACAGTAACAAGCGCGATCGCGCTTACTGACGCGCAGGCTGATTCCCTCAAAGCCAAGCTGGAAGCGATCAGCGGCAAATCCGTACTTCTCAGGCAGAAAGTCGACAGCAGCGTTCTCGGCGGTCTCAGGGTTGAGATCGAAGGCAAGCTGCTGGACGGCACCGTCATGGGCAGGCTCTATGACCTTCGCAAAAAGGTCAGTGAAACAGTATTATAAAGGAAAAAACCAATGGAATTAAAACCAGAGAAGATATCCCAGGTGATCCGCAGTCAGATCAAGAATTATCAGAATGCGATCATACAGAATGAGACCGGTACGGTCCTCACCGTCGGTGACGGTATCTCCAGGGTAAGCGGCCTGGTGAACTGCATGGCGGGAGAGCTTCTTGAGTTCGAAAACGGAACCTTCGGTATGGCGCAGAACCTTGAGGAGACCAGCGTCTCCGCAGTTCTGTTCGGCGAAGATAAGGGAATCAGCGAGGGCCAGACGGTCAAGAGGACCGGCCGCGTTGTTTCTGTTCCGGTAGGAGAAGCGATGATCGGCCGTGTCGTCAATGCCATCGGACAGCCGATCGATGGCGCAGGTCCGATCGAGACCACAGAATACCGCCCGGTGGAATCCCCCGCGCACGGCATTATCGAGAGACAGCCGGTCAAAGAACCGCTCCAGACAGGCATCAAGGCGATCGACTCCATGATCCCGATTGGGAGAGGCCAGCGTGAGCTGATCATCGGAGACCGCCAGACCGGCAAGACCACGATCGCGATCGATACGATCCTGAACCAGAAGGGAAAGGATGTTATCTGTATTTATGTCGCGATCGGACAGAAGCGCTCAACAGTAACGAATATCGTGTCCCAACTGCAGGACGGCGGGGCAATGGACTATTCGATCGTCGTTGCAGCAACTGCTTCGGAGCCCTCACCGCTCCAGTATATCGCGCCCTATTCCGGATGCACGATGGGTGAGTATTTCATGAACAAAGGCAAACACGTGCTGATCATCTATGATGATCTTTCCAAGCATGCGGTCGCTTACCGAGCACTGTCTCTTCTGATCCGCCGTCCCCCGGGACGCGAGGCGTATCCCGGAGACGTGTTCTACCTGCATTCAAGGCTTCTTGAGAGAGCAGCGAAGCTCTCCGATGAACTCGGCGGCGGATCCCTTACCGCGCTTCCGATCATCGAGACGCAGGCAGGCGACGTTTCAGCCTATATCCCTACGAACGTCATTTCCATCACAGATGGTCAGATCTTCCTTGAGACGGAACTTTTCCACTCCGGTATCATGCCTGCTGTCAACCCCGGCATCTCGGTCTCCCGAGTCGGCGGTAACGCGCAGATCAAGGCTATGAAGAAGGTCGCGGGAACTTTGAAGCTGATCTATTCCCAGTATCGTGAGCTTGCCAGCTTCGCACAGTTCGGTTCAGATCTTGACGCAGATACAAAGGCAAGACTTGCACAGGGCGAGCGCATCGTGGAAGTACTCAAACAGGGCAAATCGGAACCGGTGCCGGTGGAAAAACAGGTCGCGATCCTTTATGCCGTTGTCAAGGGTATCCTTACAGATGTGGGAGTAAAGGACATTGCAGAGTATGAGCAGGGCCTCTTCAAGCGCCTGGACCAGGATCCGGACGGCGCTGCGGCGATGAGGACGATCCGTGAGACAGGTGCTCTCAGCGAGGAAGCAGAGGCCGGACTGAAAGCGGCTCTGACTGCTTACACGCAGGAGTTTATAAAGAACAGATAACAGATGCATAGATAACGGAGGGCAAATGATATGGCAGCTGCCAATATGAAAGCTGTAAAACTCCGGATCAAGAGCGTCCAGAACACTATGCAGATCACAAAGGCCATGCAGCTAGTCGCGGCCTCCAAACTTCGTAAAGCTAAGGATAGGGCAGATCAGAGTAAACCATATTTCCAGATCATGAGGGAAACGCTGATCGATATCGCTAAAGGAAACACGGATTTCCAGTCCCCTTATACGAAGCAGGTCGAGAATGACAAGTGGCTCTATGTTGTGATCGCGGGTGACAGAGGACTTGCGGGCGGATACAATTCCAACCTGTTCAAGTTCATGGAGGGCGAGACGAAAGACCGTGACTACATGGTATTGCCGATTGGAAAGAAGTCGGTGGATTACTTTCGCTCGCGCGGCGTGGAAATCCTGACCGAAGAGTATTCGGAAGTCGCGAAGATCAGCGTCTCCGATTGCTTCGGCATCTCCAAGCTTATCTGTGACGCTTATTCCAAAGGAAAATTCGGACACGTTCTTCTGTGCTATACGGACTTCGTATCGATGATGACGCAGACGCCCCGTTCCTCTTCACTTCTTCCCCTTGCCGATTTCGAGCTGGAGGAAGCGGAAGGTGAAGAGACAGGGGAGGCAAAAAAGCCTGTACGCAATCTGATTCTTTATGAACCTGACAGTGAAACCGTTTTTAACGCGATCGTACCCGAGTACCTGGCGGGTCTTCTGTACACCAGTATTAATGTATCGGTGGCAAGTGAACTGGCGGCGAGACGTACTGCGATGGAAGCGGCAACGGACAATGCCGGGGAAATGATCGAAAAGCTGAGCCTGTTCTACAACAGAGCGAGGCAGGCGAGCATCACACAGGAGATCACGGAGATCGTGGCCGGCGCAGAAGGGAATATGTAAAAATCGATACCAAAGGAGTATACATACATGAGTGAGAAACATACGGGAAAGGTCATTCAGGTCACAGGCCCGGTTCTGGATATCCGGTTCGGTGAAGGCGAACTGCCTGATCTCTTGAACGCCATCGAGATCATGGTGGACGGACGAAGGCTGATCGCAGAAGTGGCCCAGCAGATCGGCGACGACGTAGTTCGCTGCGTCGCCATGAGTTCTACCGATGGACTGGTCCGCGGAACGGATGCTGTTGATCTGGGCGGTCCTATTACTGTTCCGGTAGGCGACGAGTGCCTCGGACGTATCTTTAACCTGCTCGGCGAGCCGGTCGACAACCAGCCTGCGCCGGTAGTAAAAGAACGTTGGCCGATCCATCGCCCTGCTCCCTCTTTTGAAGATCAGACACCGGCAACGGAGATCTTTGAGACAGGTATTAAGGTCGTTGACCTGATCTGCCCCTATGCGAAGGGCGGTAAGATTGGTCTGTTCGGCGGCGCGGGTGTCGGCAAGACCGTTCTGATCATGGAGTTGATCAATAACGTCGCAAAAGCACACGGCGGTATTTCGGTCTTCACAGGCGTAGGTGAGAGAACTCGTGAAGGAAACGACCTTTACGGAGAAATGAAGGAAAGCGGCGTTCTTGATAAGACGGCTCTGGTATACGGCCAGATGAATGAGCCGCCGGGAGCAAGAATGAGAGTCGGTCTTTCCGGTCTGACAATGGCGGAGTATTACCGCGATGTCAAAAATCAGGACGTGCTTCTGTTCATTGACAATATCTTCCGTTTCACGCAGGCAGGTTCCGAGGTGTCGGCACTTCTTGGTCGTATGCCTTCCGCAGTAGGTTATCAGCCTACACTTGCTACAGAAATGGGTGCTCTGCAGGAGAGGATCACGTCTACAAAGCGCGGTTCCATTACTTCCGTCCAGGCAGTCTATGTGCCTGCGGACGACCTTACGGACCCTGCGCCGGCGACAACATTTACCCATCTGGATGCCACAACGGTGCTTTCCCGTGACATCGCATCCCAGGGTATTTATCCCGCCGTGGATCCGCTGGATTCCACCAGCCGTATCCTATCGCCGGAAGTGGTCGGAGAAGAGCACTATGAGACGGCAAGAAGAGTCCAACAGGTCCTTCAGCGCTACAAAGAGCTGCAGGATATCATCGCCATCATGGGCATGGACGAACTGTCCGACCAGGATAAACTCAGTGTTTACAGGGCCAGAAAGATCCAGAACTTCCTGTCGCAGAGCTTCTCTGTCGCGGAGCAGTTCACCGGTATGCCCGGACAGTACGTACCGCTCAAGGAGACGATCCGCGGCTTTAAGATGATCCTCGACGGCGAATGCGACGACCTTCCTGAGAGCGCGTTCCTGTTCGCGGGCACGATCGATGACGTCTTTGAGAAGGCCAAGAAATAATTACGGAGAGGAAGGGAGGAAGACGCTATGGCAACCTTCCGGTTACAGGTCGTCTCAATGGATGGCCTTGAATATGACGGAGAGGTGCAGCGGATCAAACTGCGCACCATACATGGTGATCTTGCTATTCTCGCGAGGCATATGAACTATGTGACCGCGATCGGAATGGGCACTTGCACGGTGACCATGGAAGACGGCACGGAGCGGCATGCAGCTTGTATCGGCGGCATGCTCTCCATGATGAACAACCATTGCCGCGTTATTCCGACGACATGGGAATGGAGCGAGGACATCGATTTGGAGAGAGCCCTTGCCGCGAAGAAGAAAGCGGAGGAAAGGCTGGCGGAAAGCAACCTGGAGGAGATCGCAAGGGTGAGTGCCGAAGCGAAACTCTACAGAGCGCTTGTCAGGATCAACAGCGCAAATCATCATTATAATTGATAAGAGCATAAAAAAGTGCCGGACTTCTTTCGAAGTCCGGCACTTTTTTGCCTTGTTGCAGGATCCATCCATGTAGATTCTGAATGATCAGGGAATCGTATAAGTCACCTTACCGCCTTTTGTCACAGTCACTGTGATCGCCTGTTCTGATTTGGACTCAGATGGATCGCTCACAAGTTTTACGTAGCACAATACCGTATATTCTCCGGGATCTTTGAACGTATACTCAAAAGAAGCGCTGTCTTCTGAGTACTGCGTTTTCTCGATCACATTCTTGCCCTTCTTTACATACCACGAGTATTTCACTTTGTTTTCTTCATAAGTGTTCACTATCTTAAAAACATTGTCTGTCTGCGTTACGGTGAAATTATCCACTGTAAAACCGGATAAGATGCCTTCATCGTGCATAAAGGGATATTCCATCTGCTCGAAAGGATACTCACGTCCGGAGACGCCCTGTTTTGAACAGATCCTGTAAAACAGCTTGTTTTTGGAAGATACGCGGGGAATATCAATATAGTTGACATCTGTGTATTCTGTTTCAAAAGTGACTGCGTCATTTTCATCTTTGGTGATGAACTTGATCAGCGTATTATCCATAAGATTAACCGTGTATCTGTATTTTCCGTCAGGCAGTTCCTCGTAGGATTCCCCCATGACGCCGGTCACTTTTGTAAGATCATAGGGAATGCCGAGCTCCTCGCTGAGCCATTCGGTAAGGCTCAAAGTAAATTTGTTGGCGCCGTCACGATTCAGATGTCCCTCATCACTGAAATCATTATGTTCTATACCGATAAGGGTCATTTGTTCACTGAAATTGCGATATCCTTTGATCGCTGTTTCGGTTTTTAACAGCTCTTCAACAATATTGGCGATCTGCGGCAATTCGTTTTTGTAATACAGGATCGGCGTCTTGACGATATAGACAGGAATATCTTCCTTCTCAGCAAGATCAAGGAACTTGTGCAGCGCGTCAATAGAACCCGGATTCTTGAGCGTATTTCCTTTATCGCGCTGTTCGATGAGCTTCTGTTCAACCTCGGCAGGTTCAATAACAGAGTATTTGATGATGTTATGCCTTGGGTGATAGCCGAGCAGGAAATTGACCCTGCTCTCCGTGTCATCGGGATCAACCGTATGATCGTCAAATCTTGTCCAGGTATTTGTGGGGCGCAGAAGCTGGGAAAAGGCTTCCGGCCACTTCTGGTAATTTTTAATTGTATGGATGATGGCACTTAATCTGTAAAAAGGGTTCTCGATGCTGTCGAAATTGGAGTACAGACGTCCTTCGTTGCCGCCTCCGTAAAGAGTGTCCGTCGTGATCGCCAGAGTATTTGCCTCCAGCAGGATCACTTTCGGATGGACGTAATGAAGGAGAATCCTCAGGTTTTCATAGGTCTGATCCATCGGCTGGGAGTTAGAACCCAAGATCATTGTATTCAGGTCCATAGACTGATTTATGATCGTGGGATTGATATCGCAAAAAGCATGAGAGTTTCCCATGATCAGGATATCAATTGGTTCGTCGTGCTCTTCCTGGATCCATTTCCAAGTTGAAGAAGTGTCAGAAGGATCAAACGTCCATCTGTCTATAAAATGAAACAGGATCAAAAAAGCCAGGAGAAACAGAATTCCATCCCGTAATAGTCTTTTCATGGCACCTCCGTTTATAAACACTAAGCCATGAGCTTTATGTCAAAAAGTAAAGTAAATAAATGAGTCGGCGGACAATGAGCCGTAAATCCCGAATAAAAGAATAGTAAAGATACAGATCATATAAAGGCCGCGGCGGACAATTACCGGGAATCCCTGGAGGAAGCGGTAACCTCCTTTGAGTTCGCTGATCACATCTGTCAGGATTACGAAAGCAATAAGAAGAAGGCTCAGCAGGACGTCCCCTTTACCGGCGCCGAGCTTGAAAATGCTGAAATCCGGTGAAAGAGAAAAGGAGCGCTTGCAGATCACGAGGAAATCATGGAAGGAATTCGCTCTGAACAGGACCCACAAAATATTTACGATCATAAAAGTGACCAGGATCCTGAAAATCTTCAGGGGAAGAGTCTCATTATGGAAAATACGCGATGATATTCTACTCTTGTATTTTCCGATCACCTGGCAGAGGCCATGAAAAAGGCCCCAGAAAATAAAAGTCCAGGAGGCACCGTGCCACAGTCCGCTGATGAGAAAAACGACCAGCACATTTATAGCCCATCTTGTCTCTGAACAGCGATTTCCGCCCAGTGGAATGTAGATATAATCCCTGAACCATCTTGACAGGGAGATATGCCATCTGCGCCAAAAATCAGAGATCGATGTTGCAAGATAAGGCCTTTTAAAGTTCTCAGTCAGTTTGAACCCCAACAGTTCCGCACTGCCGAGTGCCATGTCCGTATAACCGGAAAAATCACAGTAGATCTGAAAGGTATAAAAAACGGAAGCGACCCAAAAGGCCTGTCCGGTATAATCGTTTACATTGTTGAAGACAGTGTCGACAAGAAGAGCCAGGCGGTCTGCGATCACAACTTTCTTAAAGGCGCCGAAAAGAAAAAGGGCGAGTCCGTGGCAAAAGCTGTCATAATCAAAATTATGCTTTTGGGCAATCTGCTGCAGAAGATCACCGGGACGATCGATAGGACCCTCCAAAAGATGGGGGAAAAATGCGATCGAAAAAGTATAATGCCCGATATTGCCGCTCGGCGTGATCTTTCTTCTTGAAACATCAAAAACATAGCTTAATGCCATGAATGTATAAAACGAAATACCAATGGGAGCCGCAAACGACAAACTGTCAGCACTGCTTTTTAATGCGGACAAAGAAGTGATCCCCATAATATCCGCAACACTGAAAAACTGCTTCAGGAAAAAGCTGAGGTATTTAAAAACCAACAGAATTGATATAATGCCCCCGGCACTGATCACGGTGATCATTTTTCTTTTCCTGCCATCTTCCGTGCGCGACAGAAGAAAGCCTGCAATAAAAGAAGCTGCTGTAATGATCAGGAGCCAGATAATAGAGCGGGGATTCCATGAAGCATAAAAATAAAAACTTGATGCTAACAAAAGGATCAAGCGAAAACGGTGGGGGATCAAATAATATAAAAGAACAGTGATGGTCAAAAAAACCAAATATCTGATGGAAGAAAAGAGCATTCGTATAACTCCGGTTTTTGATCGTTCAATGTTTAAAGTATAATACCGGAGCTGATCCTCGTGACCAAGGATCAGCTCCGATACTTATTTGTTTATTTCACTGTAAGGCATGCCGCGATCAGCACTTGATCATGGAGTGCCATTCCTGAAGAGAGCGGATCTGGCTGTCACCGTGTTTGATGACGTAGCGGATCCCTTCCGCGGCAGCTCTTGCCGCGTCAATCGTTGTGATATAAGGGACGCGGGCCTTAATGGCGTTCTTGCGCAGGTAGCTGTCATCATGGATGCTGTCTTTGCCGACCGGTGAGTTGATGATCAACTGAACTTTTCCGTTTGTGATCAGGTCGATGATATTGGGTCTTCCCTCATAGAGCTTCTTGACGCGCTCTGCGGGGATGCCGGCCGCCTGGATCAGATCGCATGTGCCGCCGGTCGCAAGAACCTTGAAGCCGCATTCGTGGAAGATAGAGGCAACTTCAGCGACTTCCGGCTTATCTTTCTTATTTACGGAAATCAATACTGTGCCGCTTGTGGGAAGCGCTGCGTTGGCGCCTTCCTGTGCCTTGAAGTACGCTTCGCCGGTCTTGTCAGCGATTCCGAGCACTTCGCCGGTAGAACGCATTTCGGGTCCGAGAACGGGGTCGACTTCCTGGAACATATTGAACGGGAAGACAGCTTCCTTGACGCCGTAATAAGGGATCGTTCTCTCGCCGAGTGTTGCGACCGGTGAAGGTCTGCCCGTGATCTCGGAAGTGATGATCTCAGTCGCGATCGGAACCATACGGATTCCGCATACCTTGGATACGAGCGGAACGGTACGGGAAGCTCTGGGGTTGGCCTCCAGGACGTAAACCTTGCCGTTTTCAATTGCATACTGCATATTCATCAGGCCGACAACATGCATTTCCTCCGCGATCTTGCGGGTATACTCTTTGATTGTCTCCAGGTTATCCTGCGGAATATGTTTGGAGGGGATGATACATGCAGAATCACCGGAGTGAATACCTGCGAGCTCAATGTGCTCCATAACAGCAGGAACATATGCGTGCGTTCCGTCGCTGATCGCATCTGCCTCGCATTCCATCGCGTGGTTGAGGAAGCGGTCAATGAGGATCGGGCGGTCAGGCGTGACGCCGACAGCCGCCAGCATGTAGTCCTCCATGGAATCGTCGTCGTAGACAACTTCCATTCCGCGTCCGCCGAGAACGTAGGAAGGACGCACCATAACCGGATAACCGATCTCATTCGCGATTTTGATCGCCTCTTCGACAGTAGTAGCCATTCCGGACTCCGGCATCGGAATACCGAGCTTGTCCATCATGAGACGGAACTGGTCGCGGTCTTCTGCAAGATCGATGACTTCAGGCTGAGTGCCCAGGATACGGACACCGTTCGCCTTAAGGTCTGCCGCAAGATTCAGGGGCGTCTGGCCGCCGAACTGCGCGATCACGCCGACAGGATTTTCCTTATAATAGATCGAGAGCACATCTTCCAGTGTGAGCGGTTCAAAATACAGCTTATCGGACGTGTCATAATCCGTGGACACGGTCTCCGGATTGCAGTTGACGATGATCGTCTCAAAACCGAGCGAGTGGAGAGACTTTGCCGCATGGACGCAGCAGTAGTCGAACTCAATGCCCTGTCCGATCCTGTTGGGGCCGCCGCCGAGGATCATGATCTTCGGGCGGTCTGTAGAGACAGGATTGTTGTCGGACGCGTTATAAGTGGAGTAGTAGTAAGCGCTGTCCTGCGTTCCGCTTACATGAACTGCGTCCCATGTCTCTACAACGCCGAGTTCCAGTCTTTTTTTGCGGATCTCGCTCTCCGGGATCTCCAGGATCTCGCTCAGGTACTTGTCTGAGAAGCCGTCTTTCTTCGCCTGTATCAGTGCCTCTGCGGTAAGAGGGCTGTTCATCAGCGCCTCTTCTTCCTCGACAAGTTCCTTCATCTGGTTGATGAAATAGTGCTTGACGCTTGTGATCGCAAAGATCTCATCAGCGGTAGCTCCCTTACGGAGCGCTTCATACATGATAAAATAGCGCTCGCTGCTGGGAGTGACCAGGAGCTTGAGGAGCTTTTCCTTGCTCATCTGGTTGTAATTCTTCACAAAGCCAAGGCCATATCGGTCTTTTTCCAGAGAACGGATCGCCTTCTGGAAGGCCTCTTTATAGTTCTTGCCGATGCTCATGACTTCGCCGACAGCGCGCATCTGCGTGCCGAGATGGTCATTGACACCTTTAAACTTCTCGAATGCCCAGCGGGCAAACTTTACGACGACATAGTCACCGTCGGGAACATATTTGTCGAGCGTACCATACTTGCCGCAGGGAAGTTCCTTCAGCGTAAGTCCTGTCGCAAGCTTGGCGGAGACCAGTGCGATCGGGAATCCTGTCGCCTTGGACGCAAGTGCGGAAGAACGGGATGTGCGCGGATTGATCTCGATGACGACCACGCGGCCGGTCTTGGGATCGTGGGCGAACTGCACGTTCGTTCCGCCGATGACGCCGATGTGCTCTACGATCTTGTAAGACTGCTCCTGCAGTTTTTTCTGCAGATCTTCATCGATCGTGAGCATGGGAGCCGTACAGAAGGAATCTCCCGTATGAACGCCCACCGGATCCACGTTTTCAATGAAGCAGACAGTGATCATATTGTTGTCCTTGTCGCGGACAACTTCGAGTTCCAGCTCTTCCCAGCCGAGGATCGATTCCTCAACGAGCACCTGATGAATAAGGCTGGCCTGCAGGCCGCGGGCACATACCGTACGAAGCTCTTCTTTATTATAGACAAGGCCGCCGCCGGCGCCGCCCATTGTATAGGCGGGGCGGAGAACAACGGGATATCCCAGTTCCTCAGCGATCGCGAGTGCTTCGTCGACAGAATAGGAGACTTCGCTGCGGGCCATCTCGATCCCGAGCTTATTCATGGTCTCTTTGAATTCGATCCGGTCTTCACCGCGCTCGATCGCATCGACCTGTACGCCGATAACCTTTACGCCGTATTTATCAAGGATTCCTTGTTTATAGAGTTCCGAGCAGAGATTGAGGCCGGACTGGCCGCCAAGATTAGGAAGAAGAGCGTCGGGACGTTCTTTCGCAATGATCTGCTCCATACGCCGGACGTTTAGAGGTTCGATATAAGTGATATCAGCCATTTCGGGATCAGTCATGATCGTCGCCGGATTGGAATTGACCAGAACGATCTCATAACCGAGGCTGCGGAGTGCCTTGCAGGCCTGCGTTCCGGAGTAGTCAAACTCACATGCCTGGCCGATCACGATGGGACCTGAGCCGATGATCAGAATCTTATGAATATCTGTGCGCTGTGCCATAAGTCCTCTCTTTCCTTCGTTTTTGCTAAACCTAAACCTTATAAATTGTAATGGAATGTTGTCAGAATTTCCACTGTTAATTTGCTTAATATTTGTAAAAATATATTAATTATACGCATTATTATTGATAATAATATTTACAAAAACGTAATAAAATAGTAAAATATGTATCATAAGTATAGTGTATTTATCAGTTGACTTTTAGAACTTGCTTTTTTGTTACTTGCATTTTTATCATTTGAGGGAGTTAAGAAATGAGTGCCATACACAGGATCATAAGATTTCTGCCGGCGGTACTGTTCCTGATTATGATAGCGGGACAGAGTGCCAGCGCGGCGCAGACACAGACGCAGATCAATGTTGAGGTCAGCTGCGAGTGGGATGACGAGGAGAACAGGGATGGAACAAGGCCTGACCGTGTCGTCGTGACACTTTACGCGAACGGAAAAGAGGCTGGAAGAATGCTCACGCTCAGCGAAGAAAACGGCTGGAGCGGGTCCTTTCATGAAATGGCTGTCTATCAGGACGGAGAGAGACAGTCCTACTCGGTCGTTGAAGAGAGAGTGGAGGGATACACGGAAACGATCATTGGATCCGACGTCGAGGGCTACAGGATCATCAATATACATGATCCGCTGCCTGTCGGAAGGAGCGGACAAGAGGAGATCGACGCAAAAAAAGCTGAGGAACAGGGAAAACATGGAGAAGGAACGATCGTCGCTACGGTCGTAACCACAAAGATTTCGAAATCCATGCCGGCGAGGACCAGCACAACGACGCAGAAGACCAGATCTGCGAAAACAGCCGATCTTTCGGATCCGAATTTCTGGGGCATCCTGATGCTGGGGTCCGTAGGCGTCCTGTATGGCTGGATGCGTTTTGAGCAGAACAGGGAGTAGGCCATAATGAGGGTATGGTTCCATATCATTTTAAAAGTCAGAAAAACGTAAGATATCTGTCATATTTTTGCCTGTAAGCCGGTTTGACTTGCAGGCATTTTTTATGCAAGACTTTAAGTAGGGAAAAACCGGAATAAGTCTGAATCCGGAAAAGACTTGGAAAGGATGTGCGATATGATGTATGAATGGATCTCAAAAGCGGAGTATTTTGCCGGGATCCTGTTTTCTGAGGAGGACAGGGCAATAGCCATGATCGTCCTCGCGACGGTTGTAATGCTGCCGGTGTTTTTGTGTATGCTCAGATGGAAGCCGCTTGTGAGAGGGACGGCCCTGATTGTTTTTGCTATTTATCTTATCGGGAACCTGAGTTTTACGATCCTGAACAGACAGCCGGGAACATTTACGGCGCTGCCGGCTTTTGGCAGTTACAGACAGGCCTTTTATCTCGATTACGGACTGAAAGAGACTTTGAGGATGCTGCCGAAGGGAGTCGATGAAACGCTTCGGCATATTCATATAGGCAGCTTTACGGCGGCAAGAGAGGTGTTCCTCAACATTCTTCTTTACATTCCAATGGGGTACCTTCTGCCGTTTCTGATAAGGCCAATGCGGTACAGTATTCCGGCCTGTACGCTTGTCGGATTTCTGTGCAGCTGCGCAACGGAATACGCGCAGCTCCGCTGGCATCTGGGATATTTTCAGGTGGACGATATCATCAGCAATACGACAGGCTGTCTGATAGGTGCGGTCCTTGGATGTACTCTTGCCCAGCTTTGGAGAACGCAGTAAACAAATCTCACAAAAATACTATATCTGAAATGAGAATTGTGCTACACTATGACTAAGATGCAAGGTAACACTATCATTATCAAACATATCTTTATGGAGGAACGAAGATGTCAGATATTTATGCAAAACTGGGCAAGAACCTGATTGGAACAAAGACGTTTGACAATCTCATGGAAGCTTTTGCAGGCGAGTCTCAGGCTCGCAACAAGTACACCTACTTTGCTGCTAAGGCGAAGAAAGACGGTTATGTACAGATCGCGAAGATCTTCGAGCAGACAGCAGCCAATGAGAAAGAACATGCCAAGATCTGGTACAAGATCCTTGAGGGCGTGCACGAAACGAAGGACAACCTTGAGATCGCAGCGGACGGAGAGAACTACGAGTGGACTGAGATGTATCCCGGATTCGCAAAGGATGCAAGAGAAGAAGGCTTCACAGAGATCGCGAACCTCTTTGAGATGGTCGCTGAGATCGAGAAAGAGCATGAAGCAAGATATCGCAAGCTGATCGCGAATATCGAAGGCGGGCTTGTATTCTCCAAGGATGGAGACCGCGTATGGGAATGCGGAAACTGCGGCCATATCGTTGTCGGACCGAGCGCTCCCGATGTATGTCCTGTCTGCGATCATCCTCAGGCTTACTTCGAGATTCATGCAGAGAACTATTGATCGGTGGAGAGCTGTTCACAGCTATACATAGCTATACATTTAGAAAAGCGGCTTTTCCTATTGCCTGTTTTTTGACAGTTTTCTGACAGACGGCAGGAAAACCTGAAAATAAGAACAAGGAACAGTTCAGCACTATAGGTCGTTTACTACGGTGGAGGATTATTCGTAAAGGGTAATCCTCCTTCCGCTTGCAAGGAACAGACTTAAGGTCAACGGATTTGCAGCAAACAAACTTTTTGAAAATAGAAAGGATAACAGTTTTATGAAGAGACAGTGCGGTATTCTGATGCCGGTTTTTTCCCTGCCCTCCCGTTTCGGGATCGGGTGCTTTGACAGAGAAGCTTACGCGTTCATCGACTTTTTAAAGGAATCCGGCCAGAGTATGTGGCAGGTGCTTCCTTTCTGCCAGACGGGATACGGGGACAGCCCCTATCAATCCGTCTCCTCTTTTGCGGGAAATCCCTATTTTATCGATCTTGAGCAGCTGATCGGCGACGGACTGCTCACATGGGGAGAGTGTGAGTCCGTATGGTTCGGCTCGGATCCGGAAAAGGTGGATTACGGCGCGATGTACGAGAACCGCTATCCGCTTCTCAGAAAGGCGTATGAGAGATTCAAGGACAGCATCGGCGGAAAGCTTCACAACGGCGCTTCGCAGCAGGCGGACGAATACAAGGCATTCCTTAAAAAGGAAGCGTACTGGCTCAAAGACTATGCGCTGTATATGTCCATAAAGCAGAGAGAGCAGGGAAAGAGCTGGCAGTCCTGGGAGGAAGGACTCAAGACGCGCCATCATGCCGCGCTCTCAAAGGCGGAACAGGAACTCGCGGACGAGATGGGGTTTTACTACTTCCAGCAGTACGAATTCTCAAGACACTGGGAAAAGCTCCACAACTACGCAAGGGAAAAGGGAATCAGCATCATCGGTGATATCCCGTTCTATGTGGCAATGGACAGCGCTGCTTCCTGGGCGCACAAGGAGATCTTCCGTTTTGATAAGAACGGGGATCCGATCGACGTAGCAGGCTGCGCGCCGGACGCTTTCTCGAAGACCGGTCAGCTTTGGGGCAATCCCCTGTACGACTGGAAGGCGCTCAAGAGGAGCGGCTACAAATGGTGGATCAATAGGATCAAGCGCAATATGGAGTTCTACGACGTCCTGCGCATAGACCATTTCAATGGATTTGCCGAGTATTACGCAGTCCCGTACGGTGATAAGACAGCTGAGAACGGCGAGATCATGAAGGGACCCGGCATGGATTTCTTTAACCACTTAAAAAAGGATCTCGGCGACATTCCGATCATTGCTGAGGACCTCGGAACGCTCACTCCGGTTACGGAGAAGCTTCTGGAAGATGCCGGTTATCCGGGAATGAAGGTCCTGCAATACGCGTTCGACTGGACGGAGTACAGCTATTACCTGCCTTATAACCATATCAAAAACTGTGTCGTTTATACCGGTACGCACGACAATACGACGACCAGGGCATGGATCGAGGAGATCAGTGACCACGACAGAGATCTTGCAAGAAGATATATCCATTCCGAGAATACGGATTACGGTACTTTCGTATGGGATATGATCCGGGAAGCCTACCGCTCCGTGGCGGATCTGTGTGTGATCCCGCTGCAGGACTATCTTGTAAAGGGAAAAGAAGCAAGGATCAACCACCCCGGAACACTCGGTGAAAACTGGAAGTGGAGGCTGCAGCCCCATTTCCTGTCACCGGATCTGAGCAGGAGCATCTATCAGCTGGCAAAGTTATACGGAAGGATCCCTAAAAAAGAGAAAGCGGATGAAAAGACAGGCGCCTGATGAATGCCGGCCCCTTCCTCCGGTTTTTACGAGAATATTGTTTGGAATATTATCCTGAAGGGTGCTATGATAACTTTGTATTATTCTATTTATACCGGAGGAAGCGATGGCTAAGAATGAACGCAATAGAAAAAAGAAAAGAAATCCGTTTCTTATCTTTTTAAAAGCGCTGTTGCTGCTGATCTTAACGGGAATGCTCGCGGTCCTGTGCATTTTCTATTTTGGCGGTTATTATGACAGGGTCAAGGCGATGAAGGACGAAGCGGACATGTTCGTTTCGGAGTCTACGAAAGAGACATTTGTGCCTTCCCAGACCGGAGAGATCTATGACGCTGACGGCAATCTCGTTTCGGAGACCCTGCCGGATAAGGATTCCAACTACCTTACGTATTCAAAGATCCCCGATCTTTTCAAGCAGGCGATCGTCAGCATTGAAGACAAGAGTTTTTACAAGCACAATGGCGTCGATTACAAAGCGATCCTTCGTGCCGCTAAAGAGCTGGTCATGCGCAGGCAGATCACGCAGGGCGGAAGCACGATCACGATGCAGCTTGCGAGAGGAATATTCCTCAACAACGGAAGGACCTGGGAGAGAAAGATCGAGGAGATCTTTATCGCATGGGATCTTGAAAAGAAGTATAACAAGGACCAGATACTTGAGTTTTATCTCAACAATATATATTTCATGAACGGCTATTACGGGATTGCCTCCGCTTCGGAAGGGTACTTTAACAAGACGCCCGACAAGCTCGACCTGTCGCAGGTCGCTTACCTGTGCGCGATCCCCAACAGCCCGACATACTATGATCCGCTTGTCCATCCCGATCATACGGTAGTGAGGCGGGACCTGATCCTTGCAAACATGCTCAAAGACGGCGTGATCTCACAGGGGGAGTACGACCACGCTACGAATGAGAATATCGTGCTCGACCTTAGCGGGAATAAAAAGTCGAACCTGAACGAGAATACATATGTGTTGACGTATACCTATAAGTGCGCCACGGAAGTTCTCATGCAGACCGAAGACCCGGATTTTTCTCTTCGATACGATTTCGCCAGCGACGATGAGCGCGCCGCATACGACAAGGTATACAATGAACTGTATGACGCGTGCCTTGCGAAACTGCTCAAGGGGGGCTATAAGATCTATACCTCTTTCGACATGGAGATGCAGGAAGAACTGCAGACCTGTGTGGACGAGGAACTGGAGGACTTTACTGACACAGCGGACGACGGCAAGTACAAGATGCAGGGTGCGGCTGTGTGTATTGATAACAGTACGGGGCAGGTCGTCGCAATGGTCGGCGGACGGTCCCAGGAGATCGATGCGGGTCTTACGCTGAACCGTGCCTATCAGAGCCACAGGCAGCCAGGAAGCTCCATCAAGCCGCTGGTCGTCTATACGCCCGGTTTTGAAAGAGGATACTATCCCGGCACACTTGTGGAAGACCAGGAGATTGAAGACGGACCAAAGAACTTTGATGGCGGTTACATGGGCCAGATCGAACTGAGCGAAGCCGTACAGAGATCGCTCAATACCGTTGCATGGCAGGTCTATGAGGACATTACGCCCAAATATGGTCTGTCCAAGCTCAAGGCGATGCATTTTTCCGAGATCGTGGATTCAGACTACACTCTCGCGACCAGCCTTGGCGGTTTTACTTACGGCGTTGAGCCTGTGGAAATGGCAGCGGGTTACTGCACGCTCCAGAATGACGGTAAATACCGGATCCCTACCTGCATTAAAAAGATCGTGGATTACAAGGGATCGACGGTCTACAGTTACGAGGGAGTCTCCTCTAAAGTCTATGACAAGAACGCGGCAAGAGAAATGGTCAGCGTTCTGCAGGGGGTTATGGAGGAAGGCTGGGGCACAGGCCGCGGCTTAAGGCTCAACAACAGCATGCCCTGCGCCGGCAAGACCGGTACGACAGATGACGCCAAGGACGGATGGTTCTGTGGATTCACCCATTACTATACGACAGCAGTCTGGGTTGGATATGACACTCCGCAGAGCGTTCGCGGCCTTCAGGGTGCAGCATGGCCGGGAAGGATCTGGAAAAGTTTCATGAACCTGATCCACGAGGAACTTGAACCGGTTGCATTCAAGGACTACGACCGGGCGAAGGAAGAAAGAGCCCTCAGGGACCAGGAGTGGGACGACGATGATTGGGATCACCATGAGCCTTCAAAAACACCGACTCCTACGCTGACACCGTCTCTTACACCTACGCCTACACAGGCACCTGTAGTCCCGACGCCTACACTTGCTCCTACGAAACCTGAGGAGCCTGATAATGGTGGAGATTCCGGAGGCGGCTCCGGTCAGGATATCGGCGGCGGAGATAACGGCGGCGACAATGGCGGCGGAGATAACGGCGGCGACAACGGCGGCGGAGATAACGGCGGTGACAACGGCGGCGGAGATAACGGCGGCGACAACGGCGGCGGGGATAACGGCGGCGACAACGGCGGCGGAGATAACGGCGGCGACAACGGCGGCGGAGATAACGGCGGCGACAACGGCGGCGGGGATAACGGCGGCGACAACGGCGGCGGAGATAACGGCGGTGACAACGGCGGCGGCGATAACGGCGGCGACAACGGCGGCGGGGATAACGGCGGCGACAACGGCGGCGGCGATAACGGCGGCGATAACGGCGATGCCGGTGCTAACGGATAACTGCCGGAATTATAAACGGAGGAAAAGTGCCAGGACTGTGATAAAGCTCTGGCACTTTTTAAAAAAAGAAAGATGAATGAACCTTTTATTCTGTTCGAGAATGTACAAAAGATCTACCGCATGGGAGAAGTGGAGATAAGAGCGGTAAACGGCGCCGATTTCACCATTGATAAAGGTGAGTTTACCGTGATCGTCGGTCCCAGCGGAGCAGGAAAGACAACGATCTTAAACATGCTGGGCGGGATGGATCAGTGTACGTCCGGCCGGATCATTGTTGATGGAAGAGAGGTCAGCAAGAGTACTTCCAGGCAGCTGACAGAATACAGAAGATATGATATCGGATTCGTATTTCAGTTCTATAACCTTGTCCAAAACCTTACGGCGCTTGAAAACGTGGAACTCGCGTCCCAGATCTGTAAAAATCCACTGGATGCTGCAGAGACAATGGTTGAGGTAGGTCTTAAGGAAAGAATGAACAACTTTCCCTCCCAGTTGTCCGGCGGAGAACAGCAGAGAGTGGCGATCGCGCGCGCACTTGCCAAAAACCCGAAGCTTCTTCTGTGCGACGAACCTACCGGAGCTCTCGATTATGTTACAGGAAAGCAGATCCTTGGGCTTTTACAGAAAACGTGCAGAGAGAGAGGGATGACCGTGATCGTCATCACACATAACCTGGCGCTGACCCCCATGGCAGACAAGGTGATCCACATCCGAAACGGAAAAGTTGACAAGCTGGAGATCAACAGGGAACCGGTACCGGTAGAGCAGATCGAGTGGTGACCTGATAACCGGAGGATGGCTTTAGGGCTGATAGATGACCGTTTGACTAAATGTGACTGCCTGGTGCAGAATGAGCAGAAAGTGATAACACAATGGCAGTACGGAACAGGCTTTTGACCGATGCGGTCAGAGAGATCCTTCACACGAAAAAGAAGTTTTTCTCCCTGCTCATAATGAATTTTCTAGCGGTGAGCTTTTTAGCCGGACTGAGGACCACATCGCCGGATATGAAGCACTCTTTGGATGTCTATTACGATGAGCAGAACCTGATGGACCTGCGCATCGTCTCTACGCTGGGACTAACTGATTCAGATATTGACGCTATCAGAACATGGCAGGGAAGTTCTGAACTTCCGGCGATCACTGAGATCGAAGGCAGGAAATCTTTTGACGCGCTTGCAAAAGAAGAGACAGTCACAGTGTTTTCCCTGCCAAAGAGAGTCAACATGCTCAAGCTTGTGAACGGAAGGCTCCCTGAAAACAGCGGGGAATGCGTTACGGAACAGGCTCTTTTGGATAAGCTCGGAATTGGGATCGGCGATCCGGTCACACTTGATACCAAAGACGCGGACAAGTTTACGACGGAATCGAGTGTTCTCAAAGAGCACACTTTTGTGGTGGTGGGAACGGCACTCAGTCCCATGTACATCTCCAAGGAAAGAGGTGCATCCAGTATTGGAAGCGGTAATTTAACAGCATGGGTCTCGATACCGGAAGATGCCTTCACAGGGGATTACTATAGCGCACTTTACATGACTATGGATGAGCTGGATCCTATGGACTGCTATTCGGATCCGGATTATAAAAAGCAGGTCGAGCGGTTGTCAGATGAGCTGAAAACGCTGGGAAAAGAGAGGGCAGCTATTCGGCACGAGGAACTGATCCGCGACACGACGATCACCGATATGGCGGCGCAGATCTTTGGGGCCGGGCTGGATTCAATTCAGATCGAAGGAGGAAAGTGGTATATTCTTGGAAGGAGCACGCTTGAAAACTACGAGGAGTTCTCTATGGACTCGGAGCGGATGAGCAAGCTTGCGGACGTGTTTCCGATGATTTTTTTCCTGGTTGCCGCGCTGAGCTCGCTCACCACGATGACGAGAATGGTGGAAGACCACCGGACACAGATAGGTTGTATGAAGGCGCTCGGCTTCTCGACGGCAGGTGTTGGCCTCAAGTATATCGGTTACGCGCTGGCGGCAAGTCTTTTTGGCGGTTTCAGCGGGTGGATCTTCGGTATTTTGTTTCTTCCTTTCATCATATACTATGAATGGGGAATGCAATACCTGCTCCCGCCATTTCAGTTTCTGGTTATACCAAAGATCCTCGCGTATTCCGTGGGCATGGCGGTTCTTGCAACAGCGGGCTCCGCTGCAGCCGCTTCCTGGTCTGCAATGAACGCTTCCGCCGCGTCTCTTATGAGGCCCAGGGCGCCCAAGCCCGGAAAGAGAGTCCTGATCGAGCGGATCCCGATCATCTGGAAAAGGCTTTCGTTTCTGCAGAAAGTCAGTGTCAGGAACCTGTTTCGCTATAAAAGGCGGTTTTGGATGACCGTGGCGGGGATCGGTGGTTGTACCGCGCTCGTCGTCGCCGGATTGGGACTCAAAGAATCGATCTATGATATTTTGGCATGGCAGTTCGATGAAGTGACATGCTATGACGCGGCGGTAAGTATCTCGGAGGACATAAATGTCGCACAAAAAGTAAACCTGAGAGAAGTGATGGCGCAGATGGACGAGATCGAGGACAGCGTGGAATGCTATCAGGTCTATCTCAATTTCAAGACGAAAGACGGCAAAGCCGATAATGTTACTGTGACCTGTATTGATGATCTGGGAAGCCTTGACGGATTTGCAAACCTGCGTCACAGAAAGCATGGGGGAGGCGTCAGACAAAAGTACAGGGAACTGTTCGAAAGACCGTTTAATAAAGCGCCGGACGGGATCGTCATCGACGAAAAGATGGCCGAGATCCTGAACGTGGGGATCGGCGACGAGGTCACACTGGTCAACGCGGACGAAGAGGAATTTAAAGCCGTCATCGGTGAGATCACGGAGAATTACGTCTACCACTATGCCTACATGACCAGAAATAGCTGGAAACAGATCATGGGAGAGTGGCCGCTTTACAACACCGTACTTGTGAGGCTCGCAGAAGGGGCACAGGAAGAGAAAGCCGCTTCCCGGCTGATCTCAACAGAAGGCGTCGTTTCCTACAGCAGGATCGATAAGTTGCGGACAAGGTTCGAAAACAGCATCCGAAGCATCAACATGATCATCGTGATCCTCATCGCATGCGCTGCGCTCCTTGCATTTCTCGTCCTGTTCAACCTCACGAACATTAATGTGACAGAGAGGATCAGGGAACTGGCGACGCTAAAAGTCCTGGGGTTTTACGACGGCGAGACAGCTTCGTACGTCTACAGGGAAAACGGATTTTTGACGCTGATCGGCGTTTTTGTCGGAATGTTTATGGGGAAGTGGCTCCACAGCTGGCTGATCACCACGATTGAAGTGGATTACCTGATGTTCGGAAGAAGCGTCCATCGGCACAGTTATATTCTGGCAGCGGCACTGACATTCCTGTTTTCGCTTTCCGTCAATTTCTTTTCGTTCTTTACGATCAGAAAGATCGATATGATCGAATCACTCAAGTCAATCGAATAACGCGAGGAACTGTTATGTTAAAGACATTGTTAGCACAAATCAAAGAGTACAAACTGCCTTCCATCCTGACACCGATCTGCATGATCGGGGAGGTTATCTGCGAAATGATCATTCCCGTGCTTATGGGAAGGATCGTGGACATTGGAATTGGCGGATCGGATATGGATTATATTGTCAGGACGGGGATGATCATGGTGGCCGTTGCAATACTCGGACTGATCTTTGGCATCCTCGGCGGCGTATTCGGGGCGAAAGCAGCGACCGGCTTTGCAAAGAACCTCAGAAAAGCCATGTACGACAATATTCAGACCTTCTCTTTCGCAAGCATTGACAAGTTCTCATCCTCGAGCCTTGTCACAAGGCTGACGACAGATGTGATGAATATCCAGAATGCATACCAGATGATCCTGAGAATGGCAATGCGGGCGCCGTTTTCTATGATCATTGCCATGGCGATGTCTTTTATCATAAGCCCTAAACTGGCAAGTATCTATCTGATCGCCGTGATCTTCCTTGCGATAGTAATGTCCTTTGTGATGCGCCGCGCGACCAAATACTTCCAGCAGGTATTCCGAAGATATGACGACCTCAACGCAAGCGTTCAGGAAAACGTATCGGCGATCCGTGTCGTAAAGGCATATGTAAGGGAAGATTACGAGAAAAACCGCTTCCACACAGCGGCGCAGAATATATACGAGATGTTCGTTAAAGCGGAAATGAACATTGCGGGCGTCATGCCTGTCATGATGTCAGTTGTCTACGCATGCATTCTTCTGATCAGCTGGTTTGGCGCACATCTGATCATTTCCAAAGAGCTTGGGACCGGCGAACTCATGAGCCTTCTGGCTTACTGCATGAACATCCTCATGAGCCTTATGATGCTCTCCATGGTTTTTGTTATGATCACGATGTCTGAAGCGAGTGCAAAACGTATTGTGGAAGTGATCAATGAGCGAAGCGATCTTACAAATCCCGAGAACCCTATCATGGAAGTCCCGGACGGAAGTATAGTATTTAAAGATGTAGACTTCTCTTACCGACCCGGGTCGGGCGATCCGGTCCTCAAGGACATTGACCTGTCCATCCGTTCCGGTGAGAGTATCGGAATCATTGGAGGTACCGGAAGCGCGAAATCATCGCTGGTAAATCTCATCAGCCGTCTTTATGACGTAACGCAAGGGCGCATTCTTGTTGGCGGCAACGATGTGCGGGACTATGACCTGGAAGCTCTCAGAAACCAGGTTGCTGTCGTCCTTCAGAAGAACGTACTGTTCAGCGGGACGATCCTGGACAATCTGCGCTGGGGTGATAAGGATGCTACGGAAGAAGAGTGCAAAAGGGCCTGCCGGATGGCGTGCGCCGACGAGTTCATCGAGAAAATGCCTGAGGGCTACAACACCTGGATCGAACAGGGCGGCACGAACGTATCGGGCGGTCAGAAGCAGAGACTGTGTATCGCGAGGGCGCTGCTAAAGAAGCCGAAGATCCTGATCCTCGATGACAGCACCAGTGCTGTGGATACCGCTACGGATGCAAAGATCCGCAAGGCGTTCCGGGAGGAGATCCCCGGAACAACGAAGCTGATCATCGCGCAGAGGATCTCCAGTGTGAAGGACTGCGACAGGATCATCGTTATGGACGAAGGAAGGGTGAACGGGTTCGGAACACACGAGGAGCTCCTTATGAACAACGAGATCTATAAAGAAGTGTACGAGTCCCAGGTCGGTGCCGGCGGAGATGCGGATTTTGACAAAAAAGAGTAAATGCCGGTAAAACGAAGCACGCTTTTCAGGTAAAGATCTTTGGAGGATAATGAAATGGCGGAAGAAGAGAGAACCAGGGAAATAAAAGGCGGCGGAGGCAGCAGACGGATGGCCGGCAGACCGCGTCCGAAAGTGGATAATCCCGGACTCCTTTTTAAGAGGATCATGAGATATGTTTTTCAAAACTACGGTGCACAAATGCTCCTTGTTTTCGTGTGCATTATACTCTCTGTTTTTGCCAATATACAGGGGACAATGTTCACAAGGACGCTGATCGATTCCTATATCACGCCGATGATCGGACAGCCGGATCCTGATTATGCACCGCTCTTAGCGGCCATGTCCAGAGTGGTTCTGTTCTACGGGATCGGGATCGCGGCAGCATTCACCCAGCAGGTCACGATGGTGCACGTCAACCAGGGGACGTTAAAGCGACTCAGGGAAGATCTGTTTGATCATATGGAGAGTCTTCCCATTAAGTATTTTGACACGCATACCCGCGGGGACATTATGTCCGTCTATACGAACGATATCGATACGCTGCGCCAGATGATCAGCCAGAGCGTGCCGCAGATGTTCAACAGCGCGATCACCATTGTAAGCATTCTGAGTATGATGCTGATCCTGAGCATTCCGCTGACGCTGGTAACGCTCGTTATGGTAGCGCTCATGCTGTTCCTTACAATGAAGGTGACCCAGAATTCCGGGAGAAACTTTGTCGCACAGCAAAGGAACATCGGTAAGCTGAACGGGTTCATTGAAGAGACGATGACCGGGCAGAAGGTCGTTAAAGTGTTCTGTCATGAGGAGGAATGCGTCAAGACGTTCGATGAGCTCAATGAAGAGCTCTGCCGGAGCGCGTTCAAGGCGAACGCGTTCGCCAACATGATCGGACCGGTCAACGCGCAGATGGGTAACGCGAACTATGTCGTCGCGGCGATCGTCGGTGCAATTCTCGCGCTCAATTCCTATGCGGGATTCACTGTCGGCGCGCTGGCAAGTTTCCTGACGCTGAATAAGAGTTTCAGTATGCCGATCAACCAGGTCAGCATGCAGTTTAACAGTATTATCATGGCGCTTGCAGGTGCGGAAAGGGTCTTCAGGCTTCTCGATGAAGAACCGGAGAAGGATGAGGGCTATGTCACGCTCGTTAATTGCGAGTACGACGAGAACGGCAACGTATTGGAGACGGAGAAGCATACCGGGCACTGGGCGTGGAGGCATTATCACAAACAGTCCGACCACAGTATAACGTATCAGAGAATGGAAGGCGACGTTACATTTAACAACGTGGATTTCGGTTACAGGGATGACAAGATGGTCCTTCACGATATCGTGATCCACGCAAAGCCGGGCGAAAAAGTTGCGCTCGTCGGCTCCACCGGCGCCGGCAAGACGACCATTACGAACCTTCTCACCCGTTTTTACGATATTCAGGACGGCAAGATCCGCTATGACAATATAAACATCAACAAGATCAAAAAACCGGACCTGCGTCGGTCGCTCGGAATGGTGCTTCAGGATACCCATCTGTTCACCGGTACAGTGCGGGAGAACATCCGCTATGGCAAACTGGACGCCACGGAGGAGGAGATCATTGCAGCGGCTAAACTTGCAAATGCCCATAGCTTTATCAAGAGGCTTCCTCAGGGGTATGATACGATGCTCAAGGGGGACGGCTCCAATCTTTCCCAGGGACAGAGACAGCTCCTTGCGATCGCCAGGGCGGCAATTGCGGATCCCCCGGTCCTCATTTTGGACGAGGCGACCAGTTCCATCGACACGAGAACTGAGAAGATCGTTCAGGATGGCATGGACAAGCTGATGAATGGCAGGACGACCTTTGTCATCGCACACAGACTTTCAACGATCAAAAACAGTGACACGATCCTGGTCCTTGAAAACGGGCGCATTGTAGAGCGCGGCAACCACGAGGAGCTCCTGGCACAGAAAGGCCGCTATTATCAGCTGTATACCGGAAAGAGCGACGCCCTAACGGCATGATTACCGGAAGGGATGGAAGGGATAATGCGGCAGCAGAAACGTAAGGTGGAGATGATATCCTTGCGGTATTACTATAGGACGGAGGCAGATATGAAGAATTTGGCGAAAAAGAGCACAGCGTTATTACTCGCACTGATCATGGCTTTTTCCCTTGCGGCTTGTTCGGTCAAACCGGGCGCGGGAGAGGGAAGCACGGCAGGCAGCACTTCAGGGGAGGCGGTGACCTCACAGACAACGGATGATGGAAATGCCGGTGATCAGGGAGAACCCGGAGAAGAACCCGCGGAAGAGCCGAAAGACGAACCGGGCAGCGGATCGGGCGAGGAGCCGAGAGGTCCCGGAGAGGAAGCTGAGGAAATCGGAACGGGGACGGGGATCGCAGGAGTTGATCCCGCGACATGGATCGATTCCGACGTCCAGGAATGGGCGCGTCTCACATCAGAAACATCGCCGCAGGATGATTTCTATCTGCATGTCAACAGGGACTGGATGCTCAGCACAAAGATACCTGACGGCTATTCAAGCTATGATCCGATCACTGAGTGGGCGATCGAAGTGGACTCCCAGCTGCTTGATGTTTTGCAGAATCCGGAGAAAGAGACGGACGAGGCGCTCATCCACGACCAGGAGCTCGTACAGAAATACTACAATATGTGGCTCAACTGGGATGACAGGAACGCGCTCGGCATTGAGCCTTTGAAAAAGCTGCTGGATCCTCTTTTCAAAGTTCAGACACTGGACGACCTTACGGCCTATCTGAGCAGACCGGAGACAGCGATATCGGCGACCGAACTTCTGACCTGCGATGTGGGTGTCGATTGGAACAACGCTGATTACTACGCTGTCTATGTCATGCCGATCGACCTGATCTTCGGGGATTCCATGTATTACGGAATGATGACGGAAGCCGACGCTATGGCGGAGCCCTATTACGATGAAGTGATCCGGCATATTCTTGTGGAGCTGGGATTTACTGACAGTGAAGCAACCGATATCTTAAAAGGGTGTTTTGCGTTTGAACAGGACATCGCCAAGTATATCATGACAACAGAGGAAGCGAGCGACAGGAACGCGATAGTTAAAGAGAACAATCCGAGGACCATGGAGCAGTTAGAAGCGGAAGCAGGAGATTTCCCGATCCGCGCGATGATCGCCGCGTACGGCGGAGACGGCTCGGACTCGTATATCCTGACACAGCCGGACTGGCTCGCGGCGATGGATGTTCTTTATGACGAGTCTAATGTCGAGAATCTCAAAGACTATCTGATCTGCTACACGGCACAGGACTACGCGACTCTGCTTGACAGGGGATGCTATGATATCTACTACAAAGTGATCAACGGCATCAGCGGTGCTGTAGGTACAAAATCGGATGAGAAATCCGCAAGCGATGCGGTCAATACTTTCCTTCCGATGCAGATCGGGCACCTTTATGCAGATCGTTATGTGACGGACGAGACAAAAGAGGAAGTGACCGGGATCGTCCGGGAGATCATGGCGGAGTACCGCAACATGCTCTCCGAAGAGACATTCCTCTCTGAAGCCACACGCAAAGAGGCGATCAACAAACTGGATCACCTGCAGCTTAGGATCGCCAAACCGGATAAATGGGAAGATGACAGCGGTCTGGATTTTGCCGGCTCTGAAGAGGGCGGAAATCTCTTTACCGCACAGGACGAAGTTGGCGCTTACTGGGTGCAGAGGATGCGCTCCAGAGTTAACCAGAAGGTCGACCGTGACATTTGGACGTCCAGAGTGCAGCAGGTCAACGCTTTTTACGACCCTTCCCAGAACGCGATCACGATCTGCGGAGGTATCCTCGGCGGCGAACTGTATAATCCCGGGATGAGCAGGGAAGAGCTGTTTGCAAACGTCGGCGATACGATCGCCCATGAAATCTCGCACGCTTTTGACACGACGGGCTGCCAGTTCGACGAAAAGGGTAATTTCAGGAACTGGTGGACAGAGGAGGATCAGGCTGCTTTTGCAAAAAGAGCGGACAAGCTGTCGGCGTATTACGATCAGATCGAGCCGTTCCAGGATACCTATTGCGTGGGCTCCCAGATCGAGGGGGAAGCGATCGCTGACCTCGTCGCGATGAAGATCCTTCTCAGGATAGCGGCAAAGGAAGAAGAGTTTGATTACGATAAGTTCTTCAGAAATTTCGCAGAGACCTGGAGAACGATCACAACACTTCGAAGCGAGTACTATTCACTGTCCCAGGACACACATCCGCTCCCTTACCTGAGGGTAAACGTCGTTGTACAGCAGTTTCAGGAGTTTTACGACACCTATAATGTGACGATGTGGGACGCAATGTATCTCGCGCCGCAGGATCGACTGGAAGTCTGGTAATACAGGCATATAATGCAGGCAAAGATCATACCTGCATAACACAGGGCAGGCAATACGCTTTTCGTTGAGCGTAGAGCCTGCTTTTTTTTGCCCGGAGAATATCTTGAAAAAAATTGAAAAAAGGTGTTGACTAATTGTTATATATATAGTATAACATATATCAGAAAGAGAACAAAAGGAACAGACAAACGGCAGAGAGCCGGAATCAGAGTTCCCGGGTCAAGAAAAACGAATGCGTAAATTCACCTGATAAAGGAGGTATAGATATGTTCACACCCGCAATCTTTACAAGAAACAGCAACTTCTGGAGAGATCCATTTGAAGATTTTGGAACGTTCTTCCCTGCATTTTTAGATGACGGCGGACTTGAGAAGTCCTTTGCAGGTTTCAATACCGATGTGATCGAAAAGGACGGCAACTATATCCTGCAGGCAGAGCTGCCCGGCTTTAAGAAAGAAGACATCCATGTCGACCTTAAGGACAACATCCTTACGATCAGCGCTTCCCACAACGAGGAGAAGAAGGAAGAGGACAAGAATACCAGATACATTCGCAGGGAGAGACACACGCAGTCATACAGCAGAAGCTTCCGCGTAGCAAATGTCCTTCACGAGGATATCCACGCAGCTTATAACGACGGCGTACTTGAAGTCAAATTCCCGAAGAGAGATTCCCTTCCCGAGAAGGAAGCCAAGAAGATCGAGATCCAGTAAAATGGAGTGATCAAATAAGGAGTGAAAAGATAGAAGTAGCTTTTCGATAGCAACTGAATATTGTTAAGTTAGTAAAGGAGCAGCCGCGATAAGTAATGATCTTAGCGCGGCTGCTCCTTTCCTTTTTTTGCCCAGGGCTATATGGTGTACGACCTTTTGCCTTTAAAACCAGTGGCATGAGCGTATAATTACTATTATGGCATTGTTTCTATAAACATATGACAAGGAGGAATACAATGAAAAAGAGACTGGTTGGCATGATGCTGGCGACATCCATGGTATTTCTGTTACTGACAGGATGCGGAGGATCCGGAAGTACAGGCGCAGCAACTACAGGGGAGGCACAGCAGACTGAGTCCACTGAAGAAAAAGATGCTGCAGAGGAACAGGTGCAGGAAGCACAGGCAGACACAGCTGCAGAGACCACGGATATATCGGCTGAAAAAATGGATGCTGCAGAGGGACAGGTGACGGAAGCGCAGGCAGATGCTGCTGTTGAGCCGACGGATACTCCGGCTAAAGAGAAAAAAGTCCGTGTAAAAACAATGATGGTCTATGACCTGGTAGACGGAGAGAAAGTGGTTTTTAGCCAAAATGAGTATGATTATGATGAAAAAGGAAACAGAGTATTAGAAATATCGTCGAATGGAAGTGGAACTTATAGTGTAGAGATCGAGTACGAATATGATGAATATGGAAATCTGGTTCATTATAAGAACACTAACAAATCTTCAGATGATAAGGTTACCGAAAACTATTATGAAAATGAACTGGATGAAGTTGGCCGCGTCCTTAAGCAGGTTTCTTTAGATGCAGATAAGAATCCCACGGGCGAATACAAAGAATACTCCTATACGGATGATCAGTATACATGCGATTTTTACAACAGCGACGGCAGCATTTCTTCTTATGAGGAAGGATTTATTTCCGATGGAATAATGTATGCGACAGTAAGTTTTTATTATAGTGAAGACCATCCCAAAACAGACGACGAAGAGAGCTATGCTACGAAAATGGTTTATAAATACGAAGGTACAACTGTGATCGGGTATGAGTCTTATAGCGGAGATACAGGTCTTGCGTTTGATTGCAACGGTGAAATTGAAGAAGTAGATGAGAACAATAATCCGACGGCTGTTCACCGCTTCACCAAGGGCATTGATCAGGATAGGGAAGATATCATCGAGTATACGTATGTGGAGATTGAATAAGTCTCATTCGGGGAAAAGGGGTGCCGCTTCTATAAGCGGCGCTCTTTTTTTGCGAAATTGACGATATGACAAGAGCTGAGTTATGATATTCAAATAACGCTGACAAGATCGGAGTATAGCTGTGTACGACTGTTATAGAAAATATCCGCCCTATGAGGGGGAAGAGTCCTATATTTATCTGGCTTTTGCGGAGGCTGACAGAGGGAAAGTGTGGGAAATCCTGCGCCCTCTACTGGAGCGCGGATGCAGAGTTTGGTACAACCAGGGGCGCGCTGACAGCCCGGAGGAGGTGGTGAGACGCCAGGCCCGCTACAGAGGCGCTGCGCTAACGCTCCTTTATCTGACAGATGAGGCCTGCGGCGACCATAATACCAAGAGCAATGTTCTTGTAAACCAAAATGACGATGCGCCCATTCTCTGCCTCGATCCGGATGGAAAAGACCGGAGACTGGCTATGGGCCTTAAAGAGAATATACCACACATCCCCCTGTACAATCTAAGAGGAGAGGAACAGCTGGTGGATGCGATCATTCACGCGGAAGGGTTTTCTCAGGAACTGCTCGGAGAGCCTGTAAAGATCAGTGACGAATCTGGCGGGAAAAGCATTTTCGGTAAACTGACCCTGCTGTTTTGTATTCTTGCTATAGTTATGACGATTCTTTTCTTTCTCGGAGCCCGGAATGCCGCTCCCGCAGAAACAGAGGCGATAGAGCAGGTTACATTCAGCGATCCTGTTCTTTATTCGGCAGTGAAGGAAGAAGTCGGTAAAGGTCCCATTACGGAAGAAACAATTTTCGGGATCACCGCTATAACCTTGTCCGGTATGCCGGAGAACTGGGAGGATCTCTCTCTTTTACCGTCGCTGCAAAAGATCCGGATTCCGCAGAAAGCGCTGTTAGGGGAGGAACCGCTCCCGGAAGGGGAGTATACCATTGAACTTGTGGGAGGGGGAACATGAGCCGTTTTTTTAAACCCTATGAGGGTACACGCCCGTTTCTCTTCATCAGTTATGCCCACCTTCAGTCGGAAGAAGTAGTCAGTACGATCCGTATCCTTCACGAAAGAGACTGGCGCCTCTGGTATGACGAGGGAATCCCGGCAGGAAGCGACTGGCCGGCAAATATCGCGCGGCATATGCAGGACTGCGAGAGAGTGATCTTTTTTCTGTCTGCACGCGCTATGGAATCGCCGAACTGCTACAGTGAGATGCGCACCGCTTGCCGGATGAAGAAACCTGTTCTTGTGGTATGGCTTGAAGATGCGGAACCGGATGATCGTTGGAAAGAGATCCTGCAGGGCAAACAGGAGATCCCGCTGATCGATAACGCTGCGGCAAGGGCGGAAGCGATCCTTCGGTCCGGATTTGTTTCGCGCCGATTTCACCGCTCCTTTACGGAATCCCTTCCCAAAGGGGCTCTCGGTCTTGTCGCATCACTTCTCTTTTTTGCCGTCTCCGCAGGCGCGCTTGGCGCGCTGAGAAGCGGCCTGTGGAATCCCTTCCCGCAAGAGGAACTACAGGAATCAGTATCTGTGGCAGAGGAAACTGACAAGGAGCCGGAGGAGCCAGTCCCCGATGTTGTGGATCTGGGCGAAGCGGAGAGATTATTTGCCATATCTTTTCCTGACGCTGATCAGGAGAAAGCGATACGCAGCGCTCTTAACATGAAAGAGGATGAGATCATAAGAGGCGATCTGGCGGAGCTGGATCAGCTGTATATCTGCGGAAATATGGTGCTGAAAAGCCTTGAAAAAGTCACATTCGATGAAGACGGCGTCTGCAGAGTCAACGGTGCGCCGGTGATCCGGGGACAGGTATCTGATCTGTCACTGTTCCCATACGCAGTGAGGATCGAGAAACTCGGGCTTCTCTGTCAGCCGCTTGCGGACCTTAGCGATCTTCGTTCCCATGTACTCATGCAGGATCTCAGTCTTGCGGGAAGCACTGTGGAGAGTATTGCTGCGCTCGAAGATCTCCCCAGCCTGGAGATCCTGCGACTGGAACATACACAGGTGAGTGATCTGACGGCTCTGAGCGGCCTGCCGCGCTTACAGACGGTGACTGTCAGCCGAAATATGCTGCCGCTTTTCTGGGGCGCGGATGCCGGTTTTTCGGTTGTCCTCGTTCCGTGAATAGAGTATGATCATATAGCTGCATAGACAAAATAGGAGGAAAACCTATGAATGGCCGGACTGTCAGACTCCTTCTTGCCAAAGCTGATAAGGATAACGTATCCCCTATCATAGATGCTCTCAGAGAGAAAGGCATCACTGCAATCGAGGGTACCCCTGAGAAAGGGGATACACTTCTTGCTGTGCTCTCGAAGAACTTTTACGAGGACAGCTCCCTGAAGGATGCTCTTCTGAGTGCAACTGCCTTTAACGGAGAGAGTGTTCTGCCTCTTCAGATCGACAAAGAAAAAATGCCGGAGGATTTAAGGAACGCGATCTACGCCCGCAATATTCTTTCCGCAGTCGGAAGAGAGCCGGGACTTGTCGCAGACAGGATCATTGAAGCCCTTCCGGCAAAAAAGAGCCGTCTCCCGATCCTTCTCGCAGCAGGAGGAGTTGTTCTGCTTGCAATCTTTGTGTTTCTTTTTGCAAAAGGAATGCAGGGCAGCACGAACAACGCAGAGGAAACAGCGGCAGAGGAAGTCTTGCAGGAGCCTGAGATCCCATATCCGCTGCCGGCCGGTCTTACAGAGAAAGAACTGGCAGAGATCAGCTGTGTTGTGATCATCGGAGAACACTTTAAATACTATACAAATGCGGACCGATTGACATCAGCGACTATAAGCTTCAGCTGGGGGCAAATGCTTTATGAGCTGGCGAACGAATCGGGAGAAGGGAATCCTGCGGACAGACGCTGGTACTGGAACGAGGACGGGAGCGAAGTAACAAGGACATCCTATGACCTCCGTTTTCTCTCCCTCATGCCCAATTTGGAAGACCTTCAAATGGCGGAAGTTGATGTGGCGGATGCGCCGGATCTGAGCGGACTGAACAAACTGATTGCTATGTCCGCCATGGATTGCGATCTCGGAGAAATCTCATGGATCACGAATACCGGTATTCAGAGGATCCAGCTTCGCTGTGACACGGACTACTCTGTTCTGGGAAAGTGTACGAATTTACAGCAGGTCACTCTGGATACTACAGGGACGAGACCTTTGGATTTCAGTTATTTTTCTCCCGCAACGCTGAAAAAGTTAACTCTGAATGCAAGTGGCAGAGAGGGATATGTGGATCTGTCCGGTCTCAGTAAATGCGAAAAACTAGAAGAGGTGAGCCTGACCGCGGTACCGGTCCGGTCCCTGGCATTTTTGGAGGGTAAAAACAGCATTGAAGAACTCGAACTGAGGAGGTTGGAGAATCTGGAGGACATCTCCGTTATTGGATCCCTTTCATCGCTCAGGGAACTGACGATCGATAACTGCTCTTCTGTGCAGGATTACAGCACGATCGGGAAATGCAGCGCTCTTGAGAGGCTTACGATCATGTCGGGAGACAGGAGACGGCTGCGGGATGTTTCTTTCGTAGGTGGTCTTAAAAAACTGATCGATATCAATCTTTCCGGCGCCGACCTTTCGGATCTTGATTTTTTGAAGGAGTGCGCTGATGGACGCGATGAGATCTCAAGGTTCAGTTTTGTCGGCAGTGTAGGCGACTATTCCGGGCTCGGCGCTTTTAGGAAGTATACTTCCCTTACATTGGATCCTGATAATGCACAGGATTTTGACCGGATCGCTTCCTGCATGGAAAACATCGAGGTTGATTATCTGACGCTGAGACGGCTTGACCGGGTGGAGCTGTCGATGCTTCCGAAACTGTCCATGCAGCTCATTTTGGAGCGGTGCGGCATCACCGACCTCTCAACGATGCCGGAAGACTGGAAGGCGCCTTATCTGACGTTACAGAACTGCATGGTGCTGCGTTCTTTGGAAGGCCTTCAGAATCAGTCCGTTATAGGAAATAACAGAGGGGTCCTCACGATCTACAACTGCCCGCGTCTTTCGGACTTTGATGCACTGAGCGGAATGAGGCTGAGTAAACTGGAGATCACAGGAGGGTTTACGCTGCCTTCCATGGCGGATGTCCGCACATCGGAACTCAACCTTGACAGTGTGGAAGAGGTAAAGGACCTTAGCTTTTTGGAAGGAATGGACAACTCCAACGAATGCAGCTTTAAACTTGTCGGGCTGGAAGTGAACAACCTTAAACCTTTGGAGCGCTTTAAAGGCCTTACCATCACAGTTTCTCCTGAACTGGAGGAACAGGCGTTAGACCTTGTGAAAGCAGGAAACTTCGTAAAGTATCAGATAGAGTATCCTCAGGGCGGCTGGGAACTCGACCGGTCAGGATTCTCGCTTCTTTCGCTGGACGAACTGGAGACACTGCCGGATGCAATGCTGCGCCATGTGAAACGGATCGCTATAGCGGGCGACATGGTCATAGACAGTGAAAGCTGTGAGATCCGGGAGAGATGGGACAACGGCAGCGGCTCGCCGAAGATTGTTGTTTACGACCACAACACGAACGAAGAGACAACGATTGAGCCCGGACCTGTGACAGACATCCGTTTTTTGGAAAAGCTTACAGGACTGCAGTCTCTGGAACTATATCTTCAGCCGCTGGAGAGCCTTGAAGGGATCCAGAATTTCAGGGAACTTGCTTCTTTGAATATTGTGCGGTGTTATGAACTGACGGATTTTTCCTCTGTTTTTACTTTGCAGGATCTGCAGCGGCTCTCGCTCAGAGGAAGCAATGCGGATAGCATTCAGGGAGTACAGAACCTGACGATCCTTCGGGAACTGGATATCATGGGAACTAAAGTGAGTGATTTATCACCTCTGACAGAATGTGATTTTTCGGAAGCTGCCGGAGATGGCGGTTTTTCCCTGCGTCTGGATGGAAACATGATCGAAGACTTTTCACCGCTGGCATCCATCCCGGTTTATAACAGCCTGGAGATCCATAACACCGATGCGGAAAGATTCCTTTCTTTTCTGGAAGGTAAGGAGATCCGCTGGTTCTTAGCCGGCAATGCTTTTACAAAGGAGAGCAGTGCGGAGGATCTGAACGCGTTATTTGCGGAATTTGTGGAAGGACATCAAGGACTCAGGGAGCTGCATCTGCAGGATAACAACGGGATCACGGATCTGACACCGCTTCTTTCCCTGGAAGGACTCGAATTTGTAAAGGTTACTTCCAACATGGAGAAAGCCATTGAAAGTCTGGAAGGGCAGGACGTGCGCTTCTACCTGGAGATCGAACAGCGCTGGTAGAATGGAGAGATAGTATGAAACAGATTATTTTAGCATCGGCATCGCCAAGACGGAGCGAGCTTTTACATCAGGCGGGACTTTCGTTTGTCGTGATCCCTTCCCGGGGAGAGGAAGTTATTACAAGCACACACCCGGCAGAAGTTGTGGAGGAACTGTCCTTACAGAAGGCGCGGGAAGTGGCTGACAGGATCTTGAGCGGAAAAGAAGAAAAAGCCGACGATTTTTTGGCAGTGATCGGAGCGGACACTGTTGTTGCAGCAGATCACCAGATCCTCGGAAAGCCTGCCGACCATGAGCAGGCGAGGGAGATGATCACACGGCTCCAGGGAAATGTCCATCAGGTCTACACGGGTGTAACGCTGATCATCAGAGATGACAATGGGAATATCTGCACCAGAACATTTCACGAGTGCACGGATGTGGATGTCTATCCGATGACGGAGGAAGAAGTGGAGGAATACATCTCCACGCCAGAACCGTATGACAAGGCGGGAGCTTATGGGATCCAGGGGAGCTTTGGCATTTATATCAGAGGGATCCGCGGCTGCTATTACAATGTCGTAGGGCTCCCGATCGCAAGGCTCGTTCACGAGCTTAGGGAAATGCTCAGTGAGTACTGATACGATCGATCTACAGCCTTAAGGTTAGAATGAAAGAGGTTAAGTAAAATGAGCAGCATTATGAGTCCTGAAGAATTGTTGAAAATACTGTCTCAGGCAGCCCGCCTTAAGACAACGATGAGGCACTGCTATACGGAAGCAGATCGCAAAGAAAGCGTAGCGGATCACAGCTGGCGGATCGCACTGATGGCCATGCTGATGACCGGCATACCGGAATACCGGGACCTTGATATGAACAAAGTCATCCGGATGTGTCTGATCCATGATCTCGGGGAATCCTTTACAGGCGATATTCCGACGTTTGAAAAAACGGATTCGGATGCGACAACGGAAGACGAACTTTTCCACAGATGGGTGGATTCTTTCCCTGAGCCGCAGCGCACAGAATGGATGTGTCTTCTTGACGAAATGGAGGCCCTTGAAACGAAAGAGGCCAGGCTCTATAAAGCGCTGGATAAGATCGAGGCGATCATTTCCCACAATGAATCCAATATTGACACCTGGCTTCCTCTGGAATATGACCTGCAATTTACATACGGTCAGGAGAATATGAAGTTTTCAGGGTATATGACTGAACTGCGGACGGCTGTCGATGACTGGTCGCGTGAGAAGATCGAAAACGAGATATAATCAGATACGGGATCTGATCATTGACAATTGTAATATCTAAAAATAAAACACATGAGGTGAACTAAAATGAACAATGCAGACCTAAAAACGCCGGCAGCGAATCCGCGGGCGCTTCTTCCGATCTTGCTATTCCTTGTCGTCTATCTCGGCAACGGACTTTACTTTGAATACGTACATCCTTCGGAGGGACAGATGGGCTTTTATGTCGTCTCTGTCGTTCTTGCATTTTCGATCGCGCTGATCGTCGCATTTTTTCAGAACAGGGAGCTTTCTTTTGATGAGAAGATCCATGTCTGCGCGGAAGGGATCGGTGACGATAATATCGTGATCATGCTGTTTATTTTTTTAATGGCAGGCGCCTTCAGCGGTATCGCTTCGGAGGCGGGCGGTGCGTCGAGTACGGCAAACCTGCTTTTAAGTGTTATTCCCGGACGGTTTGCTTTGCCGGGGCTGTTCCTGATCGCGTGCCTGATCTCCATGGCGATGGGAACGAGCGTAGGAACGATCTCTGTTTTGGCACCCATCGCATGTGCGGTATCGCGGAACGGAGGAATGTCGCTGCCATTCTGCGTCGGCATTGTTGTCGGCGGCGCGATGTTCGGGGATAACCTTTCGTTCATCTCGGACACAACGATCGCGGCGACAAAGACGCAGGGCGTCGCGATGAAGGATAAATTCCGAACGAATATCAAGGTGGCGCTGCCGGCGGCATGTATTACCTTTGTGATCGTTGTCATTTTTGCCTTTGTCAGCAAGGGAGCGGCGATCGGAACTTTTGAGTACAATATCTGGCAGGCACTTCCGTACTTTATCGTTCTTGGACTGTCGATCCTGGGTATCAACGTATTCTTAGTGCTGATGGTCGGAATCCTCCTGTTTGTTTTTGTCGGACTCGCAACGAGTTCCCTTACTTATTCGTCGGCGCTTTCCTCCATGGGGAGCGGCATCAACGGCATGTTTGAGACAATGATCGTCACGATGCTGGTGGCATCCATCGCATCGCTCATGAAAGAAAACGGCGGATTTGAAGCGATCCTCGCGTTTATCCGCAAAAAAGCAGACAGCAAGCGCGGCGGCATGTTCGGGATCGCGTTCCTAACGGTCTTCATGGACATTGCGACAGCTAATAACACCGTGGCGATCGTCATCGCAGCGCCGATCGCGAAAGATATCACAACAGAATACGGCGTGGATCCGCGCCAGACGGCGTCCCTTCTCGACACCTGCTCCTGCATCGCGCAGGGCATTATTCCTTACGGAGCGCAGCTCCTTGTGGCAGCGGGCATCGCAGGGGTGACAAGCGTTTCACTGATACCGTTTTTGATCTATCCGTTTGTTCTCGCTGTGTTTGTAGTGCTTTCCATCTGGAGGGAGTGAGAAATCCGGAGAGCGTGAGAGAGAAAATTAAAATATCACGATTGGTTTCACAGAGGTAAAAGAGAGCTTAATGGCTCTCTTTTTTTTCTTGGAATCATACGAGTGTGCGAAATAATGATGATATAATAAAGACAAGGACAAACAATGAGGAGGTTACCGACATGTGTAAATGCATTTCCAAAACTGTATTATTGCTTGCGATCTGCCTTGCGGCGGGACTTTGTAATCCCCTCCCGGGGACAGTAATGAGGACGTATGCCTCAGGAGCGGTTAAGGAGAGCTCCGCAAAGGTTCCTGTCGAAGAAATGCTGGATGCGCTCGATAACGATACCTATCGCACCGTCTACAAAGCTCTTAAGGCGGGTGAAGTGATCAAAAACGGCAGCAGGGGGAATGTCGCAAAGGGAGTACAACAAACCCTGATCGCCTTGGGGCAGGACATTGCCGCAGATGGCGCAGTCGGCCCTAAGACCTTAGGCGCGCTTAATGCCGTTCAGAAGGCGTTCGGCCTGAAGAAAACAGACACACTCGATGCCGACGGATATGCTAAGTTGCTGCCGGGACTTTTGATCATGGAAGACGAAGACGCTGCTTATGATCTGTTATCAGGTCCTATGGGCGGAGAGTATGACTATTTGCGTGGCGGCGCGCTTGTGTTACAGAAGAAATTCTACAGCGCAAAGAAAGCTTTTTCGTCCAGTAAACACGGAGACTGGGAGTCGCGCGCGAAGAACTGTGTGCAATCATGGCCGAAGACCGGCCAATTGTATTCGAATCCGGCAGTAAAGGGAAGCAACACTGAGCTTTGTATAAAGTTTAATACGGATTCCAAAACTGCAATGCTGGTGAAGATCTACACGGCAAAAGGCACTCTGGCGAGAACTCTTTTTATCGGCGGTTCCGGCCAGGCTACTGCAAGCCTGCCTGCCGGCACATATATCATCAAAGACGGTATAGGTAAGAACTGGTATGGTGAGAAGGAATCCTTTGGCCAGCGTCCGGAAGGCCAGTATGAAACAATGACGTTTGATAACGGACAGCAGGAGATCGGGCTCAGGAAGAATTACCGCTCGACGATCACCATAAACGTGAAAGAAGCAGATCCTGACGCAAAGGGTGTCGGAACGGAGTACGAGGACTGGGAGAATTTCTGAGGCTGTTCACATTCGCAAATTGTTTGTCTTTTTGTTTATACTTTTTTTATTGCATGTCCTCTCCGAAACTTATACAATAGTCAACAGGAATTTCGGAAAGGAGACGTTCATGAATACAAGGACCATGCTTTTACTCTATTTTCTCATCATGAACCTCATCGGCCTTTCCACCATGGTCATTGATAAGATACGCGCAATGGAGCGCCGATTCCGTATCCCGGAATCTGTGCTCCTTATTATTGCCCTGTTGGGCGGAAGTATCGGATGCATTGCCGGTATGATCATATTCCGACACAAGAAGCGCAAGGTCCTTTTCCGTTACGGCCTTCCGCTGATCCTGATCCTTCAGATCGGAGCATGGCTCGCGCTGCATATCGCGACTTCTAAAATCATATTCCTGTAACAGGCGTTACTGTGGAACGATCATCAACAACGTGAGGAGCTTATGAAGGCATTCAGGATCACCGAGACAGGAAATTTCATGACGAAGCTTCTCTCCGGCGGGTCATTTGACTCTTTTTTGCTGGAAGAGGCTTCTCTTAGTATGCAGGTTAGCTGGGTGCTCGACGGAACGATCAACAGGAATTTCTATTCCACTAAGGAGTGGGAAGAGGAAGAGCATCCCTATCCGCTTATCGCGTGGGGGGATGTGCGTGGACACATGCGGGAGCTGATCCGAGGCAAAAAAGCGCCGGCTTCCCTTTCCATCGTCCTGCATCTGCGGCCGGACCACATGGAGCGGCTTCTGACAGATGCAGGCTATCCGCAGCTTATAAAGAGTACGGGGGCGATGGTCCTCAACATCCGCTATGACGGATCTGAAGTCACGCTGGTCACAGGGATTGCTCTCAAGGACTTCACGCTCGACAGGAACGCGGACAGAATCTGGGACGAAGCGATGCAGAAGTTCCTTTCTTCCCGCGAGATCGGTTACGAGACACTGACATAATAAAACCATCATAGAAAGGAGTATTATGCGACACTGTATCACACCATCGGATTTTACCTTAAAGGAGCTGGACGATCTTTTCGATCTGGCTGCCGACATCGAGAAAAACCCTGAGAAATACGCGCACGCGTGCGACGGGAAAAAGATCGCGACACTGTTCTATGAGCCCAGCACGAGAACCCGTCTGAGCTTTGAGGCTGCCATGATGAACCTCGGCGGAAAGGCACTCGGTTTTGCAGGTGCTTCCCAGTCCTCAGCCGCCAAGGGTGAGAGCGTTGCCGATACGATCCGCGTCGTTTCCTGCTTTGCGGATATCGCCGCGATCCGGCACAATAAGGAAGGCGCCGCACTTGTCGCCTCCCAGTTTTCCGACATTCCTGTCATCAACGCCGGTGACGGCGGGCATGAGCATCCCACCCAGACACTTCTGGATATGATGACCATCCGTCAGCTCAAAGGACGTCTTTCAAACTTCACGATCGGTATCTGCGGAGACCTTAAGTTCGGCAGGACCGTTCATTCGCTCGTAAAGACTATGGCGAGATACGAAGGGGTCCACTTTGTCTTTATCTCCCCGCCTGAACTTAAGGTTCCCGACTACATCATCGATCTCCTCGATGAGAAGGGATATACGTATGAGGAGTGCATCAAGCTCGAAGATGTGATCACAAAACTCGACCTTCTCTACATGACTCGTGTACAGAGAGAGCGCTTCTTCAACGAAGAGGATTATATCAGACTGAAGGACTTCTATGTTTTGACCGAAAAGCTCATGCGCAGCGCAAAGAAAGACATGTATGTCCTTCATCCCCTGCCGCGTGTCAACGAGATCTCCGTGGAAGTCGACAAAGATCCGAGGGCGGCTTACTTCAAACAGGTCCAATACGGCGTATACGTCCGTATGGCCCTGATCCTGACGCTGCTCGGCATCCGTGTGGACTGACCCGGTCAGCCTGATCTGTATGGAATGATTTAGAAGGAGGTTTCGAATGTTAAATGTAGGAAAGATCGTAGAAGGGATCGTGCTTGACCATATTGAAGCCGGAAAGGCAATGCTGATCTACCATTATCTCCATCTTGACAGGGAAGACTATCCGGTGGCGATCATCAAGAACGCCCGGAGCAACGACATGGGACGCAAGGATATCCTCAAGGTCGAATGTGATCCTGATCTTATCAATCTTGACGCCGTCGCGTTCGTCTCTCCGCAGGCCACTGTAAACGTGATCAAGGGCGGAAAGATCGTAGAGAAGAAGAAAATGACGCTGCCGGCGGAGATCAAGGGCGTTCTCAAGTGCCACAATCCCCGCTGCATCTCCTCTGTAGAACAGGAGCTGCCGCATATTTTCTATCTGGCAGATGCAAAGCGCGGCATTTACCGCTGCAGGTACTGCGAAGAAAAGCATTCCTACGGTGAAACGGCAAAGATGTTCTTATAAGATCTTCTTAAGGAGAAGAGTGTAGTGCGAGGTAATGAATGACAGATCCCGGCATACCTTCCCTGTACGCGGACCAGCCCGCGAACAGCCTGGAGGATATTGAAAAAAGCATACGCAAAAAGTTCAAGCACGACCTGGAAGGGAAATTTGAGAAAGCCGTAGTGCAGTACGGCCTCATCGAGGAGGGAGATCACATCGCCGTCTGTATTTCCGGCGGGAAGGACTCAATGCTGATGGCGAAGCTCTTTCAGGAGATCAAGCGTCACAACAAGTTCCCTTTTTCCCTCTCTTTTATCTCAATGGACCCGGGATATCTTCCTGTGAACCGCGCTCTCATCGAGGAGAACTGCAGAATCCTCGGCATTCCGGTCAGGATCTTTGAGACTCCCATTTTCGATTCCGTCTACCGGATCGAAAAGTCCCCCTGCTATCTCTGCGCGAGAATGCGCAGGGGATACCTGTACAGGCAGGCGCAGGACCTGGGCTGTAACAAAATAGCGCTCGGCCACCATTATGACGACGTCATTGAGACGATCCTGATGGGGATGCTCTATTCCGGTCAGTACCAGGCGATGATGCCGAAGCTCCGCAGCACGAATTTCGAGGGAATGGAGCTGATCCGCCCCATGTATCTGATACGGGAGGAGCACATCAAAGCCTGGCGGGATTATAACCACCTGCGCTTTTTGCAGTGCGCCTGCCGGTTTACTGAAGAGAACGAGCGGCTGTCCGCTGAAAGCGACGCCCTGACTTCAAAGCGGTTTGAGATCAAAAAACTGATCGCCGAGCTCAAAAAGACCAATCCGCAGGTGGAGAAGAACCTGTTCAGAAGCACGGAAAATGTAGTGTTGAACAAAGTGCTTGGCTATAAGATCCACGGCGAGAAGCATTCTTTTCTTGAAGATTACTGATAATTATACTGAGAATAAAAAACGAGCAGGCTTTACGGCCCGCTCGTTTTTATGATTTGAGATTATTTGTTTGCCTTTTCCACTTCCTGCATCTTCATCGCGCGGACCTTCTCGGGAAGACCGAAGAGGTTGATGAAACCTTCCGCGTCGTGGTGATCGTAAAGATCGCCGGTCGTGAAGGATGCCAGGCTCTCGTTGTAGAGGCTGTAAGGAGAAGTTGTGCCGGCCTTGATGATGTTTCCTTTGTAGAGACCGAACTTCACTTCGCCGGTGACATACTTCTGTGTGGACTCGATGAATGCCTGCTCCGCCTCGCGAAGAGGAGAGAACCACTTGCCTTCATAGACAAGGCTCGCGAACTTGTGGCCGATCTCGTCCTTGACCTCGTAGGTCTTGCGGTCGAGAACGAGCTCCTCGAGCTGCTGATGAGCTTCCATAAGGATCGTTCCGCCGGGGGTCTCGTAGACGCCGCGGGACTTCATGCCAACTACGCGGTTCTCGACGATGTCGATGATGCCGATGCCGTTCTCGCCGCCGAGCTTATTCAGAGCGCGGATGATATCAGCAACCTTCATCTCCTTGCCATTGAGGGATTTGGGGACGCCCGCCTCAAAAGTCATGCTCACGTAGGTGATCTTGTCGGGAGCCTTCATGGGAGTGACGCTAAGGACCAGGAGATGGTCGTAATTGGGCATCTGGGAGGGATCCTCGAGTTCGAGACCTTCGTGGCTGATGTGCCAGAGGTTGCGGTCGCGGCTGTAGCTGCTGTCAGCGGAGAAGGGAAGATCGATACCGTGCTGCTTGCAGAACTCGATCTCAGACTGGCGGGAATCCATTTTCCACTTGTCGCTGCGCCAGGGAGCGATGATCTTAAGATCAGGCGCCAGCGCCTTGATGCCGAGCTCGAAGCGGATCTGGTCGTTGCCCTTGCCGGTCGCGCCGTGGCAGATCGTTGTTGCGCCTTCCTTGCGCGCGATCTCGACGAGCTTCTTGGCGATCAGGGGACGTGCCATTGATGTACCGAGAAGGTATTTGTTCTCATAGACGGCGTGCGCCTGTACGCAGGGAACGATGAAGTCTTCCGCAAACTCGTCGTTCACATCGAGGATATAGAGCTTGGAAGCGCCGCAATATTTGGCCCTTTCATCGAGATGATTGAGCTCTTCCTCCTGACCGCAGTCGATGCAGACGCAGATGACTTCGAAGTTATAATTTTCTTTGAGCCAGGGAATGATCGCTGTTGTATCAAGACCGCCGCTGTAGGCAAGGATTACTTTTTCTTTATTCTCAGACATTAGTGGTTCCTCCGTAAGGTTTTTCTCTGTTACAATTGTGTACTATACAACAGTGGAATAAGAATTGCAATAGGAAGAATGAATATAATTTAATAAAAAATGCAAAATATTCATTGCAAAGTGAATATAATCGGAATATAATGCATAAAAAGTGCATATGATGAATGCGCATTTCTGTAAGCCGGGGTATTTTGTACTTTATTTATATAAAAAGTGTGTTATTATCAGACTGCACGCTTTTCACAGGTAGGAAGATAAAGGAAAACTATGTACAATGAACAGGATTATTACCTCCGCCAGATGGTGCCAGAGGACTATGACAGCGTCCACAAGCTATGGCTGAGCATCAGGGGGTTCGGGATCAGAGCAATTGATGATTCCAGGGAGGATGTCGAGAGATTTTTAAAGAGAAATCCCACAACAAGTGTTGTCGCATGCGTGGGAGACAAGATCGTCGGATCGATCCTCTGCGGCCACGACGGCAGGCAGGCGAGTTTCTACCATGTCTGTGTCGCGAAATCTTACAGAAGACGCGGGATCGGGACGGAAATGGTAGTGTACTGTATGAACGTTCTCAGGCAGCTTCAGATCAACAAGATCGCGCTGATCGCATTTACGAAAAATGACGCGGGAAACGCTTTCTGGAAGCAGATCGGATGGCGGTACAGACCGGACTGCAACTATTATGAATTCGCGCTCAACGACGCGAACATCACAAGATTTATAGAGAACGATGCCGAGGACTAAGGAATGACCGGCAGAACGGAGGAAGAGTATGAAGAAGATAGAAGGCGGTATTACAGCGGCTCAGGGGTTTGAGGCGGCGTCAGCCGCAGCACAGATCAAATATAAGGGAAGAACGGATATGGCCCTGGTCTACAGCAAGGCGCCATGCGTGTCTGCCGGAACTTTTACCACGAACGTTGTAAAGGCAGCGCCGGTCATCTGGGACAGGGATCTTGTGTACAGCGGAGCGCCGGCACACGCGGTGATCGTCAATTCCGGGATCGCTAACGCATGTACAGGACAGGAAGGCATGGAGTATTGCAAGCAGACTGCGCAGGAAGCGGCGGTCTGCCTCGGCATCAGTGAGGATTCCGTCTACGTCGGTTCTACCGGCGTCATCGGCTTTCAGCTGCCCATCGACAGGATCAAAGCCGGCGTCCGCATGCTGGCGGAGTCAAAACAGCCCGGAAAAGAGGCCGGGACAAAAGCGGCCAAGGCGATCATGACGACAGACACCGTCCACAAAGAAACTGCGTACGAATTTGAAATCGGCGGAAAGAAAGCGGTCATCGGAGGCATGGCAAAGGGATCCGGCATGATCCATCCCAATATGTGCACTATGCTCGGCTATGTGACAACGGACGCGGCTATTGAGAAGACACTCCTTCAGAAAGCGCTCGGAGAGATCGTTCAGGAGACCTTCAATATGATCTCTGTTGACGGCGATACATCCACAAATGACACTTTGCTCGTTTTTGCCAACGGTCTTGCAGGAAACACTCCCGTTGCTGACGCGGAAAGCGAAGACTACAAGAGTTTCTACGCGGCACTGAACGCTGTCTGCAGGGAGCTCGCGATGAAGATGGCGGGGGACGGAGAAGGCGCAACGAAACTCATTGAGACGACAGTCATTCACGCGGACACCCTCGCAAACGCGAGGATCCTTGCAAAGAGCGTGATCACTTCGAGTCTCACAAAAGCAGCTGTTTATGGAAGAGACGCCAACTGGGGACGCATCCTCTGCGCGCTCGGTTACTCCGGAGCACAGTTTGATCCCGAAAACTGCGATCTGTATTTTGGCGAGGGAGAGGATAGGATCCTTATCTTTACAAAAGGCAGCGCGGCGGACTACAGCGAGGAGAAAGCAACACAGCTGCTCTCCGGTGAAAAAGTTGTGATCACGGCAGACATGCACATGGGCGAAGCAGAGGCCACGGCATGGGGCTGCGACCTCACCTACGATTACGTGAAGATCAACGCGGACTACAGAAGCTAAAGGAGAATTAAAAACATGGAAACACATCTGAGTCGTGAACAGAGTGAAGCGCAGCGCAAAGCGTCCGTGCTGGTCGAAGCGCTTCCTTATATACAGAAATTCAACCGCAAGATCGTCGTGATCAAGTACGGCGGGAGCGCCATGAACAACGAGGACCTGCAGAGGGACGTCATTAAAGACGTCACACTTCTCAAGCTTGTTGGGTTCAAGCCGATCATCGTGCACGGCGGCGGCAAGGCGATCAGCAGCTGGGTCAAGAAGAGCGGCAAGGAGGCGCAGTTCATAAACGGCCTTCGCGTGACGGACGCGGAGACAATGGAGATCGCTGAGATGGTACTCGGAAGGGTCAACAAGGACCTGGTCCGAATGGTCGAAGAGCTCGGAGTCAAGGCGGTCGGTATCAGCGGCAAAGACGGAAGGCTTCTTACCGTGAACAAAAAGTACTCAGACGGACAGGACATCGGTTTCGTAGGAGAGGTCTGCAAGGTGAGGCCCAAGATCCTCTATGATCTTCTGGACAACGACTATCTTCCAATCGTCGCGCCCATCGGAATGGACGAAAATTTCGATACTTACAACATCAACGCGGACGAAGCGGCCAGCGCGATCGCGAAAGCGGTCAAGGCGGACAAACTTGTTTATCTGACGGATATCGCAGGACTTTACAGGGATATCAATGATCCCGATTCCTTCATCGCCCGCATCACGATCGCGGAAGCTGAGAAACTGATCGAAGACGGAGTCATCGGAGGCGGAATGCTTCCCAAGCTCACCAACTGCACGCAGGCCGTGCGCGGCGGCGTTCACCGGGTCCATATCCTGGACGGCAGGATCCCGCACAGCATGCTCCTCGAGTTCTTTACCGAGAAGGGCATCGGGACGATGTTCCACCTGCAGTCGGATACGGATATGCACTAAAAAGAGGGAGAAGAAAATGAGTCAAAACACTGGGAAAATGGCGGCGATGATCGAACAGGCGGAGCAGGATCTTCTGCATACCTATAACCGGTATCAGATCGTGCTCGACCACGGCCAGGACGTGTATCTGTATGACGCGGAAGGAAAGAAGTATCTGGACTTTATGTCCGGCATCGGTGTTTTCGCCCTCGGATACAGCAACGCGTATTACGAGAACGCGCTGCGGGAGCAGATCGGAAAGATCCTCCACACCTCCAACTATTTTTATAACGAGCCCGCGATCAAAGCGGCGCACAGATTAAAAGAGATCAGCGGGATGGACAGGGTCTTCTTTGCGAACTCCGGCGCGGAGGCAGTCGAAGGCGCGCTGAAGGCAGCGATCAAGTACGCCTATAACAAAGACGGCGCTTCAGACCACCAGGTCGTTGCGCTCGAGCATTCCTTCCACGGGCGCACCTACGGCGCGCTGTCCGTGACCGGAAACAAGCATTACAGGGAAGCTTTCGGCGCGATGCCCTGCGAGGCGCGCTTCGCTAAGATGAACGACTTTGAGAGCGTCGCCAAGGCAGTAACGGACAAGACTTGTGCGATCATCATGGAAGTCGTCCAGGGAGAGGGCGGTATCGTTCCCGCTGAGGAAGATTTCCTGTGGAGAGTGAAGAACCTCTGCTGTGAGAAGGATATTCTCCTGATCTTCGATGAGGTCCAGTGCGGAATGGGGCGGACCGGTTACATGTACGCGTGGCAGAAGTTCGGTATTAAGCCGGATATCATGACCTCCGCCAAGGCGCTCGGATGCGGCGTTCCGGTCGGTGCGTTCATGATGACGCAGAAAGTAGCGGACAATTCCCTGACGGCAGGAGATCACGGCACCACTTACGGCGGAAATCCTTTTGCCTGCGCAGCGATCAATGCCGTTCTGGATCAGTACGAGGAGCTTGCCATCACCGACCATGTACAGAAGACGGCGCCGTATCTGGAACAGAAGCTGGACGAACTGGTCGCAAAATATGATTTCTGCATTGAGAGACGCGGACGCGGATTTATGCAGGGCCTTGTCTGCAGGGGGCCTGTAAAAGGCGTGATCGCGGATGCGATGGAGAGGGGCCTCATCCTGATCAATGCGGGAGCAGACATTATCCGTGTCCTTCCGCCGCTTGTTGTCACCGAAAAGGAGATTGACGAAATGATCGCGATTTTGGAGCCGGTCATCGCGGCAGCAGTGTAAGTCCCGGAAGTAAAGAATTCTTACTTTTATTACAGTGAGCGGATCGGCGCAGGCCGGTTGATTTTACGATTTATTGACCTCCAAGGAGGATATGCGGCACAGGCCGCAGTTCTCCGGCGGAGGTCTTTTTCCTTTTGTTACTATATTTAGTATTATTTGCAGACACACTTACAAAATAAAGTATAGGAAAAGGGGATTTTTTCTTGTAAATTATTACATGAATGATTACAATAATGTTGTCGCACAGCGGGTCCCTTTATCAACAAGGGGACAACTATGCAATTTCATATCTCATTTTCTTTCATAACAAAAAGAGGAATTGTAATATTTGTGATGTTTCTGTTTCTTTTGTACTTCTGCGCGGGATGCGGAAGGAAAAAGAAAGAGACTTTCGTGCAGACCGTATATGGTGAAGATAATACGGTGAAGAGCGATGCTGACGGCGCAGATGGCGGGGAAACGATGAAAAGCGGGGAGGACCCCGCCGAGAATCAGATCTGTGTTTTTGTCTGCGGAGCTGTGGTGAATGAAGGTGTTTACTACCTTCCCGAGGGAGCGAGAGTGATCGACGCCGTACGCGCGGCGGGAGGTTACAGCGAAGACGCTGATACGAGATACGTCAATCAGGCGGAACATGTGCATGACGCCGAGCGCGTTGCTATTCCGACACGGGAAGAAGCTGTCAGGATGCGGTCTGAGGAGGAAGCTTCGCAAGATAAGACCGAACAGACGGAAAGCGGGCTCATTAACATCAATACAGCTTCCAAAACGGAGCTCATGCAGATCCCCGGGATCGGGGAGAACAAGGCGGAAAGGATCATCTCCTACAGGGAGAACCACGGGGAATTCGGATCCTGCGAGGAGATCAAGAACGTTAGCGGGATCGGGAGCGGTATTTACGAGGGACTCAGAGACTATATCACAGTGGAATGATCATTGCCTGCGGTGCGGAACAGATCCCGCGCCGGCGGGAGTAAATAACGAAATGAGGCAGTAAAGAGAGGAGTAATGAATGGCTACGAAGGTTCTTGTAGTAGATGATGAGAAGATGATCGTAAAGGGAATACGTTTCAGTCTTCTGCAGGACGGATATGAAGTAGATACCGCTTATGACGGAGAAGAAGCGCTTCAGAAGGCGGGTGAAAATCAGTATGATATTATCCTTCTTGACGTGATGCTTCCCAAGCTCTCCGGGTTGGAAGTCCTCCAGCAGATCAGAGAGTTTTCGGCAGTCCCGGTCATCATGCTCACTGCAAAGGGCGAGGATATGGACAAGATCCTCGGTCTTGATTACGGCGCAGACGATTACATCACAAAGCCGTTCAACATCCTTGAAGTTAAGGCAAGGATCAAGGCGATCATCCGCAGAGTCGCGGGAAACCGCAAGGAAACCGACGACGAGGACGACAGAATCCTCGAAAACGGCGATCTCAGGATGGATTTTGACAACAGAAGAGTCACTGTATCCGGCAAAGAGATCAACCTGACAAGCAAAGAATTTGAGCTCCTCGAGCTGCTTGCCACGCACCCCGGCAAGGTATACAGCCGTTCCATGCTTCTCCAGACTGTCTGGGGAAAGGATTATCCGGGTGATGTGAGAACAGTGGATGTTCACATCAGAAGACTCCGCGAGAAAGTAGAGCCCAACGCTTCCGAACCTGTCTATGTGCAGACGAAATGGGGCGTAGGCTACTATTTCAGGCAAAATGACAGATAAGCCCAAAGAGCTGATCCGGAAATTCTCAGTGGTCAAAAGTCTGAGGATGAGGCTCTTCATAATTATTTTCGTGGTGGGACTCATACCATGTGTCATCCTCCATTATGGGATCCTGAACAATTATGAAACAAGGGCGGTCGAAGTCAGAACAGAGGAAGTGGAAACGCATTTGCGCGCGCTGGCCAACCATCTGATCAGCTACGACTACCTGACCGATCAGTCTTCCGAGCTGATCGGCGCAGAGCTCGCAGAATTCTCAGCATTATATGACGGACGCATTCTGGTGATCAGTGATCACCTGAAAGTCATGAAGGATACCTATTCCATGTCTGACGGAAAGACGATCGTCTCTTCTGACGTGGTAAACTGTCTGCGCAAGGGTAACACCGGGAGTACTTCTAATTATGACCGGCGGGACGGATTTATCGAGATCGTGACACCGATCATCGAGACCGTCTACACTGACAGCAGGTCCGATAATGAGGGATCCTCGGCAGCGGTTTCCGATGAGGAGATCGTAAAAGGCGTCCTTCTCGCAAGCGTTTCCACCGTCTCGATCAGAAATACACTGGGGATCCTCAGCCGGAAGGCACTGCTCCTCGAAGTGATTCTGATTCTGGCGGTGCTTCTGCTTTCATTAGTCCTATCCACTGTTCTGATGAGACCGTTTGAGAAGCTTTCGGAGGAGATATCAGCAGTTAGAGCGGGATACTCTACAGATCCCATCAAAGCACCGGCGTTTTTAGAGACGGAACATATCGCCGATGCTTTTAATCAGGTGCTCTCAAGGATGAACGCCCTCGATGAATCGAGACAGGAATTCGTCTCGAACGTTTCCCATGAACTGAAGACGCCTATGACTTCCATGAAGGTCCTGGCGGATTCCCTGGTCCAGAACCCGGATGTTCCGGTCGAGATGTACCGTGAGTTCATGGTCGACATTAAGAACGAAGTAGACCGCGAGAACAAGATCATCACGGAACTGCTCACACTTGTCCGGATGGACCGCAAGGATTCGGGACTTAACCTCAAAGAGACACACGTCAACGAAATGGTTGAGCTTGTACTTCGAAGAGTCCGTCCGATCGCACAAAAGAGAGACATTGAGCTGACAATGGTCAGCATGAGAGAAGTATATGCGGAGATCGACGAAGTCAAGATGACGATGGTCGTCACGAACCTCGTGGAAAACGCTGTGAAATACAATAAAGATCACGGCAAGGTGAAGGTGACGATCGATTCGGATCTCTACAACTTCTCCATCCGGGTCGATGATACCGGCGTCGGCATTCCGAAGGAATCTCTGGAAAAGATCTACGAGAGATTCTACCGGGTCGACAAGTCCCGCTCCAGAGAAGTCGGAGGCACAGGACTAGGGCTTTCGATCACTAAGAGCATCGTGCTCCAGCATCATGGAGCGATCGATGTCAAGAGTAAACTGGGAATGGGCACGCAGTTCACGGTGACACTTCCCCTCACCTATACCTCGCGTCCCGCGGAACGCAGACGTCAGCGGGAGAAGATGAAGCGGGAAGCTGCACAGAGAAGGAAAGTCAGGAGAGCTGCCCAGGCCGCCCTCATGGCTGATGCCGCGATGAATATGCCGGAGAAGTCTTCTGAATCTTCAGGCACACAGAAAAAGGCGACGTCAGGAAGCAGTGCTTCAAAAGACAGCGCAAAGAAATCATCAACGGGAACAGTCGCTTCGAAAGGCACCGCAAAGAAGTCATCGACGGGAACCGGCGCTTCGAAAGATGCTGCGAAGAAGGCATCCACGGGGGCGCAAGCTGCAAACAGCACTGCAAAAAAGAAAAAATCCCCGAATACAAAATCCTCGAATACAAAGCCCTCGAATACAAAATCCTCGAGTACAAAATCTTCGTCAAAGACAGCCGCAAGCCAAAGCGCGAAGGAGTGAGATTGAAAAGAAGAAAAGGAATCTGTTTTCTCATCTTCATATTGTGTCTTTTTTTGAGCTCCTGCGGCAAAGACGGAATGGACAAGAGCGGGATCAGGGTCTTTTACCTCGGAAAGGTAGACCGTGAGATCCGGGAGCAGAATTATATGCCGGAAGCCAATGACCGGGAGGGAATCATCGAAGAACTGATCGCCAAGCTATGTATTCAGCCGAAGGAAATGACGCTCATAGCTCCGATGTCTCCGTTCAGGCTGCTCACGAGCGAGACGAAGGGATCGGTCATCACCCTGAATTTCTCATCGTCGTACTATGACATGGATGCGATCGATGAGGTCCTGACTAGAACCGCTATAGTCAACACGCTTTGCAGCTTTTCGGAAATCGATGGCGTTTGTTTTCTCGTAGATGGAGAATCCCTGCACGATGCGGACGGAGAGCAGCCGGGGATCATGGAACCCGACCAGTTCATCTATAACTCCTATACGGAAATGCGCAATTACGAGAGAGTGAGGCTTCATCTGTATTTTGCCGATCAGTCGGGAAAACGTCTGGTCGACGCGTTCCGAACGGTCGTCTACAACAGCAATATGCCGCTTGAACGCATCGTGATCGAACAGGTCATCCAGGGACCAAATGCGAGTTTTGCCTATCCGACCGTCAACAAAGATACCAAGGTGATCAACATTACGACCAGAGACGGGATCTGTTATGTGAATCTGAGCGGGGATTTCGCGAACGGCCGGCAGGAGGTGACACCGCAGGCCGTGATCTATTCGATCGTAAATTCCTTGTGCGAGCTTCCGAATATTGACGCTGTTCAGATTTCAGTGGACGGGCAGCAGGATACGGTGTTCATGGAGACCATCTCGCTGACAGGCAGTTTCCGTATGAATCCGGACATCATAGAAGGAGTTCCGGAGAGCGCAGACAATGACGGCGGCTGACACCGGACCATAATTGCACAAATCCCTTCGCGCAATAGGGGGATCCTTTTTGGAAATCCTCTTATTGCGCGAATTTTTTTGGTTGTCATTTCTCTTTTTCTGTTTTACAGTAAACATATCAGGGCCGTTCGGCCCGTCCCGGCGCCGGTTCCGGCAGGGAGATCCCCGGTTTTTTCATTTGTTAAACAGGGAACTGTGACAGTAATACCAGACATGGATCAAAACACTGATCAGCATATGCTTGTTTATGGAATGGAGGGAGTCGATTGCGAAGACCTGTGTGTCTGTTTGCGCTTCTGTTTGCCGCCGCTGTTTGGGCGGCTGTTTTGCTCTGTCCGCCCAAAGAAAGGGTCGACAGCAGAGCGGATGGAAGGATCGTGACGGTAGTGGGAACTGTGGAGTGGAAGGAGTATGTGCGGACAAGTTCGAATACCCTTTCGCTTCAGGTAACACTCAGGAATATCGGGATCGAATCAGGGATCCCTTCACAGATCGAGCCTGATGTCCTTAGAGGTGATAAAATACTATGCGTTTTAGGGGACGATCCGGCCCTTCAGGAAAACTATGCGAAGGAAGGGACGACAGTAAGGGTCAGGGGGAAAGCCAGGCTGTATAGAAAACCGTCAAATGACGGGGAGTTTGACGCTTTTCTATATTACACCCAGATCCGGGGGTATCTGTTTTCCGTCCGGGACGCGCGGATCCTCTCTTATACGCAGACAAAGGATCCCCTGATGGCGCGGCTGTATGAGGCCCGGAAAAACCTCTCGGCATCATTGGACCTGATCTACAAAGAGAAAGACGCCCAGACGATGAAGGCAATGCTTTTTGGTCAGACGGGGCTTATGGAGGAGCAGAACAAAGAACAGTATCAGTCGTCGGGAATTCTGCATATTCTTTGTATTTCCGGCGTACACCTCTCCCTGATAGGCTCGGGACTCTTTCTGCTTTTCAAAAAAGCCGGACTTCCGCTGCCGTTCTCGTGCGCGGTATCTGTGATCCTTCTAATACTCTACGGCTTTCTGACCGGACTTCACACTTCCTGTTTCAGGGCTCTTATCATGTTCGGGTTCCGGGCGGCGGCGAAAGCGATGGGAAGGACCTATGACAGCATGACGGCTCTTGCCGTGGCAGCGGTCCTGCTCCTTTTAGAACAGCCGGCTTATCTGTATCACAGTGGATTTCTCTTTTCTTTTGCGGCAGTGATCGCAATAGGGGCTGTATCACCTGCATTTCCTAAAAGAACGGCACCGCTGCTGATCCCTGTCTGTACGCTGCCCGTACAACTCGGTTTTTACTATACGTTTCCTTTTTACTCCGTTTTTCTGAACATGATCGTGATCGCTTTCGCGCCTTTTCTCATCGCGGGAGGAATGCTGTCGCTTCTGCCTTGTCTTATGGCAACAGCTGTTTCTGTCAGCCTGCCGGGACCGGCAGCCGCGCTTTTTTCTGTTTCAAGGCTCATAAGCCTGATCCCCGGCATCATTCTTGGGCTGTACGACTGGCTGTGTCTGACTTCGGAAAAACTCCCGTTTCACACGATCATCGCAGGAAAACCGGCTCCATGGCTGGTCATTTTGTATTTACTGATCCTCGCTGCCGCAACAGCGGCAGGATACAGCGGCGTCAAAAAACGGAAAAAAACAGTCTTTCAGTTCTTTGCCGTGACAGCCGCAGTTATTTTGCTTCTTACGGTCCGCTACAGGCCTCCGTTTTCCCTGTATATGTGGAACGTGGGACAAGGCGACGGACTCTGTATTCTGACCCATGACGAAGGCGGGGACAGCTGTATCCTTATCGACGGAGGAAGTTCCTCCAGACAGGGGATCGGTAGAAACGTGGAGATACCGTTCCTGAAGTACCACGGCGTTTCCAGGATTGACTGCTACGTCCTCACACACGATGACATGGACCATTGTAACGGTCTTTTAGAGCTTCTCGACCAGCACGGGGAAGCCGGCAGTATCGAGGTCGGAGCGGTCGCACTGCCTTCCGTAAAGGTAGATAGCAAAGGCGTTTTTTACAGGCAGATCGAGGAGACCGCGACAAAAAAAGGGATACCGCTCGTCTATCTCTCCAGAGGGATGGTCTATGACAGGGGAAAGCTTTCGCTTGGCTGCATGCACCCGGAAAAGGAGGCCTCCTATAAAGATGCCAACGCATACTCTGTTGTGCTCCTTCTGCGATACGGACAGTTTTCAGCCGTCCTGACAGGAGATCTGGAAGGTGAGGGGGAGCAGGAGATGCTCGCGGATCTCGGGGAAGGACATATCAGTGCCGATATCCTCAAAGTTGCCCATCACGGGAGCAGTGGAGGCACTTCCGAAGCATTTCTTGAGAAAGTGAGCGCTTCTGCCGCGTTGATCTCCTGCGGTGTCGACAACCCTTACGGACATCCGGCGCCCGAAACTCTCTTAAGACTGCGCAAAGCCGGAATGCGGATCTACGATACCCGTCTTATGGGGCAGATCAGTGTTTTGACCGACGGGGAGAACAGCTACTTAGTACATACATTTTATTGACAAATGACAGCGGATGTCATTCAATGAAGGTTGAGTGAAAAGATAGCCGCATTTAGGATATTTGCGTCAAAACACCATTAACGGGGGAAGCATGGCTGCCAAAAAGTCGGGCGGTGATTTTACCGCGAACCAAAGACAGTTAAATGAAGAACTTGCGAGAGGAGATCTCAGGCGGATCTATCTTCTGTGCGGCGAGCAGGCGTACCTGCGGCTCAGGAACAGGGATAAGGTAGTGAAGGCACTTATGGGAGACGGGGATGAAATGAACCTCGCCCGTTTTTCGGGGGCAGATGTCACCGCTCTTGAAGTGATCGATATGGCGCAGACGCTCCCGTTTTTCGCGGACCGCAGAGTGGTGATCCTCGAGAACACGGGGCTCTTGAATCCCAAAACCGCGACGAAGACCGTGACCGGCAGCAAGTCGTCCGCTTCGCTCGCGGAAGAGGCAGAGAAGATCGCTGACTTCGTACCCCGGATCCCTGATACGGCCGCAGTCGTTTTTGTTGAAGAGAGCGTTGACAAGAGAGGAAGGCTCTATAAGGCTATCTTAAAAAGCCAGAAAGAGGAACTCGGCCGGATCCTGGAATGCGAGACGCCTGACGAAGCTGATCTGAGAGCCTGGACTGGCGGCATTTTCAGAAGGTCGGGATATAGTATCAGCGGGAAAACCCTGGCGCTGTTTTTATCCTACACAGGGGAGGATATGCAAAACATCGCCGGCGAAGCGGAGAAACTCTGCTGTTACGCGATGGGAAGCCGCGAGATCACAGAACAGTCGGTCAGGGACGTCTGCAGTCCCCGGATCAGGGACAGGATCTTTGATATGATCGAGGCCATCGCGCTCAGGGACAGGAAAAAGGCGCTGGGGATCTATATGGAACTGTGTTCCCTAAGGACCGCTCCGCAGGTTATTCTCAGCCTTATGAGGAGGCAGTTCGAACAGCTGATCAAGATCCGGGAGCTTAGCGGAAGACTTCCGGACAGCGAGATCGCGAAGCAGGTCGGGCTTCCTCCGTTTGTGATCACAAAGAAATACAAACCGGCACTGAGGATGTATACGTCCGAGGAGCTGCTGGAAGCGCTCGAGGAGTGTATCGAAGCCGATCATGATTCCAAGAGCGGGAAGATCGAAGCCGGGATCGCCACGGAAATGATCATTGTCAGACATTCCGGAAGGACGTAAGATGAGCGGCGGAAACGACGTTATTATAAGTGACAGTATTGTGAATGACTTTGTTATAAAAGAAGGCTTTTCGGATATCCTGCTGGAATGGTACAAAAAAAGCAGAAGGATCCTGCCGTGGAGGGAGGATCCTTCGCCTTATCATGTCTGGCTCTCTGAGATCATGCTGCAGCAGACCCGGGTGGAAGCGGTCAGGGACCACTATCTTCGATTTGTCGGAAGACTCCCTGATATCCGTTCGCTCGCGGAGGCTCCCGAGGACGTATATCTCAAACTCTGGGAAGGACTTGGCTATTACAGCCGCGCGAGGAACCTGCACAGAGCTGCGCGTATTATCACTGAGGAATACGGCGGAGAGATGCCGGGGACTTCCTCTGCGCTCATAAAACTTCCGGGGATCGGCCCGTACACGGCAGCCGCGATCGCGTCCATCGCGTTCGGCGAAGCATCTCCTGCAGTGGACGGAAACTTACTGCGCATCTTCGCGCGCCTGACAAGATTTGAAGGTAATATTAGAACACCGGATGCTTTGCGGGCGGCGACATCGTTTTACAGGGAGCGGATGCCGGAAGCTGCTGCGGCTGAGAGCTCTGAAAATCCATGCGGCGATTTCAACCAGGCACTGATGGATCTGGGCGCCGTCGTCTGCCTCCCGAATGCGAAGCCGGACTGCGAGGGCTGTCCTTTGGCAAAACACTGCCGTGCCCACCGGGAAATGTCCGGAATGGAGTCTTCCCTTCCTGTAAGACCGGGTCCGAAAGAAAGAAAGACAGAGTATCTGACAGTATTTCTGATCCGCTGCGGAGAGAGGACTGCTGTCGTGAAGCGACCTGCCGGAGGGCTCCTTGCGGGACTCTATGAGTTCCCTAACGCGAAGGGGGAGCTGGATGATGAATCGGCTGTCAAATGGCTAAGAGACCACTTCGTCGAACCGATCAGGATCCTCAGGACCATCGATGCCGAACATGTCTTTACCCACAAGATATGGAAGATGCGCGGCTACGAGGTGATCGCCGACCCGTTTACAGAGAAAGATATCCCGTATCTTATGGCAGACAGGGAAGAGATCCTCACCCGATACAGTATTCCATCCGCATTCGGAGCATACCTGGACATGCTCTGAACATCTTTTATTTTTCGGTATTAATTGGTATAATCCGCGAGGTATGGTATAATATAAAACCAGTATCTACAGTATAATGATATCAATTGCGCATCGCGCTTTAACATGGTGACAGAATTATGAAATTACTTACAATAGCAGTGCCCTGTTATAATTCAGCGGCGTATATGGAAAAATGTGTGGAATCTCTGGTGATCGGCGGAGAGGAAGTGGAAGTTCTTGTCGTCAACGACGGTTCTTCCGACAAAACGCCTGAGATCGCTGATCAGCTTGAAAAGAAGTATCCGGGGATCGTAAGGGCGATCCACCAGCCCAATAAGGGACACGGCGGTGCGGTCAACACCGGCCTTGCGAACGCGCACGGGATGTTCTTTAAAGTGGTGGACAGCGATGATAAGGTAAAGCCCAGCGCCTACATGAGCATTCTTGATACTATAAGAAAGAATAAAGATAAGGAAGAAGGGGAGAAGATCGATCTTCTCATCAGCAACTTTGTCTACGACAAAGAGGGGGCTTCCCATCACAAGGTAATGGAATACCGTAAGACGCTCCCGACAGGCAGGATCTTTTCCTGGGATGAGACACACCGGTTCAAGAAGGGCGAGTATATCCTCATGCATTCCGTGATCTACAGGACAAAGCTCCTTAAGGACTGCGGTATGCAGCTTCCGGAGCACTGTTTCTATGTGGACAACATCTATGTATTCACCCCCATGCCACATGTGAAGAACATGTATTATCTCGACGTCAATTTTTACTATTACTTCATCGGAAGGAACGACCAGTCTGTCAACGAGGAAGTGATGACCAGGCGGCTTGACCAGCAGGCGAGGGTCAACAGGATCATGATCGATTATTTTTCAGAGGGCGTCAGATCCGGACTCATCGAAAAGAAAAGCCAGCTGTACAAATATATGTACAACTATCTGGAGATCATCACGACGATCACTTCCGTGCTGGCGATCCGCTCCGGCGAAGAAGACAAGCTGGCAATCAAGGATGAAGTGTGGGAATACCTTCACGAGAAGGACAAGGGGCTCTACAGGAAAATGAGGACCGGCCCGTTCGGCACAGCCATCCATCTCCCCGGAAAAGGCGGAAGAGCGATTGTACTCACAGCTTACAGGATCGCGAGAGGCATCTTTGGATTTAACTGACAAGCAGATAAGATTGATTGCCGTTGCAATGGTAAAATAACGGCAAGGAGTGTTTTATGCATAAAAAAGAAATGAGAGGCTGGCTCAAACACCTCGACTTTATCGTCCTGGATGTTGTGATGCTGCAGATCTGTTTTGTCCTGAGCTACTGGCTCTGGATCGGCATGGAGAATCCATACTCCACTTATATCTACAGGTATCAGGCTGTTCTGCTTACAATGTGCCAGCTTCTGGTGGTACTGTTCAATGACAGCTATAAGAACATCATCCGAAGAACGCCGGCGGAGGAGTTTATCGCGACGTTCCGGTTCGAAGTCAGCTTTATGCTGGTCGATATCCTGATCCTCTTCATGGTCCACCAGATCTATCTGATCTCCCGTATGCATATGGGAATCATGGCTGTCATGTACCTGTTCGGCTCCTACTTTATAAGGCTGCTGAACAAAAAGAGGATCTTCCATTCCGCGATGGTCAGGGAGGGAAGAAGATCCCTTATGGTCATGACTTCTTCGGCTCTTGCGGCAGAAGTCTTAAAGAACCTGATCGACTTCAGCTTTCAGGCATACCGCATTACCGGCGTATACCTGATGGACAGGGAGTGTTCGGATGACGAGGAGATCGGCGGAATTCCGGCAATGGGAACGGAGACGGATATCATCAATGAGATCAAGATGAACTGGGTCGATGAAGTCCTTGTCTACCAGCCGGACAGCATGCCGTATCCCAGAGATATGATCGACGCGATCATGGACATGGGAATCACCGTGCACTACTGCCTGGAAGCGCTCAATGCTCACGACGACAGCATGCAGGAGGTTTCCAAGGTCGGCAGTTACAGAGTGCTGACGAACAGCCTCAAGATCGTTTCGAACAAACAGATCATTTACAAGAGGATCATGGATATCGCCGGAGGTATCGTCGGGTGTATCCTGACCGGTATTATCTTTATCTTCATAGCGCCGGCGATCTATATTCAGTCCCCCGGTCCCATCTTCTTTAAGCAAAAGAGGATCGGACAGAACGGAAAGCAGTTCTACATGTACAAGTTCCGCAGCATGTACATGGATGCGGAAGAACGCAAGAAGGCGCTTATGGAACAGAACAAGATCAGCGACGGTATGATGTTCAAGATGGACGACGATCCCAGGATCATCGGTTCAGAGAAAAAGGACAAGAACGGAAAGCCGGCGGGAATCGGAAATTTCATCAGACGGACTTCCCTCGACGAGTTTCCGCAGTTTTTCAATGTCCTTAAGGGCGATATGTCCCTCGTCGGCACAAGACCCCCGACGCTCGACGAGTGGGAGAAATATGATCTGCATCACAGAGTGAGAATGAGCATTAAGCCTGGGATCACCGGTTTGTGGCAGATCAGCGGGCGAAGCGATATCACGGACTTTGAGGAAGTCGTTCGTCTTGACCGTGAGTACATTCAGAACTGGAGTATATGGCTGGATTTCAAGATCCTTCTTAAGACGGTCGGCGTTGTACTCAGACATGAAGGAGCAGAGTGATCTAAAAGGGCGGCTATGGGACAGATTAAAGTGACAAAAGCGCCGATCGATGGTCTGTACATCATCGAACCGACCATACACGGCGACAAACGCGGATATTTTGTGGAGACATATAACCAGAGAGATATGATGGAAGCCGGTCTTACCATGCAATTCGTGCAGGATAACCAGAGCATGTCCCTGAAAGGCGTACTGAGGGGCCTTCATTATCAGATCAGCCATCCGCAGGGTAAACTTGTCAGGGTGATCCGCGGTGAGGTATTTGACGTAGCTGTCGATCTCAGAAAAGGAAGCGCGACATACGGACAGTGGTTCGGGGATATCCTTTCGGAAGAAAACGGAAGGCAGATGTATATCTCGGAAGGTTTTGCCCACGGATTCCTGGTCCTTAGTGAGAAAGCGGAATTCTGTTACAAGGTGACGGATTTCTACAGACCGGACGACGAAGGCGGCATTGCGTGGAATGATCCGGAGATCGGGATCTTATGGCCCGGGATCCGGGGAGAGTATCCCGGAAGCGCATGTCCGGACGGATATAGTATGGGAGACGGTTCTCCGCTCATTCTGAGCGAGAAGGACAAATTGTGGAAGACGCTCTCCGGCATGGCCGGAGACGCTCCGCCAAGGTAGGACGAATGATCAAGAAACTGATACATTTTCTTTATGTATTACTGATACTGGCGCTCATCATCGGCGTACCGGCAATGTGGATGCTCCACCGCTCGTACAGCGATCCTGAGGTTCATTATTATTACACCAAAGAGAACAGGGAAAACAAAGAGAATAGCATAAGCGAAGAGAATAGCGAAAACGAAGAAAACAGCAAAGGCATAGAGAACAGCGAAAACGCTAAGAACAGCGAAAGTGAGGAAAACAAGGAGAAGGCAGGTACAGAATCCCTCCGTTTCATTGTGATTTCCGATCTCTACGGCTATGTCTTTGAAGGCGGAAACGGTGTGATAGCGGACATGGTCAGCAATACATTCCCGGACTGCATCCTGGTCGGCGGAAATATGATCAATGGCGAAGCGGAAGAGATCACAGAGACAACAGACCTGATCAGGCGCCTCTCCCAGATCGCGCCGGTGTATTATTCTTATGGAGAGCAGGAGAGGAAATATGTCACCGCACACAGCGGCGATGGCCCTGACGGGGATCAAAAAGGTGACACGGCTTCCGGAGCTTCTTCTGATCCGCTTAGAGAAGCCCTCGAGAAAGCAGGGGCAGTCGTTCTTAGCGGGGAGTTCAGAGATATGCAGCTGTACGGGATCGGCGTCCGGATCGGAGGCATGTACGGAAATGCTTATGAACTGACAAATCTCAAAGGAGACGTCAAAAAAAACAGCGAGGAAACCTGGAACCTCCTAAGCAGATTTCAGGATACAGACCGTCTGAAGATCATGCTCTCGATCAGGCCGGAAAGTTTTATCTATTCGGATGCCTGCGACAAATGGGACATCGATCTTGTTGTGAGTGGAAACCTTATAGGAGGTCTCGTGGTACTGCCGAAGTACGGTGGTGTTTTTGGCAACTCACAGGGATACTTCCCGGAGTATGTCCACGGTCTCTATGAGAAGGGAGATGTAAAAATCTTCATCACGAGCGGTCTGAGCGCACCGAAAGGAACGATCCCGCGGTTCAACAATCCTCCGGAGATCGCGGTCATCGATATAGACGGCCTCTCAAGAGCCAAAAACGACTGAAACGGACGGGGACCGGAAATAACGAAACAAAAACAGGCTGATAAAAAAGCACGGCCAAGGGAGTTAGGACCTTGGCCGCGCTATTTTATGGAGAACGAATGCAGATGCATCCTGTTCGGCGATATTTTGACAGAGATCCGGTATAATGCGACAAAAAGTAAACGGAACCTGTTTCCTATTTATTAATAACACGGTAATCTTAACTAAACTTTAAATATTTAAAATATCAACAGTAAATCCTATCAAATATCAATGTTTGATTATAACGGGCCGGTCTTATCGACCGGCAAGGAGGAGGCTGCATGTTTACAGACTATGAAATTGCAAAAAAAGACGGAGATCGCGCATACAGAAGAGCAATCCTTTCCGGAAGCTACCCCTATCTGCCGGCGCTGGATTCGATGGTCAGGGAGATTGAAAAATACCCAGAGAGAAACATCGGCATTATGGAGATCCCCCTCGATATGATCGCGGGAACAAGGACCGTAGGGAGACAGAATGCGTTTGCACGCAATTTTATGCCCCTTATGGAGGAGAAATCGGAGTTCGCGCAGAAATGGTCGGCTCTCTGCGATTCGGCTTTCGAAGACGGGATCCGCGAGCCGATCAAAGTATATGAGTTTATGAATAAGTTTTATGTGGAGGAAGGCAACAAGAGGGTTTCTGTCTCCAAGTATATCGGCTATTTTTCTATCCCGGGAAACGTGATCCGTATCCTGCCTCCCAAAACAGATGATGAAATGTCAAGGATCTATTATGAGTACATCGATTTTTTCAATGTTACGGGAATCTTTGAGATCACATTTTCAAGGGAAAAGAGTTACAAAAAGCTGGCGGAGCACTTTGGGCAGAACCTCACCGATCTGTGGCCGGACGATGCGGTCAAATCCCTGAGAGCGGCTTTCAGTGTTTTTACAAAGATCTTCAAAGCCAAAGGCGGCGACAAGCTGTCGGTCACTGCCGGAGACGCCTTTTTAGTCTACCTTGATGTTTTTGACAGCGAAAGTCTTCTGAGGGATTCCGAGAATTCTGTTTCGGGCAGGATCTCCAAACTCTGGAAAGAATTCACCCCTGTGACAAAAAAGGACGCTATAGAACTGATCCGCGATCCGGAAGAGATGGGCGGCAGAAAAGGAATGCTCTCAATTATCGGTAAAGACAGCGTTCATGAAAAAGGACATGTTCGCGCCGCGTTTTTGTTTGAGAAAAAAGAAGAGGATTCCAGTTGGCTTTACGGACATGAGCTCGGCGCGAATGAACTTGTGGAGAAGTTTAATGGAGATGCAGAGGTTATCATCTTCGAAAACTGCAGCGATCCCGATGAGATCAGGAAGGCCTTTGAAGCATGTGACGCGGATGAAGAGGACATCGTATTTGCGACGTCGCCCTCGATGATGAGCGAGTGCCGCAAAGCGGCTATCACCTATCCTAAGATGAGGATCATGAACTGTTCGGTAAATCTGTCGAGCAGCGCTGTTGCGACATATTATCCGAGAATGTATGAGGCGCATTTCCTCATGGGATGTCTTGCGGCTTCCCTGGCGGAAAATCACAGGATCGGATATCGGGCAGACTATCCGATCTACGGCGAAACTGCGAATATCAACGCCTTTGCTCTCGGGGCGTCGTGGTTCGACCCCTATGCCAGGATCAAGCTTGTCTGGGCTTCTAAAAAGGGAAGCGACTGGGAAAAGGAACTCGCACAGAGCGGCTGCGATATCATCTCGGGAATAGATCTGATAAAGCCCAGTGATCCGGGAAGAAAATACGGGCTGTACAGGGTTCGGGAAGCCGGGACAATAAAGCCCGACGGAACGATAAGGCAGGAGCAGGAGATTGAAAATCTTGCCGCCCCCGTATACCGGTGGGGCGTCTATTATGAGCAGATCATCCGGAAGCTGATCGACGGCTCCCTTGACGCAAGAAAAGCCCGCGCCGGAGGGAACGCTGTGAACTACTGGTGGGGAATGTCAGCCGGCGTCGTGGATGTGATCCTCTCAAAGAACCTGCCATATGCTTCGACAAAAGCAGTCCTTGCGCTCAGAAGGCTGATCGCCGGGGGCTCTGTGAACCCGTTCGAAGGTGAGATCCGCACCCAGTCCGGGATCCTGAAAGGCCCCGATACCCCGCCTCTCACGGACAAAGAGATCATTACGATGGACTGGCTCTGTGACAACATAGACGGAGAGATCCCGGACACCTGGGAACTTGCGGATGACATCAAAAAGACCGTGAAAGTTTCGGGCGTAAAAGAAAAGGTTTAAAATCCGAAAAAAGAGTTTTTAAAAAGCATCGGAAACCGTGAAAGACCAGAAGCGATCGCTATCACATAAAGGAGAAGACCGGCATGAAGATCCTCGCAATTGCGGACCAGGAGTCCCCTTCACTTTGGGACTATTATTCACCCAAGAAGCTAAAAGGTATCAATCTGATCATATCCTGCGGAGATTTAAGCTCCGATTATCTGCAATTTCTTGTTACACTTTCGGGCTGTCCGCTTCTCTACGTGCGGGGGAACCATGATTCCGGCTATGACAAAAAACCGCCGGACGGGTGCATTTGCATTGAAAATGTGATATACAATTACAGAGGGCTCAGGATTGCGGGACTTGGCGGTTCCATGCGCTATAAGGAAGGCAGCGACATGTACACCGAGAAGGAAATGAAACAGAGATCGGGCCGTCTGAAAAGAAAGATCCGGTTCACGAACGGCATTGATATTCTGGTCACACATTCGCCGGCCCGCGGATACGGCGATCTGGAAGATCTGCCCCACAGAGGGTTCGAATGCTTTAATGAGATCCTTATGAAGTGCAAGCCCCTTTATCTCCTGCACGGTCACGTACATAAGTCTTATGGGCCGCAGTTTCACAGAGAACTCAGCCATCCTTCCGGGACGGTTATCGTGAATGCAAATGAGACCTATACGATAGAGGTATTTCCGGACCAGTATCCGGCTTACGGAAAAACAGGCTCTTTCTTTTATGATTTAAAATTGAAATTGAAAGCCCGGCTCAGAATCCCGGGCGATGATCTGGTTTAATACATCTGTTTTTATACGGGAGGTTTTGTATGAAAAAGAATAAATACGTTAGAATCTGGACCAAAACAGCGGCTGTCCTTCTCGCTTTCCTCATGGCGGCAGGGCTTTGCTCCTGCGGCGGAAAAAAGAAAGAGGAGCAGCAGGCACCGAAGGAAGAGGCCGTAGCGGCTGCCGAAGCGGTGGAGACGCCGGCACCGGAGATCACACCGGAAGCAGTCGCCGAAAAACCTGAGCAGCAGGAAGTAAAACCGGAGGAGACTCCCGCAGCAGAAACGCCTGCGGAAGAACCCGCCGTGGAAGAGGAGAAAGAATCTGTCACAGAAGCGCCACAGGAACCGGAAGTGATCAAAAAGCCTGCTGCAGTTGATAACGGCGAGCCGGAAGAAAAGACAAAGAAAGAGGCTGATGATAAAAACAAAAAAGAGAAAAAGACTTCCTCAAACGGCCTCGCGCTTTTAGACGGAAAGATGGTCTTTGACGGTATGGAACTTGAATTCCCGATCGAACTTGACGGCATGAAGCTGGGGAACTGGAAGATCGAGTACCAGAACGTAGAAGATCCGGAGAACAAAATACTCGTGCCCAGTGAGATCGTGACCGCAGTTATGACAAACGAAGCGTTTTCCGCCGAGGATGTCACCGTGACAGCTGAATTCGGCAATTATTCGAATGAAGATACAGATCTGACAGATCTTCCCATGAGCGGGATCTACCTCACCAAAGGAAAAGGCAAGGACGGTAAGGAGCCGGTGCTCCCGGAGGTCACTATGCCCGGCGGACTGACATGGGGCAGCACAGAATCCGAGATCCGCGATCTTTTCGGAGAGGCGAGTCTTTCGGGCACCTTCGACATGGATTTCGACTTCATGTATGAGAACGGAGAGTACATGGCCGAATTCGGAGGGATGAACGATTTGGGGATCACCTATATCGTCTACAGTAAGCAATGATCGTCTGCTGTATGGGATAATGTGGGGAAGGTTTTCGGACCAGCACTAAGCGGGGCAGTACTATGGGGATAAACACGAGAGTGGCGGTCATCTCAATCATCGTTGAGAATGAGGACGCGACGCAGAAGATCAATGAGATCCTGCACGAATACCGGAATTATATCATCGGAAGAATGGGGATCCCTTACAGGAGCAAAGGAATCAGCGTAATAAGCGTTGCGATCGACGCGCCGCAGGACCTGATCAGCGCCCTGTCCGGCAGGATCGGAAGGCTTCCCGGCATCAGTGCCAAGACGGCATACTCCAATGTGATCACGGAGGAATAAGACAGAGGATGGAATACAGGATCGAACACGACTCAATGGGGGAAATGCAGGTTCCGGCGGACTGCCACTGGGGCGCACAGACGCAGAGAAGCTACCAGAATTTCAGGATCGGAACAGAGAAAATGCCGACGGAGATCATCAGGGCGTTCGCTGTTCTAAAGAAAGCTGCTGCAACGGCCAATAACAGGCTCGGCAGGCTCGACGGGGACAGATGCAGCCTGATCGGACAGGTCTGCGACGAGATCCTGGAAGGAAAACTCGACAGTGATTTTCCGCTTGTCGTGTGGCAGACAGGGAGCGGCACACAGTCCAATATGAACGTCAACGAAGTGATTGCGAACCGCGGCAATGAGATCGCGGGAGAAAAGCTCCTGCATCCGAACGACACGGTCAATATGTCGCAGAGCTCCAATGATACATTTCCGACGGCAATGCACATAGCCGCGGTCCTTTCTCTCGAGGAGGGCCTGCTTCCCGCGCTTACGAGAATGTCGGCGGAGATGAAGAGACTCGAAGAGGAAAACGAGGGGATCGTCAAGAGCGGGCGCACACATCTTCAGGACGCGGTCCCGATCTCTTTCTCACAGGAGATCAGCGGCTGGAGAGCGATGCTCGAAAAATGCGCAGTCATGATCAGAGATTCCGAAAAGAGCCTCAGAGAGCTCGCTCTTGGAGGTACTGCTGTCGGAACGGGCCTCAACGCGCCCAAAGGCTTTGCAGAAGAAGCCGCAAGGGCTGTCTCGGAGCTGACTTCCTATGAATTCAAGTCGGAAGAGAATAAATTTCACGCACTCTCCGCAAAAGACGCGATCGTCTTCTCACACGGCGCCCTGAAAGCGCTGGCGGCTGATCTTTTAAAGATCGCAAATGATATCAGATGGCTTTCGAGCGGTCCGCGCTGCGGTCTCGGCGAGATCCTGATCCCCGAGAACGAGCCCGGAAGCTCTATTATGCCCGGTAAGGTCAATCCCACCCAGTGCGAAGCGGTCACCATGGTCGCGGTGCAGGTCATGGGGAACGACGCGGCGATCGGCATGGCTGCATCCCAGGGGAACTTCCAGCTTAATGTCTTTATGCCGGTCATTATTTACAACTACCTTCAATCCGCGCGTCTTTTAACGGACGTTCTCGAATCCTTCAGGACGAACTGCGTGAGCGGCATCAAGGCCAACCGGAGAAGAATGAAACACAACCTGTACAATTCCCTGATGCTGGTCACGGCGCTCAATCCTTATATAGGCTATGAAAACGCGGCAAAGACAGCAAAGCTCGCTTACAAAGAGAACATTTCCCTTAAAGAAGCATGCGTCAGGCTCGGGTTTTTGACAGAAGACAGATTTAACGAGATCTTTCATCCCGAAGAGATGATTTGAAAGATGTAATAAAAATGATTTAGGAGGTATGCTTTGTCCTGGGAATCAAAAATCAGAAAAGTGGAACCTTATGTCGCCGGTGAACAGCCGAAGGATAAAAGCATCATTAAACTCAATACGAACGAGTGCCCTTACCCCCCTGCGCCCGGTGTCCGGGATGCGATCAGGGAACTGGAAAAAAGATCTGATGACCTGCGTCTGTATCCGGACATGAATGCAACGGCGCTTGTGGACGCACTGGCAGATTTTTACGGGATCAGCAGCGAAAAGATCTTCGTCGGTATTGGTTCTGACGATGTTCTGGCGCTGTGTTTTCTGACTTTTTTTAACAGCGGAGAGCCCATTCTGTTCCCGAAGATCACCTATAGCTTTTATCCCGTCTGGGCGGACCTTGTGGGGATCAAATACACCGAGATCCCTCTCACGAGGGGACTTACCATCGACCCGTACGTGTATATGCCGGGGCTTACGAAGGAGCCGAACGGCGGGATCATTTTCCCCAATCCCAATGCGCCCACAGGTGTTTTGGAGCCGCTCTCCAAGATTGAAATGATCGTCAAAGGCAATCCTGACAGCGTTGTCATCATCGATGAAGCTTATATTGATTTCGGCGGCACAAGTGCGCTGCCGCTCATCGACAAGTATGACAATCTCCTGGTCGTTCAGACATTTTCCAAATCCCGTTCCCTTGCAGGTGTCAGGATCGGATTCGCGATGGGAAATGAAAAGCTGATCCGTTACCTGAAAGATGTGAAGTTCTCCTTTAACTCCTATACGATGAACCTCCCGTCGATCATGATCGGAACGGCGGCGGTAGAGGACAGGGCCTACTTTGAGGAAACGACAGGAAGGATCGTGCGCACAAGGGAGCGCTTTAAAGAGGAGCTCGCCTCTCTCGGTTTCCTGTTTCCGGACTCCAAGACAAACTTCGTTTTTGCAAAGCATCCGGACTATTCCGGCGACCTGCTCTTTAAAAAGCTCCGGGAGAAAAATATCCTGGTCCGTCATTGGAACAAGCCTCTGATCAGCGAGTATCTCAGGATCACGATCGGAACAGACGAGCAGATGGACGCTGTGATCGCGGCACTTAAGGAGATCACGGCAAACTGAAACGAAAATGTCAGGAGCAGGGGCAAGGCCGCTTTCAGATCATCACAAATAACAGTAAGATCAAGAAATTATAGTAATAGGAATCACAGTATAAGGAATCATAATATATGGAAGGTTTAGCAGCCTGGTTTGCAGCGCATCTCGGAAAATATATTTCAGCAAAGGCAGTCATCTTTATCGTTTCCCTGATGCCTATCCTTGAGTGCAGGGGAGGACTGATCGTAGCGTCGCTTCTCGGCGTTAATATCGTGGAGGCGATCCCGATCTGCGTGATCGGAAACTTTCTGCCGATCCCGTTCATCCTTCTCTTTATCAGGAAGATCTTTGAATGGCTCAAACTGTACGGACCAACGGAAAAGCTGGTGAATAAACTGGAATCGAGAGCCGAAAAAAAGAGCGACGCTCTGGAAAAAGGCGAGTTTCTCGGCCTTATGCTCTTTGTCGGCATACCTCTTCCCGGTACCGGCGGATGGACCGGGTCGCTCATTGCGGCGCTTCTTGATGTAGACTTTAAAAAGGCGCTGATCGCTGAGATCCTGGGGATCCTGATCGCGACGGTGATCATGTCCATCGTATCTTACGGGCTCCTCGCGCAGTTTGTATATTGAACCGTGTTTTGATAGTTAAATAAGGACGGAACCACATATGTATGAGAGTTATCGGAGTTTTGCCTCCGTTTATGACGAGTTCATGGACGGCACGGATTATCGGCTCACAGCTGACAGGATCACAGAGATGATCTCACGATACGGGCTGTCCAAACCATCTCACCTAAGGACAGGAGCGAGCGAAGCAAAAGATGTCCTTCTCGCGGCGGAAAAGAACCTGGTTGTCGATCTTGGATGCGGAACCGGGAAATTCACAGAGATCCTCGCAGACAGAGGATATGACGTCATGGGGATCGATCTTTCCCAGGAGATGCTGGGGATCGCTTTGGAAAGACGGGATAAGCGGGGACACCGCACGCTCTACCTGTGCCAGGATATGCGGGAATTTGAGCTTTACGGGACAGCCGGGACCTTTGTCAGCGTAGGAGACAGCGTCAATTATCTTCTTACGGACGAAGACATGGACAAGCTGTTCCGCCGGGTCAATACTTTTCTGTTCCCGGGCGGTATCTTTGTCTTTGATTTTAAGACGCTCCACCTGTACAGGGATGTGATCGGTGACAGCACGATCGCGGAGGACAGGGACGACTGCTCCTTTATCTGGGAAAACTGGTTTGACGAAGAGACGAACATCAATGAGTATGACCTGACTCTGTTCATAAGGGATGAGGCGGGCGAAAAGGATGACAATCTTTTCCGCAAATACCGGGAGATCCACCAGCAGCGGGGGTACACGCTTGAAGAAATGAAGCGGTTCGCGGAAAACGCTGGTCTGGAATGGGTCACCGAGGAAGACAGCGATACAATGGAGCCGGTGACACCTGACAGCGAGCGGATCCTGTGCGTTGTCCGGGAAAAGGCCAAAAAAGTGCCGAGATTTATGGAACAGGGGAGCAGACCGGAAGGAGAAGCTGATGATCATTAAGTTTACGAAGATGGAAGGATGCGGCAACGACTATGTCTATATTGACGGCATTTCCCAGAGCATTCCTAAAGAGGAGAAGCCGGAGCTTGTCAGAAAGCTCAGCGACCGTCACTTCGGGATCGGCGGGGACGGTGTGATCTTTATCAATGATTCGGGGATTGCCGACTTTGAGATGGAAATGTATAATGCTGACGGAAGCCGCGGTGAGATGTGCGGAAACGGCATCCGCTGTGTCGGCAAATACGTGTATGATTACGGCCTTACCGACAGCACGCAGATCGCCGTCGAGAGCTTTGGCAAGATCAAGTATCTCACTCTGTATCCCGAGAACGGAAAGATCGCCCGTGTTAAGGTGAATATGGGTCCCGCGATCTTAGAGGCCTCCCAGATCCCGGTCCTGTATAACGAAACAGAAGGTAAGAAGATTGAGCTCGGAGACGGGACAAAGATCAGCTGTGCGGTCATCGACGCGCCGCTTGAGATAGGCGCAAACACGTATAAAGTCACCTGTGTCTCGATGGGAAACCCCCACGCGGTCCTCTTCGTGGACAACGAAAAAGAGCTTCCGCTCACGCAGATCGGCCCTTTATTCGAGAACCATGTCAGATTCCCCAACAGGATCAATACCGAATTTGTCAGGGTCATCGATGAGGGACATGTGAGTATGCGGGTGTGGGAAAGAGGTACCGGAGAGACGCTCGCCTGCGGTACAGGCTGCTGTGCGGTCGGCGTCGCCTGCGTGCTGGGAGGAAAGACTTCCGGCAAAGTACTTGTGGATGTGCTCGGCGGACAGCTTGAGATCGAATGGGACGAGGCGAACAACAATGTGTGGATGACGGGACCTGCACGCACAGTGTTTGAGGGAACCGTGGATACAGCGCTGTTTTGACAGTGCCGGACACTGCTTAATAATCATTACAGGAACGATGGAAGGAAAGGTACAGCTATGGGTATTTTAAAACAGTGGAGAGACAGGGCATACGACGAGAAGGCAAACAGGGGAGAGATCCAGCGCATGTGGTCCGCTTATTTTGCCAAGGAAAAAGAGATCTACGCGGATCTTTTAAAGAACCCTGATGAGGTGGTGACCGGAACAGTCAAAGAACTGGCTGACAAATATAATGTGGATCTTATGACAATGACCGGATTTCTGGACGGCATCAATGATTCCCTCGTAAATCCCAACCCCATCGAGGAGATGGAAGAGGATACTGTCGTGAATCTCGGTTTTGACAAAGAACGCCTGTATAAGAACATGGTCGCGGCAGGCGCTGACTGGCTCTACGGCCTTGAAGAGTGGGAACCGATCTTTGACGAGGAGAAGAGAAAGGAACTTTACAAGGAACAGAAGGAGAGCGGAACTGTCAGAAAGCCCGCGAAGATCTATCCTAACGATCCCTGCCCCTGCGGCTCTGGAAAGAAATATAAGAAATGCCACGGCAAGAACCGCTGAAATATAAAAGACGCCCCCTCAGGGCGTCTTTTATATTTCAGCAGCAGAAGAAACGTCCGCCGCAAAAGAGATTGAGAAATGCATTTAACAGACACAGGCGAATACACCACTGTCCGGTGTCGTAGGACCGCACATAATTTTTCTGGCGGTTCTGGTAGAACGTACTGCCGGAGCTTAACTGCGTGACGAGATTCTGGTAGGAGTAGTTGTTCGGCTCCATGTCTGCGGCGATCGTTGCGTATTCCAGAGCCTGCGCATGGTTTCCGAGTCCGGCGTGCGCGATAGCGCTGTAGTAATACCAGAGAGCACTGTGGTCTTCGATATTTGAGAGGACGTTGATGGCCTCTGTATAGTGCCTGTTGTTGATATAGCTCGCAGCTGCGCGCATGTACTTGTCGTAATCGCTCATACCCTGCGACTGGTTATAGCTGTTCTGGTACTGTCCGGTGAAAGCGCCTGTGAAGAAGTCGTTAAAGAAATCGTCCCAATTGGTGTAGAACTGGCCGTTGTAGCCTGTACCGCCGCTGCTGTAGCCGCCGGAATATCCGGAGGAACTTCCGGAGCTTCCGTAGCTGCTTCCCGAAGTCGAGTAAGGATGCTGGCGCTCATAAATGATCTGCTGGTACGCTTCCTGAACCAGCTTAAACATCTCCTCCGCCTTGTCTTTATTGGGGTTATTAATATTGGCGTCAGGATGATATTTCTTACTCATCGTCCTGTATGCTTTTTTGATCTCATCGTCAGAAGCGTCTCTGGAAACGCCCAGTACCTTATACGGATCACTCATCTCGCGCGGTCCCTTCCCGGGAATCGACCAAGGACGAAGCCTCGTTACGTTTCCCGCACCTTTCGTCAAACTTGCACCATACTCCACAATACAATATATTCCGAAGGATATCAATATTTTCTACGATAGGGAGCGTCTCAAAAGCTGCAGTGCACTCCGAGATCGTCATCGTCAGTATCCCCCGGACATATTGATCGAGATCCATTCTGCCTTTGAACGGCAGGAGAGGATTAAAGCTGCCGGATTTTTCATCTTTCTCCAGATCGTCATAGGCGTCCAAAAGATAGATGAATTTGCCCAAATAAAAGCCGGTACGCCTTAGAGCAGCACTCCACTCGTCCTTTTTATAATCAAACACTTCTGCCATAAGATCCCCAAAGATGCCGCCGGCACGATCCAGGACTATAGCGGGAGATACGGCTGCAGAGGAGTTCCCGGCACCGGTTTCCAGCTCATGGAGTTCGCGCAGTTTCTCTTCGATGACGGCAGCTTTCGCGGGATGGCGCAGACTTGCCGCTTCGCTCTTCTTGCGGAGCGCAGCCGCCATAATCTTTTTCCCCGCGTCTTTTTCATCCTTCCAGTCGTCGAGACACGAATAAAAGGAGAGAATGATACCCATATCAGCCGCGTAACGGGTATATTCATTGCGGCGGGTCTTATGCTTATGAAACGGGTGGACAATACAGCGTATCGTATCCGTAAGATCCTCCGGTTCATACAGGCTTGTCAGGAGCAGCGCAAGAAACGTCGTGTCATAGCTCAGCGTAAGCCTGCCTGTCTGGCCGTACTGCTCCTTCAGATCCATACAGATGCCGCAGTAATAGGAACGGTACAGATCGTATTCACGGATCCTTAGGTCCGGTTCGTTTACAACTACATATCCGAACATGATAAATCTCCTGAAATAGTAATCTCCTGAAATAGTAATCTTCTGAAATAGTATTCTCCTGGAATAAAGATTTCAAAAATAAAGAACCCGGTAATCATAGAAGAACGGCCGGGTGACCGGCCGTTCGTGTCAGCTCTTTTTATGGAACTCAAATCCGCAGCGCGGACAACGCACCATGATGTGCCCCTTCCCGCGGGGAATGCGGATCTTCTGGCTGCAGCTGGGACACTTATAAATGTGATAGTCCTTGAACTGCGACATGTTACTCCCGACATTTGAAAAGTTTCCCAGAAACTTTTCTTTTAACTGGAGAAATTTCTGGTTTTCGGCATATCTCTTCGCGATATTCTTTGAGAACATCCTCCAGTACAGGATGATCAGAAGTGCCAGTGTGATCAGCCCTGACAGAGGGATCTTCACAAACATACCGATCACTATGACTGCAAACAGGATCACGGAGAGAAATCTTGAAAGGCTGTCTACGCCGTATCTGCCCTGCATGAACTTGGCGAAGCGGTATCTCAAATCATTCAGCATATGTCAGACCACATTCCTTCCTTATGCAATACTATGAAAATGCAATAAACCGAAAGTGCAAATACTATACATTCGTAATTCATTGTAGAGGAAAGATACGTGATTGCAAGAAAGAAAGGGGAAAAAGAGTATTAAAAAAGAATAAACGTACTCCTTCCCGAACTCTTAACCGGACAGGCAGTTCAGAAGAAAAGACCTGTCAGAAACACTGTGGCACAGCACGAGATCGCGACAAAAAACAGATCTCCCTTGAACCACGCCGCGAGCAGGCCGACGATCAGAGCGGCAACGCCGGACCAGATATTGTCTGTCGCCGTCACGATCGCGGGGAACGTCATGACAGCGAGCGTGACATAAGGAACATAGTATAGAAAAGAACGAAGCCAAACATTCGTGATCTCTTTTCGAAATACCAAAAAAGGCAGCATCCTGATACAGTAGACCGTAAGGCACATGATCAGTAGGGAGAGATAGATTCCTGGATTCATAACTACACCTTTCCTGTTACTGTTTCTGTTCGTCGATGGGATGGATAAAAGCTGCGGCGCCTGCGATAAGGAGCGTGAGGATGATCACTTTAAAACCTCCGGAGATCGTGCTCAGGACCGGCAGTAATGAGAACAATCCGCTCGCTGTCATTGAGATCACGACAAGACCTGCGATGAACCTGTCCTTTCTGGAGGGCGGGATAATGATCGCCAGGAACATACCGTAGAGGGAGACGCTGAGCGCGTTGACCGCAAAAGCAGGCATGATGTTTCCCAAAAGCACGCCGAGCACAGTGCCGGACGTCCATCCTGCGACGGAAATGATCGTCATACCGTAGGAATAGCACGGATCCAGATAACCTTCCACAGCAGAGGAGAGACCGAAGATCTCATCCGTAATGCAGTAGGGGAGCAGAAACCTGTGGAAGAAGGGCAGATCAGGACTCAGCTTCTGGGAGAGAGAGCAGCTCATAAGAAAGTATCGAAGGTTGACTACGATACAGGTGCTGATCATCTCGATAACGCCCGCATGGGAACTGATCAGAACGATAGCGGCGAATTCGCCCGCCGACGCGACCATGCCCATTGACATCAGCCCCGCCTGCAGCGCGTTCATTCCGATCCCGCGCGCCGTAATGCCAAGCGCGAAAGATACTGCAAAATAGCCCATGCAGATCGGGATCCCGTCCCTGAGCCCTCTGGCGAACCAAGAGAGGGTATGAGGCCCTGCGCTGATATTGGCCTCTGTATTTTCTTTGGTTTTTTTATCAGTTTCTGTCATAGTTCATCACGATTTATGATACAATGATTTACGTTGCGAATATGTATTATACCATTACCACCCGGATTCTGAAAGAGAAAGTGAGGAGAATATGCTGCCGGCTGATCCTGATATGCTCGCCAGTTTTTTGAATATGAAGCTCAGAGACCACTACGCATCGCTTGATGCGCTCTGTGAGGACCTGGAGCTCGACAAGGAAGAGATCGTAAAAAAGCTCAAGGAAGCGGATTACGATTACATTCCCGCACGCAATCAATTCCTTTAACAGTCTGTTCCTCTAACAGCCTGTTCTTTTACGAAAGCGGTCTTTTGACACCGCCTGCAGGACACCTGTTATCATAGAATTGACAAACTGTCCGTACGCGGATATAGTTACGTTCATATTGAGATGTAAAAAATAACTTCAAGGAGAAAAGACATGCGAAAGATGCTCGCCAAGACTTACGATCCCCAAGGGATCGAGGACCGGATCTATAAAAACTGGGAGGAGAAAAAGTACTTCCATGCGGAAGTAGACCACAGCAGGACCCCCTTCACGATCGTGATCCCGCCGCCGAATATCACCGGGCAGCTCCACATGGGCCACGCTCTGGACAATACGATGCAGGATATCCTGATCCGGTGGAAGCGGATGCAGGGATTTAATGCCCTCTGGCAGCCCGGGACCGACCACGCATCGATCGCAACGGAAGTCAGGATCATCAACAATCTCAAGGAGAAGGGGATCAGCAAGCAGGATCTGGGACGCGAGAAGTTCCTGGAGTACTGCTGGGATTGGCGCAGGGAATACGGCGGAAGGATCGTAAATCAGCTCAAAAAGCTCGGTTCCTCCTGTGACTGGGACCGCGAACGCTTCACCATGGACGAGGGCTGCAACAAGGCTGTCACGGAAGTCTTTGTGAAGATGCATAAGAAGGGATGGATCTACAAGGGCAGCAGGATCATCAACTGGTGTCCCGTCTGCAATACTTCGATCTCTGACGCAGAGGTGCAGTATGAGGAGCAGGCCGGTCATTTCTGGCATATCAAGTATCCGCTGATCGAGGAAGACGGCTCAATTTCGAAGACGACATTCCTTGAGTTTGCAACTACCCGTCCGGAGACGATGCTCGGCGATACCGCTGTGGCAGTCCATCCCGAGGATGACAGATATAAAGACCTGATCGGCCGCTATGTGTGGCTTCCTTTTGTTGACCGGAAGATCCCTGTCGTATCTGACGAGTATGTCGACAGGGAATTCGGCACCGGCGTCGTCAAGATCACACCCGCACATGACCCCAACGACTTCGAAGTCGGCAAGCGCCACGATCTGCCTGAGATCAATATCATGAACGACAACGCCACGATTAACGAGAATGGCGCGAAGTTCTGCGGCATGGACAGATATGAAGCCAGGGCGCAGATCGTCAAAGAACTGGATGAGATGGGCCTTCTGGTCAGTATCGAAGACCATGTCCACAACGTTGGTACACACGACCGCTGCGGTACCACTGTCGAGCCGCTGGTCAAACAGCAGTGGTTCGTGAAGATGGACGAGCTCATCAAACCCGCGGTAAAGGGCGTGAAAGAGGGCGACATCAAGCTGATCCCGCCCAGGATGGAGAAGACCTATTTCAACTGGACCGACAACATCCGCGACTGGTGCATCAGCCGCCAGCTCTGGTGGGGACACAGGATTCCCGCTTACTACTGCGATGATTGCGGTGAGACCGTTGTCGCGAAACAAGAGCCGACTGTCTGCCCGAAGTGCGGCGGAACGCATTTCACACAGGACCCTGATACGCTGGATACATGGTTTTCCAGTGCTCTCTGGCCTTTCAGCACACTTGGTTGGCCGGAACAGACAGAGGATCTGAAGTATTTTTATCCGACGGATGTGCTGGTCACCGGCTACGACATCATTTTCTTCTGGGTCATCAGAATGATCTTCTCAGGTTACGAGCAGATGGGGGAGAGACCGTTTAAGTATGTTCTCTTCCACGGTCTGGTCAGGGATTCTCTGGGCCGCAAGATGTCCAAGTCCCTCGGCAACGGAATCGATCCTCTGCAGGTCATTGCTGACTACGGCGCTGATGCGCTTCGCATGACGCTGATCACGGGAAATGCGCCCGGAAACGATATGCGTTTCTACGATGAGAGGGTCATCGCAAACAGGAACTTCGCGAACAAGATCTGGAATGCGTCAAGATTTATCATGATGAATCTGCCTGAAGAAGGATCAGAAGACGAAGCCGCGCTGCAGGCTATGATCGACGCGGATCAGATCCCCGCGGCGCTCGCTCCCGAGGATAAATGGGTCCTGTCACGCGTAAACAAGACTGTTGCTGAAGTGACAGAGAATATGAACAAGTTCGAACTCGGTATCGCAGTGCAGAAAGTTTATGACTTTATGTGGGACGAATTCTGCGACTGGTATATCGAGATGGTCAAGCCCCGTCTCTACAAGGCAGATGACAGGGACAGCAGGCTCGCTGCGCTCTGGACGCTTCAGAAGGTCCTGATCACAGGCCTCAAGCTGCTTCATCCCTACATGCCTTTCGTGACGGAGGAGATCTTCACTACGATCCAGAGCAGCGAGGAATCCATCATGATCTCTTCCTGGCCGGAAGAGAGAACAGACTTCCGCTTCCCGAAGGAAGAGGAGGCGATCGAAACGATCAAGAACGCTGTCCGCGCAGTGCGTGCGGTCAGAAGCGAGAGACAGATCGCTCCGTCAAGAAAAGCCAGGATCTATGCAGTCTCCGAGAAGGACGAAGTCCTCGCTATGTTCGCTGAAAATAAGATGTTCTTCGAGACGCTGGCTTCCGCATCCGATACAGTGCTGTGCAAGGACAAAGCGGAAGTCCCGGACGGAGCTCTCAGCGTAATCCTTCCGTTTGCTTCCATGTACCTGCCTCTTGCGGATCTCATGGATGTATCCGCAGAGATCGCAAGGCTTGAGAAGGAAGAAAAGAGACTGATGGGCGAGCTTAAGAGAAGCGCCGGAATGCTCAGCAATGAAAAGTTCCTCAGTAAAGCGCCTGCCGCTAAGATCGAGGCGGAAAAAGAAAAACAGAGGGCTTACGAAGAGCAGATGAAGGGCGTCAGGGAAGAACTGGCGAATCTCAAAAAACTTTGATACTAACTTTGATACTAAATGAATAGGCAAAGGCGCGGTGAATACCGCGCTTTTGTGTATACGGATAAGATCAGCCGGTATAAACCGGAGAAAGTATATAAGCAGTGGGAACGGAAACGCTGACAGGTCAAAACACTGACAATGAGCTCACAATGGAATCGGCAGTCGAGTATCTTAATAACACGCCCTATTTCACGAAGAAAAGCTCCCTGGACACGATCCGGGAATACTTAAGACGCTTCGGAGAGCCGGAGCGCGGGATGAAGATCATTCATGTCGCGGGTACGAACGGGAAGGGAAGCGTCTGCTCGTTTCTTTCCTCCTGTCTCAGAGAAGCCGGATTCAGCGTGGGGCTCTTTGTTTCCCCGCATCTGATCACGATCCGTGAGAGGATGAGCATCGACGGGGAGATGATCACGGAAGAGGAATTCCTCAGCGCTTTTGTAAGAGTCCTTCGCGAGTATGACGCGGCAAAGGAGGAAGGCCTGCCCCACCCGCTGTATTTTGAATTCCTGTTTCTCATGGCCATGCTGTGGTTCTCAGAAAAAAGCCCCGATTATCTGATCCTTGAGACCGGCCTTGGCGGGCGTCTGGACGCGACCAATGCCCTGCCTGACAAAGAGGTCGCAGTCATCACAAGGATCGGACTGGACCATACAGCGATCCTTGGGAATACGCTCACTATGATTGGGGGAGAGAAAGCGGGGATCCTGAGAGAAGGCTGTCCCGCAGTCTTTCTCGACGAGCCGGAAGAGGCGTATCGCACGATCAAAAAAAAGGCAGAAGAGATCGGAGCGCCTGCGTATATTGTTTCGCGGAGTGACTGGGAAATCCTGGGTGAAGATGAGAACGGCATTGATTTTTCACTCCGCACTAGGTATCATAAGAATCTGCGGGCGAGGATCCCGGCAAGGGCTCCCTACCAATGTGAAAATGCAGCTCTTGCAGCTGCAGCTTATGAGATCCTGCTCGACGGAACGGGTGCTGACAATGAGAAAGCACTGCTGGATGGCCTTAGTAAAAGCTTTTGGCCGGGGCGCATGGAGGAGATCCTTCCGGACGTCTGGATCGACGGTGCGCACAATCCTGACGGGATCAGGGCTTTTTTAGAGAGCGCGGAGAGGATCTGTGCTGTCAGAAAAGCGAAAGGCGCGCCGGAGAAGTGCTTCCTGCTCTTCTCCTGCGTGAAAGACAAGCAGTACTCCGAGGAACTGGACAGGATCGCCGGTTCCGGACTTTTCACGGATATCGTCGCAGTACCTATGACCGGCAAAAGAGCCCTGGGCGCGGATGAACTCACGGAATGCATGAGGGAGAGCGCGAAAGAGATCAGGATCCACACTGTACAGTCGGTCAGGGAAGCGGTGGACAGATTCATAATTCACAGAGAAAGCGATACCCTCGTTTTTACGGCGGGCTCTCTCTATCTGATCGGTGAGATCAGGGAACAGCTCCTTAAGGAAATCAAAGTTTAAGGAGCACGGACGAACAAACGTATTGTAAAGGACTATAGATGATACTATTTAACAGCCTGGCTTTTTTATTCAGGTTTTTTCCTGTCTTTCTGGCGATTTATTACCTGACGCCCGCGAGATTCAGAGAAGTGGTTCTGTTTTTCGGGAGCATTCTTTTTTATGCCATGGGAGCAGGATATATGGCGCTGGGACTTACCGCGCTTACCATCGTCAATTACGTGCTTGGACAGATGGTATTTTCCGCGGACAAGGGGGGCGTCAAAGACAAGAATAAAAGGGCCTTTTACGCAGCGATCTTCATCGATGCAGGCGCTCTCATCCTGTTCAAGGCCTTATCCGGAGTGACAGACAAGGTCGTGCTCCCGCTTGGATTCAGTTTCTATCTGTTCAAGATGATCTCTTACCAGGCGGACCTGTTCAGGGGCGAGATCACAAGACGCCCTGATATACTGGACACAGTGGTGTATTTTACCATGTTCCCGCAGGTGACGCAGGGTCCTATCATGCGATGGAACAGCGTCGGGTTTGAGAAGCGGGAGAGAACGGTCACCGTAAAAGCGTTTAATGACGGACTGTTCTTCTTTATCCTGGGACTGGGAATGAAAGTCCTTCTTGCAGACAGGCTCAGTATCCTGTGGATCGAGATCGAGAAGATCGGATTTGAGAGTATTTCCACGCCTCTCGCGTGGATGGGCGCGGTAGGGTATTCCCTCCGTCTCTATATGGATTTCTGGGGGTATTCCCTTATGGCAGCCGGGATCGGTATGATGCTCGGCTTCCACTTCGTGGTAAACTTCGTGCACCCCTATTGGGCCTGCGGAATTTCTGATTTTTACCGCCGCTGGCACGCGACGCTCGGGACATGGTTTCGTGACTATGTCTATATCCCGCTGGGAGGAAGCAGGAAAGGCGCTCTGCGCACGATCTTCAACCTTCTGGTCGTATGGCTGCTCACGGGACTCTGGCACGGTATAACCCCAAATTTCCTATTGTGGGGCGGGAGCCTTGCGCTCCTTATCATCTGGGAAAAATTCGTGGCAGGCAGACTAATCGATGCAGTTCCCCTCATCGGCCATCTTCATGTGTGGTTCTTTATCCCTCTGACATGGGTCGTCTTCGCGATCCCGGATCTCTATGCGATCAGGGACTATTTTATGAGACTGTTCCCCTTTTTCGGAGGAGGAATCAACGTCAATCCCGGAGATTTCATGAAGCAGCTCAGGATCTACTGGCCGTATCTTTTATCAGGCCTTCTTCTTTGCACGCCGCACTGGTACAGGCTGATCGTTAAGAACAGGAAGCGGATGGCCGTGATCATCTTTATGACGGCTGTGTTTTGGCTCTCCGTTTACAGGATCGTGATCGCCGAGAGTAATCCGTTTATGTATTTTAGTTTTTGATCGGAGGAAATTTCGTTGAGATTTCTCACACTCCTATGGAGGAGATATACATTATTGTGTATACTGGCACTGACATCACTGCCGCTTTTGCTGCTGGGATGGACCGGACGAAAGACAGTCTACGGAGAGTATGAATTCGATCCTGTAAAGGAACCCGGCCTCGCCCTGGTCTTTGAAGGGATCCACGACGGAATCTATCCCTGGAAGGACCTCCCTCTTATAGGCGGCCACAAAGAAGAGGCAGCTACGGAACAGCCGGAAGAGGAAGTCGCAGAAGCTGGGGAGTCTGTCACGGAAGAGAACGCCGAAGGACAGATGACCCAGGAGATAAGCGGAGAGGATGCGGCAAAGGACGGGGAAAAGAGTACTGCGTCTCAAGGTGAGACCAAAGGCGCAGATGCGTCGGAGTCTTATGAAGAGGCAGATGACGCGGAGGTTGAAAAGATAGAGACTCTCCCGCAGAACGCCATCCACGCGGACACCGATTCGATCCCGAATGGCGTATGCAGCCCGGTTATGCAGGCTGTGGATTACGACGTTGTCAATGTGGCTTTTCTGTCACCCGACGATACGGAGTATAACACCGACACCGAAGGGATCTTCGCGAAAAACGGCATCTATTATCCTTTGGGGATCGTAGATTCCACCTATTTCGGAGACGCTCTCTTTTTGGGAGATTCCCGGACAGTGGGGCTTTGCGAATACGGCACACTGAAAGAAAATGCGTCATTTCTCGCCAAAGAATCCGTCAATGTGTATAATGTCCTTGACCAGGAACTGCGTTTTGTGGACAGCAGCGGAGAGACATGGAGTGCAACGGTCGAAGAGATCCTCAGGGACTATTCTTACGGCAAAGTCTACGTGGCGCTGGGTGTCAACGAGCTTGGCATCGGCACCACCTATATGTATTATGAGAAGTACAGGGAACTGCTCGAACTGATCAGGGAGTATCAGCCCGACGCTCTGATCTACATACAGGGCATCATGCACGTCTCCCAGGAAAAGAGCAGCTCCGACAGCTGCAGAAACAATACCGTGATCTCTCAGAGAAACGGAGCGATCAGTACACTGGCCAACGGAAGGGATATCTTTTATATCGATATGAACCCTTACGTATGTGATAACAACGGCGATCTTCTTCCCGATCTTTCGGGAGACGGAATCCACCTGAAGGCGTCCGCCTATGAGAACTGGGACAGATTCCTTATGGAGAACGCCGTGGTCATCGGTGAATAAACGGCAGGACGGGCAAAGAGTAAAGATCGTATCTTCCCATTCTATGGAGCACACAGTACAATGAGAGAGATGGAGTTCAAAATGGAGCGGGAGGGGCTTCTGCATGCAGGTGACAAAGTCACTGTCACAGAGGGAGTCCTGCCCAGCAATTATTACTATACGATCAATCCTTCTCTTGCGATGAGCGGAAACTACCCTTTTACAGAGAGGCTTATGGCGAGGGAAGGCACAGTGGAAGCCATCGAGCAGAATGAGAGGGGCTTCTATGTGAAAGTGATCTTTGACGAGGAATAATGTACGTTACGGACGGGTTCCGTAAAGGGGGTAAGCATGAAAAAAATAGCGGTTCTGCTTCTCACAGCGTGTCTGACAGCGGCGGTCCTTTCCGGCTGCAGCCCGAAAAATACGGAGACTATGACAAGTGCGGAGAACGCGCTCAGCGAAGGGGATTTTGAAAACGCCCTGGTCCAGTACGAACAGGCAGTCGATGAAGGCCAGCAGCTTCAGGCGTGCTATCGCGGCATGGGGATCGCCCTCATGGGAAAGATGGAATATGAGGCTGCAGCGGAGGCTTTCCAGAAGGCGCTGGACAGTGCGACCTTTATCGAAAAGAACCTCTACAGGGACCATATGGAGGAGGATATCAGGAAGTATCTCGCCAGCTGCTATATCCACAGCGGGAAATTCGACGATGCGATCCTCATCTACAACGCGCTTCTCGAAAAGGATGATGACAATGTTGTCCTTTACAGGGACAGGGGAACCGCAAAAGCGGCCTCAGGGGATCTCGAGAACGCAAAGAAGGATTTTGACAGGGCGATCAACCTTGACAGGAATAACTACGATATGATCCTCGAGATCGCTCAGACACTGGAAGAATACGGCGGCAAAGAGATCGGAAAGAGGTATTTTTCCGGCCTTTCCTCTGTGGGAAACAGCATGGACCCGGTTCTCAAGGGAAAGATCCTTTACTATCTGGAGGATTACAAGGGAGCGGTCGACCTGCTCGGAGGTTTTGCTGAAACCGACGAAAACGCCGCCAGGATCGTATGCCGCTGCCATATCGCGCTCGGTGATACGGAGGCGGCGAAAGATGTCATCAGCAAGATCGGAACAAAAGCCGACAGTTCTCCGGAACTATTGAATCTTCTCGGCTCGATCCTGATGAAGCAGAAAAAGTATGAAAATGCCGTGAGGGCTTTTGAGAGGGCCGTCAAGGCGGCACAGGGCACTTCCGAACTGCAGACGGCGCTGTACAACAGGATCGTTGCGTATGAATATGTAGGTAACTACGAAAAAGCCAGGAAATTCCTTGAGAGATACCTCAAACAGTATTCCGGCGATGAAGAAGCAAAAAGGGAACTGAGATTTTTAAAGACGCGCTGAGAGAAGTGTGCTATACTTTGTACGGCAATTACAAATCGGAAAGGTGAATTACAAACATGATCCAGAAACTCATTGACGGGATCCTTTCAAAAGGGGCGCCTGTGGTGGTGGGACTTGATCCCAATCTTTCTTTTATTCCGGGATTTATTCTGAAAAATGCGGAAGAAGCTGCGGAGGGAGAAATCCCTGAATACTGTGAGAAGGAGAACGTTATCGCCGCTGAAGCTGTGTGGCAGTTCAACAAATCGATCGTCGACGCTGTCTATGATCTGGTTCCTGCTGTCAAACCGCAGTCGGCGATGTACGAACAGTTCGGTATCCCCGGAATGATCGCTTACCGCAAAACCATTGAATACTGCAGATCCAAGGGGCTGATCGTGATCGGCGACGTGAAGAGAGGAGACATCGGATCTACTTCGGAAGCGTATGCCAGAGGGCATCTTGCAGGAAAAGCGTTCGATGTGGATTTTGCCACCGTCAATCCGTACCTGGGTTCAGACGGCATCAAGCCGTTTTTGAAGATCTGTAAAGAGTATGACAAAGGGATCTTTGTTCTTGTTAAGACCTCCAATCCTTCCAGTGGAGAGTTCCAGGACGTTCTGATCGGCGACGGCAGGGCTGTCTTCGAGCTCGTCGGACAGAAGGTAAGAGAGTGGGGAGCCGATTCTATGGAAGGCGTCTACAGCAATGTCGGCGCGGTAGTCGGCGCTACATATCCGGAACAGGCCAAGATCCTCAGAAAACTGATGCCTCACACTTTTATCCTCGCACCCGGATACGGCGCGCAGGGCGCGACGGCTGCTGACCTGAGCGGGTTCTTCGATGCGGACGGACTCGGTGCGATCGTCAACTCATCGAGGGGCATCATCGCCGCGTACAAAAAACAAGAGTACAGTAAATACGGCGAGGAGGGATTCGCGGACGCAGCGAGAGCTGCGGCTTGTGATATGATCGAGGATCTTCGCGGAGCGATCCGCGTGGGCAGGACGGTTTGGAGAGCAGACCGCTAAGAGAAACACACAGAGGGGATAGCAGCAATGGAAGAGTACAAGAAGAATTTTATCAATTTTATGGTGGATTCCCATGTCCTTAAATTCGGCGAATTCACATTAAAGAGCGGCAGAAAATCACCGTTTTTTATGAATGCGGGCGCCTATAAGACGGGATCCCAGCTCATTAAACTCGGAGAGTATTACGCTAGAGCGATCAATGACAAATTCGGACTCGAGTTCGACGTCCTTTTCGGACCCGCCTACAAGGGGATTCCGCTCGCTGTATCGACTGTTATGGCTATCAGCAAGCTTTACGGACGCGATATCAAATATTGCTGCAACCGGAAAGAGATCAAGGATCACGGCGACAAAGGCATTCTTCTTGGAACCCGTCTTCGTGATGAAGACAGGGTCATGATCATCGAGGATGTGACTACTTCGGGTGCCTCCATTGCGGAGACAGTACCGATCATCCGCGCGCAGGCTGATGTGGATATTGTCGGTCTCATCGTTTCCCTTGACCGCAGAGAGGTCGGACCCAAGGGGACTGTCAGCGCTCTTTCGGAGATCAAGGAAGAGTACGGCTTCCCGACAAGCGCTATTGTCACGATGGACGAGGTACAGGAATACTTGTACAACAGACCGATCGACGGAAAGGTCCTGATCGACAAGAAGATCAAAAAAGCGCTGGACCAGTATTACGCGGAGTACGGCGTCAAATAAGCATGATCACAGAAGAGTATCATTTAGAAAGTATCTAAAGCACAATAGCGAAAAGCGGCGGCTCTGCTGTTCCTGAGTGGGCAGCAGAGCCTGATTGACTTTATAAGAGACTGCATACAATAAGAGATTGTATAATAAGAAACTGTATATAGTAAGATAATGATTTTGACAGATAGATTTTGACGGAGTGAAAGATTAGGAGTGTTTATGGAATTGATCGAGCTCAGGTATTCCCTCGCAATTGACAGAATCCGTGAGATTCCGGGGGAGAACGCGGCAGCGCCTGCCTTTCTTCAGTATTTTGAAAAAGGAGCAGAATGGTTCATGCTGATAGACGAGGTGTATTGCTTTCTTACTTCCAAAGAGGCAGAGACCGCGTCCGTAGCGGATCTCAGAAAACAAAACAGAAAACTATACGAAGATATTCTTCCCGAGAATTATGCTTTTAGTTACTCGAATCCTGAATATGCGGCAGCTATACTGGGAGAAGAAGCAGGCCCTGTGATGGCAGCGCTCTGGTATGAGATGAGAAGTGCCATCCCTTTCGTCTACCGTCTTCAAAAGGAGCGTGTATTGATCCGCGCGGAGCTGTTTCTTGAAGTCTATACCGCTTTTACGATCGCGATGCGTGAGAACGGGCAGATCCCGCCTGTAGAGCAGATAAAGAGCATCATCCGGCAGTTTCTCTGTGATTATTCGGAAGATGAAATGACCGCGTATCTTAGGGACAAGCTGATCGATGGGGACTCCCGTATTATGCGGATCGTATCGGAAGGAAGCGGCGATATCAGAAATCTGTATCTGACAGGGGAATACGTCACAGACGATGAAACGGAAAGTGCCGTTCTCATAAACAGATTGCCGCAGGAGAAGATCACACTGATCGCAGACACAGTGACAGAAGGGTTCAGGAGAAGTTTTCTCATCGGAGGGAAAAATCTTGCTTCCAAGAAGAATTCACCGGTCCTCTTCCACGCGGGATTTGAGAGGATCTTCATTGCCTGCGCGGAAAACTTAAAGAAGATGGGGCTTAATCCATATGTGCCGGCAGAAGTTCACACGCTCTTTCATTCCTATCAGCACGGCCTTATGGGATACAACGGCGCGGACCCGAATCCCCAGTACACGTATGATCACAGGGAGGATCTCGCTCTGTTCCTCGATGAACAGCTCCGCGTGAAACGTCTTGAGGGGCTCTCTAACGCTTACAAGAGGCTCCGTGAGAAGACGGTGCTCTATGCAGGCCCTGTGATCCTTGAGACATTCGGAAGCAAACCTTTTATGCCCTCAGAGTCTAAGAACGCGCCGCGCTATACAGATGCACAGAAGCAGATGCACAATGAATACGAGATCAGATCGTATGACATGTACAGTGATGCGATAGTGGCAAAAGACAGAAGTTTTACGATCATTGACTTTCCGCTTCCTTCGATCGCGGATTCGTTTCCCCTCTATCATGAGATCTTTGACGCTGTCCTTTCGATCAATACGCTTGACAATGCGCTTTTTGAAAGGGTACAGACAAGGATGACAGATGTGCTCAATACGGCGTCCCATGTCGAGGTAAAGGGGCGCGGCGGTAACAGGACCGACCTGAAAGTGAACCTCGTCAGGCCCTCGGATCCTGATTCGGAAGCAAATTTCGAAAACTGCACAGCAGATATCAACATTCCTGTAGGCGAGGTCTTTACAACGCCCGTTCTTAAGGGAACAGAAGGCGTTCTCCACGTATCAGGCGTATATCTGGAAGGCCTTTATTTCAAGGACCTTGAGATCACATTCAGGGATGGCAGGGTCCGTGACTACCGCTGCGCGAACTTTGAGGATGAACTGGTTTCAAGGCGCTATATCGAAGAAAACGTGCTCTTTCACCACAAAGACCTTCCCATGGGAGAACTGGCGATCGGAACGAACACAACAGCGTATGCCGCAGCAGTAAAATACGGGATTTTTGACCGCTTCCCGATCCTGATCGCCGAGAAGACAGGACCGCATTTCGCAGTGGGCGACACCTGTTATGGAAGGCGGGAAGATAACAGGATGTATAATCCGGACGGCAAAGAGATCATCGCAAAAGAAAACGAGGTCTCGGCACTCAGAAATACTGATCCGGATAAGGCTTATTACGGATGTCATACAGATATCACGATCCCTTACGAGGAACTCGCGGAGTTCACAGCTGTACGGGATGATGGGGCGAGGATCCCGATTCTTAAGGACGGGAGATTTGTTCTTGAGGGAACAGAGATCCTCAACGGACCTTTGGACGCCTTAAAGTAAAGTGGAAAGTCTTGTGCGCTTTGTTATTGCACATCAGAACCGTTTTCGATAAACTGTAAACTGTAATTATTCTGTGATACAGTTGCAAAATGTATCGCCGGATATTTATTGAAATGAAATATGCTGTACCGTTCTTACGGACGATGCTTAGGATAAGGAGGAAATATGCCGCAGGTTGGTATCGTTATGGGAAGTGATTCGGATCTTTCCGTCATGAGCAAGGCTGCCGAAGTTCTGGATGATTTCGGGATCAGCTATGAAATGCACATCATATCCGCGCACAGGGAGCCGGATCTGTTTTTTGAATGGGCGAAAGGCGCGGAGGACAGAGGAATCAAAGTCATCATCGCCGGTGCCGGCATGGCGGCGCATCTGCCCGGAATGTGCGCAGCGCTCTTCCCGCTTCCCGTGATCGGAATCCCGATGCACACCACTTCCCTCGGGGGAAGGGATTCCCTTTATTCCATCGTACAGATGCCTTCCGGGATCCCGGTCGCGACCGTTGCGATCGGCGGCGCAAAGAACGCAGGCATTCTGGCAGCAAAGATCCTCGCGGTCTCTGACAGTGCGCTCCTTGCCCGTCTGAAAGAGTACAGCGCCCTGATGGCGCGCGAAGTGGAAGGCAAAGATGCGCGCCTGCAGGAAAAAGGATACAAAGAGTATAAAAAAGACTGAGCGTTCAGATTACAGGAGGGACAGCAGTAAAATGGGTTTGGATTATAAGAGCTCCGGAGTGGATATTGAAGCCGGTTACCGCAGTGTAGAACTGATGAAGGAGCATGTTAAACGAACGATGCGCCCTGAGGTGCTGGGCGGCCTTGGCGGCTTTTCGGGAGCGTTCTCTCTCGAAAAAGTAAAAAAGATGGAGAAACCGGTCCTTCTTTCAGGCACGGACGGCGTAGGCACTAAGCTCAAGATCGCTTTTCTCATGAATAAGCATGACACTGTAGGAATCGACTGCGTCGCGATGTGTGTCAATGACGTAGCGTGCGCCGGCGGAGAACCGCTTTTCTTTCTTGACTACATTGCCTGTGGCAAGAATTATCCGGAGAAGATCGCACAGATCGTCAGCGGTGTCTGCGAGGGATGCTTACAGTCCGACGCCGCGCTGATCGGTGGCGAGACGGCTGAGATGCCGGGATTCTATCCGGAAGATGAGTACGATCTTGCCGGCTTTGCGGTCGGCGTGGCCGATCAGAAAGACCTTGTGACCGGAGCGGGTATTAAGCCCGGTGACGCACTTGTCGGTATTGCTTCTTCAGGTGTTCACAGCAACGGGTTTTCCCTCGTCAGAAAGATCTTCCAGGTCAACGAGGCAAACCTCAAGAAGTTCTATCCTGAACTGGGAGCCACACTCGGAGATACGCTCCTGACACCTACAAAGATCTATGTGAAGCCTCTCCGCGCTGTGAGAGATGCCGGGATCAAGATCAAAGGATGCAGCCACATCACCGGCGGCGGATTCTATGAGAACATTCCGAGAATGCTTCCCGATGGCATTGCGGCAAGAGAGTATATAAAGACAGTTACCCCGTGCTTCCGATCTTCACTTTGATGCAGAAAAAGGGAGAGCTGGAAGAAAAAATGATGTACAATACATTTAATATGGGGATCGGCATGGTGATCGCGCTGGATCAAAAGGACGCGGAAATGGCTGTGGAGGTCCTCCGCGCTGCCGGTGAGAAGGCATATGTGATCGGCGAGACGATCAAAGCTGATGAGAAGGGAGTCGAGTTATGCTGAGAGTCGCAGTTTGTGTATCCGGCGGCGGAACGAATCTGCAGGCGATCATCGATGCAATTAAAAATGGAAAGATCCAAAACACTCAGATCGTGCGCGTGATCAGCAACAATAAGAATGCTTACGCACTAAAACGCGCAGAGGCGGCAGGGATCGAAGGCGTCTGCGTTTCACCAAGGGATTTCGATAACAGGGAACTCTTTAATAATGCGCTCCTTAAAAGCCTGAAAGAGGCGGATCCGGATCTCATCGTGCTAGCCGGATTTATGGTCGCCGTACCGGCATGCGTTATCGACGCTTTCCGGGGAAGGATCATCAATATCCATCCTGCACTGATCCCGGCGTTCTGCGGAAAAGGATATTACGGACTGCATGTGCATGAGAAGGTTCTTTCGCGTGGCGCGAAAGTGACCGGCGCAACAGTCCACTTTGTAGACGAAGACCTTGATCACGGTCCGATCCTTCTTCAGAAGGCGGTCGACGTAAAGGAAGGGGATACTCCCGAAGTGCTGCAGCGCCGTGTCATGGAAGAAGCGGAATGGATCCTGCTCCCGAGAGCGATCTCTCTGATCGCACAGGGAAGGGTCATGATCGATGAGAATGGTCTCACGCATATCAAAGAGGATGAATAAAGAGAGGTGATCCCATGAAAGTATTACTGGTTGGCGGAGGCGGAAGAGAACATGCGATCGCGGAAGCCCTTAAGAGAAGCCCGCAGGTGGACAAGCTGTACTGCGCGCCCGGAAACGCCGGCATCGCAAGAATCGCCGAATGCGTAAAGATCGGTACAATGGATTTTGAGGCGCTCACTGCTTTTGCGAAAGATCATCAGATCGACCTGACTGTCTGCAGCATGGACGATCCGCTGTGTGCCGGCATTGTCGACGCATTTGAGGCAAAGGGCCTCAGAATCTTCGGAACACCTGCAAATGCCGCGATCATTGAAGGAAGCAAGGCGTTTTCTAAAGACCTGATGAAAAAATACGGCATTCCGACAGCTGCTTACGAGATCTTCGACGATCCCGAAAAAGCGCTTTCCTACCTGGAAACCGCGAATATGCCGATCGTTGTCAAAGCTTCAGGGCTTGCGCTTGGAAAAGGCGTTCTGATCTGCAATACACTTGAAGAAGCACAAAGCGCGGTGAAGGAGCTGATGACCGGCAAAAAGTTCGGCGAAGCCGGCAGCAAGGTCGTGATCGAAGAGTTTATGACCGGCAGAGAAGTATCGGTTCTTGCGTTTGCGGACGGTAAGAACTATAAACTCATGAGCAGCTCCCAGGACCATAAGAGAGCGGGAGATGGCGACACAGGCCTTAATACAGGCGGTATGGGCACATTCTCGCCCAGCCCGTTCTACACGCCGGAGATCGACGCATTCTGCAGAGAGAATATCTATCAGCGAACAATGGACGCGATGGCAAAAGAGGGAAGACCTTTCCGCGGCGTTCTGTATTTTGGCCTGATGCTCACACAGAGCGGGCCGAAAGTGCTCGAATATAATACGAGATTCGGAGATCCGGAAACACAGGTCGTCCTGCCCAGGATGAGATCGGATATCGTAGAGATCATGCAGGCCTGCATAGACGGAACACTTGACAAAGTCGAACTGGAATTTGAAGACAATGCGGCTGTCTGTGTCGTGATCGCTTCGGGCGGCTATCCCGGCAGCTATGAAAAAGGAAAAGTCATTACAGGGCTTGAAAACTTCGATAATGCGGACGGGTATTACTGTTTCCACGCCGGGACCGCGCTGCGTGAAGACGGAGCGACCATAACAAGCGGCGGGCGCGTTCTCGGCGTAACGGCACTCGGAAAGACGCTTAAGGACGCAAGAGCGAACGCGTACAAAGCCTGCGATTGGATCCACTTCGACGGCCAGTACATGAGACACGATATCGGAAAAGCTATTGATTCCGTCCAGTGACGGTGTTTTGGCAGCATTTAGGATTGGGCAGTATTCAGATCACAAGTATTTCAGATTGGAGATCACTATGAAGATTCGTAACAGTTATTTCAGAAAGGCACTCACAGCGGCGTTGATCAGCGCGGCGATCGCGCTCGGCTCTTTTGGCATGAACACGACTGCTTACGCGGCAACAGCGGCTACAGACAGTGTCATGATCAGAAATGACGCGTCCACGGAAGCCGGCCTGATCGGCAGCCTGAACGAAGGAGACGAGGTGGAGATCCTCGACGTCGTACAGTCCGGGGACGGTTACCTCTGGTATTACATCGAGTTAAATAACGGGAATACCGGATATGTCCGAAGTGATCTGATCAATGCTTCGGACAGCGAACTCGCCGCATTCAGAAATGAAGAAGAGGACGAGAAAAAAGAGGACGAGAAAAAAGAGAACGAGAAAGCAGAGGAAGCAGATCAGCCCGAAGAGACACAGGAAGCTGAAGAGAATACTCAGAAGCAGGAAGAAGCTGCACCTGAAGAGTCTCAGGATCCCGGAACAGAGCCCGCAGAGAGCACGGAAGCGGTTCCTGCCGAAGGTTACGATGCGACGCGGGACCCCAACGCTAATTTCTCCGTCCGTTTTGAGACAGATGCAGACGGTTCGGGCAGCTGGTATGTCTATAATGATGACAACGGAAGCAGGATCCGTGTCAGCGAGATGCAGAGCCAGGAAACTGCTGCTGCGAAATCCGAGGGCGGCGTTTCCGGTATCTGGAAGATCCTCGCAATCCTTTTCTGCCTTCTCGCATTAGGTCTTCTTGCGTTTGCGCTGTTCCTTTTAAAACAGATCCGTGACGGAAGATCCAGCGGCTCCAGAAGAAGAGTGGTCGATGCCGCAATGGAAGACGAAGAAGAAGGCGATGAAGAGTTCTTCTTCGAGGACGACGATCAGGACGAGGAGTCCGAGGAGAGCCTTGATGAGGAGTCTGAAGAGGATTCTGATGAAGACGAAGAGGATTCTGATGAGGAATCCGATGACGATTCAGAAGAAGATGAAGATGCAGAAGAAGCTTCAGACGAAGACTCCGAAGATCTTAAAGAGGACGATGAGGAGCCCGCTGAGAAAAATAATGCTGCGGATTCTACCATAACCAGGGAGATCACGGAAGTAACCGAGATCGAGGAGATTCCTGCGGAAGAGATCGAAGCTGCGATCGCAGCAGAAACGGCGCTGCTCGAAAAGGATCTTTCTGAAGAACAGGAAGACGGATCTTCTGATGCAGAGCCTCTTCAGAACGAAGACGCGGAAGAGCTTAACGAGGACTCCGACACTGAAGAGACAGGCGCCGAAGAGGAAGATTTCTTTGAGGAATCAGAGGAAGACAATTACGCCGAGGAAAGCGAATCGTTCGAGGATGAGGAGTCTGAAGACGAAGATTACGTAGATGAAGATGAAGAGTTCGAGGAGGAAGACGAGGAATCCGAAGAGAATGACGAGGAAGACTTCGAAGAGGACGAAGACTACGTAGACGAGGACGAAGAATTCGAGGACGAGGAAGACGAAGAGTACGAAGAAGACGAGGATGACGACTCATACGACGACGAGGAAGCACCCCGCGCAAGGAGAAGAGCGAGATCCCGCAAATCCGCAAAGAATACCGGCGGCTTTATGGGATTCCTCAAAAAAGTTTTTGGCTCTGATTCCGGAGAAGACGCCGAAGACGGAGAAGACTTCGACGATTATGACGATGATCCCGTTAAACGCGAGTTTGACGAATTCAAGGATTACCCTGAGGACATCGACCTTCTTCCGAAAGATGATCTTGTCGACGCAGATCTTTCGGATGATGATGACAAGAATTTTGACGATGTTTCCGATGATGACGGTGAACGCGGACGCCTCACAATGCAAAGGGTTATGAAGAACGTCAAATATAATGAGAGGGAAGCCGGCTTTACCGACAGCAGTGACATGGACGACCTTTCCGATCCCCTCTTTGATGATGACGACGACATGGAGTATTCCTTCATCAGCAATACGCGCAGGAAATGACAGAGGTACTGTCATTGACAGCACGCAAGGGTAACAGCTGAACTTGACATGAAGATCCACCTGTTATACTATGTATATAACAGGTGGATTTTTTCTTGCCTGATCACGGAACGGTTATTATGGTTTTATGTTAATGATCAAGAAGGTGATATTATGTTGATCGAAATTGATTTCAGCAGTGACGAGGCGATCTATCAGCAGCTTTGTAATCAGATCATCCTTGGAATCGCTACATCGAGACTGACAGACGGAGAGGTTCTTCCATCGGTCAGGCAGATGGCCGATGAGATCGGGATCAATATGCACACCGTCAACAAGGCTTATACAGTCCTGAGACAGGAGGGCTTTGTCAAGGTCGACAGAAGACGCGGGGCGTTTATCTCTGTGGACGACAGAAACAGGGAGAGGGCCCTCCGTATGGTAGAAAAGGATTTGCGTGTCCTCTTGGCGGAAGCAAGGTGCAGGGGACTGAGTAAAAAGGATATGCTGTTGCTAGTCGACAGGATCTATGATGAATATGACGGCGTGACCAGGGAATGACGATCCGTCAAAAGGTTGTGATCTATGAAAAAAGACTATACTCCGAATGCGCTGGAGGCTATAAGACTGGCCAAAAGCGCATCCAAACAGAACAAACAGAATTATACCGGCACAGAGCATCTGCTCCTGGGCCTTATCGCTGAGCCTGACGGCGTCGCCTCCAAGGTCCTTAGGGACAACAACTGTACTTTGGAGAGGATAGGCGATATGATCGCCCAACTCAATATAAAGTCGGCGAATCTCGCGCTGCTCGATCACGAAGGCTTTTCTCCAAGATGCCAGAAGATCATGCGGATCGCAGGCACGCACGCTGACAGGTTCCATTCCGAAAAGATCGGAACGGAGCATCTTTTGCTTGCCATTATCACGGAAGGCGAGAACATCGCGCTTAAGCTCATTGAAACACTTGGCATCCTTCCGACAAAGCTGTATTTGGAAACTCTTGCCGCGATCGGAGAGGACCCTGTCGCCCACAAAGATGACCTGCAGGGAGGAAAAGAGGCTGATCCAGCAAAACAGGGGATCCTTTCGCAGTATAGCAGGGATCTGACACAGCTCGCACGGGAAGGGAAGCTTGATCCTGTGATAGGACGACAGGATGAGATCAGCCGGGTGATCCAGATCCTCAGCCGCAGGACCAAGAATAATCCCTGCCTCGTAGGAGAGCCCGGCGTAGGCAAGACGGCGATCGTTGAAGGACTCGCACAGAGGATCATTGACGGTAATGTGCCGGATACCGTAAAAGAGAAAAGACTGCTTACCATGGATCTTTCCGGCATGGTCGCCGGGTCAAAATACAGAGGAGAGTTTGAGGAGAGGATCAAGAAGGTCATCTCTGAAGTGATCGAAGATGGCAATGTCATCCTGTTTCTGGATGAGATGCACACACTGATCGGTGCAGGCGGCGCGGAAGGAGCGATCGACGCCTCGAATATTCTCAAGCCTTCCCTCGCAAGAGGAGAGATCCAGCTGATCGGCGCGACGACACTGAATGAATACCACAAATATGTGGAAAAGGACGCTGCTCTCGAGAGAAGATTCCAGCCTATTCAGGTGGAAGAGCCGACTGCGGAAGAGGCTGAGAGGATCCTGAAAGGGATCATCGGCACGTATGAGAAGCATCACAAAGTGAAAGTGTCAGAGGAAGCGATACACGCCGCGGTTGAACTCTCCGAGAGATATATCAATGACAGGAACCTTCCGGATAAGGCCATTGACGTGATCGACGAAGCATGCGCGGCCGTAAGACTGGGAATGGTCTCAGGACAGGAAGACCCCGTAAGGGAGATAGAAGCGGAGATCGCAGAGGACGACCGCCGCATCGCGTCTGCGCTTTCCGAAAATGACTTTGAAGGCGCGAAAGCGCTGCGCGCGCATCAGCAGGAACTGGTCAAAAAAGCGCAGTCGGCAGCAAAGAGAAAAGAAAGAAAACAGACTGCTAAGATCCCGGAAGTGAAAGAGGCCGATGTCGCAGCAGTTGTTTCAATGTGGTCGAAGGTACCGGTATCAAGGCTCACCGAGAGGGAGAGTACGCGCCTCCTAAAACTTGAAAACGAACTCCACAAGAGGGTGATCGGTCAGGAAGACGCCGTGCACGCGGTCGCAAAAGCGATCCGGAGAGGGCGCGTAGGTCTTCAGGACCCGAACCGCCCGATCGGCTCCTTCCTTTTTCTCGGACCTACAGGCGTAGGTAAAACAGAGCTCTCCAAGGCGCTTGCAGAGGTAATGTTCGGCTCTGACCAGGATCTCATCCGCGTTGATATGTCCGAGTACATGGAACAGTATTCTGTCTCCAAGATCATCGGATCCGCGCCCGGATATGTGGGCTATGAGGAAGGCGGACAGCTTTCCGAAAAAGTCAGGAGACACCCTTATAGCGTGATCTTATTTGATGAGATCGAGAAAGCGCACAGGGACGTGTTTAATGTTTTGCTGCAGATTTTGGACGAGGGACATATCACTGACTCAAAGGGCCATAAGGTCAATTTTAAGAACACTGTGATCATCATGACATCCAATGTCGGCGCACAGCGGATCGTTTCTCCCAAGACGCTCGGATTCGCCGAGAGACCTACTGCCGAGCAGTCTTATGAAAAAATGCGTAACGGTGTCATGGAGGAAGTGAAAAAGATCTTCCGTCCGGAGTTTATTAACAGGATCGACGAGATCCTTGTATTCCATTCCCTCAGCGACGACGAGATGCACAGGATCTGCACGCTTTTATGCGAGGATCTTATCCGCCGCGCAGACAAGCAGCTCGGGATTAAGCTCAAGATAACGCCGGCGCTCAAAAAGCACATTGTCAGCGAGTATGCGGATCCCAAGATGGGCGCAAGACCGCTCAAACGGGCGATCCAGAAAGTGATCGAAGACGCGCTCTCGGAAAAGCTCCTTTCGGAGGAGATCCTTCCGGGACAGACAGTGACCGCGGGATTCAGAGGAGGCGCAGTGGTTTTCGATGGCAGGGAATAAGAAAAGGACCGCTTTCTTTTGTCAGGAATGCGGATTTGAGTCGACAAAATGGACAGGGCAGTGTCCATCCTGCAAGGCGTGGAATTCCATGGTCGAGGAACCGGTCAGGATCAGCCGGACAGGACAGGGACAAGGCGCCGCAAGAGGACTTTCCTCTTCCCGCGGACAGGAGTTTTCACTGGGAGATCACAACCGGATCTTAAAACCGGTTTCTTTGTCATCTGTCGAAATGACAGGAGAGACCAGGTTTTCAACCGGATTTGCGGAGCTGGACCGCGTCCTTGGCGGCGGTGCGGTGGCAGGGTCCCTCATCCTTGTGGGAGGCGACCCCGGAATCGGTAAATCCACGATCCTGCTGCAGACGTCCTGCAATATGGCCTTAAACGGGATCTCTGTCCTTTATATCTCGGGAGAGGAGTCCCTGCGGCAGATCAAACTAAGGGCGGCAAGGATCGGTAACGCGCCGGAATCGCTGCGGTTTTTGTGTGAAACGAATCTGGAGACAATTACCGATCTTTTACTGAGAGAAAAGCCTCAGGCTGTTGTGATCGATTCTATCCAGACGATGTACAGCGATGAAGTCGCTTCCGCGCCGGGCAGCGTATCGCAGGTACGGGAGACGACAGCCGTTCTGCTTCGGCTTGCGAAAGAGATGGGGATCACCTTCTTTATCGTCGGCCATGTCACGAAAGAAGGAACGGTAGCTGGCCCCAGGGTACTGGAACACATGGTGGATACTGTCCTTTATTTTGAGGGAGACCGCTTCGCTTCCTACAGGATCCTGCGGGGCGTCAAGAACCGATTTGGGTCCACAAATGAGATCGGCGTCTTTGAAATGAGAAGGGAAGGGCTTGTAGAAGTCCCGAATCCCTCCGAATATATGCTGAGCGGAAGGCCTCTCAGGTCGAGCGGTTCAGCCGTGACCTGTTCCATGGAGGGTACGCGCCCCATGCTCACGGAAGTGCAGGCACTGGTAGTCCACACAAATTTCGGATATCCCAAAAGGCAGTCGACCGGCACGGATTCGAACCGGGTGAGCGTCCTCATGGCTGTTCTGGAAAAAAGGCTCGGCATTCCTCTTTCCGATTATGATGCTTATATCAACCTTGCAGGCGGGATCCGGCAGACGGAACCGGCCCTGGACCTCGGCATCGTTCTCGCAATTTTGTCCAGCTTTTATGAGAGGGCGCTTCCGGACGATATGGTCGTGTTCGGAGAGATCGGCCTATCCGGCGAAGTGAGGTCGGTCTCCATGGCGGAGATGCGCGTTCAGGAAGCTGCAAAGCTCGGATTCCACAGCTGTATCCTTCCGGCTTCGTGCATGAAAGGAATCAAGCCGCCGGAAGGCATGAAGCTGATCCCCATCCGGGGAATCGGGCAGCTTTCTGATTATCTCAAGGGCCGCTGATAAAACGGAAGGCAAAATGAATACACAGGTAAAATGAATACACAGGCATAAAGAAGACCAGTTATCATTCCAAATGGATAGATAGCTGGTCTTATACTATGCCTTATTTCATTTAGAAGCGGTGTCCGCCTCCGCTTCCTCCGCCGCCGGAGAAACCTCCGCCACCGCCGCGGCTTCCCCCGCCTCCGCCGCCGGAAGAGCGAACCGGACTGTAGACTTTGGTCTTATTAATAAACTGCGCACCGGGATTCCTCAGGCGGAAATCCACGTCAGCCGCATCAAGGATCTCTCCCATTGCTGCCTGTCTCGGTTTTGTAACACTCCGAAGGAGCAGATAGTTGATGAGAAGTCCGAGGATCAGAGCAAGCAGCGCCGCGCTGATGATACGCATCGGCTGAGCGATCTTTCCGCCTTCCATCAAGGTGTAGATCTGTTTGTAACAGGTTGAAGCGGTGGTGAAAAAATCGCCGTTTGACGCGTAGCGGTAGATGTTGTCCGTGATCGTATTGGAGTAAGCATTGGTCACGATCTTTGAGATCGCACCGTTGTTCTTGATGAACAGGATCCGGTTGCCCATGTCTATGACAAGGACGGCACCGCTGTCCGTTCCGAAAAGAGTGTTGTAACGTCTTGCGGAATAGTCCGGAGTACTTTCACTTAGATTCTCGCAGGAGATGAACCCGACGTTACCGTAAGTTGTAAGCGGGATCATATCTTCGAGGAGCGCGGCTTCCTCCGAATCGCTGAGCAGATCCTGCTCGTCATCGAAATAGACCGAATATCCCGTGTCCGGATTCGTGTAGACGAATCCGGTGTCCAGCGCCTTTGCGGGAAGGACAGACAAAGTGACGATAAAGACAGAGAGCACAAGAAGCAGAGCAATCTTATTATTACGCACGGTCATTTCCTCCTTCCCTGTCATAAAACGTCGGCAGCGGCCTTGTCGAAAGTACATTGTATTTTTTAATGATTCCGAGGAACGTCAGGCATACGCCGAAAGCAGCCAGTATTGAGCCGCCGTAAAACCAGAGGTCGCTGGCAGGATCCCAGACGAGGATGCCGGCTGCCGCTACGACGGCAAGTATGGAGCCGGCTGTATGCAGATAAATATGTCTGCGCGCCATATCCGTCTCTGTTACGAACGACATGTAAAAGATCGTCCCGATCAAAACCAGCGAGGAGATGATCGCATAGATCGAATACAGATTGGGCAGGCTGTCTGTGGAAATATAAGCAATGAACGGCCTAAGCCCGACCAGGATGAACAGCAGGATGAGGAGCACCGCTGTCCCGAACTTTTTAAATCCTGACGACTGTCCGCTGCTTTCACCGTTCTTTTCCTTCTTTTTCTTCGCATTCTTACCTGTGTCGCCTTTTTTAACGGATGTAAATCCCTTATCGTTTGCGTGGGACTCCTTGTCGGAGATTGCTGAAACCTCCGCTGCATAGAGAAACAGGCTGATCAGGGCGAGCAGTGAAGACAAAAGGAGGACGACCCGTCCGGTCATGGTAAAGAAAAACGCCAGGAGCGCAAAGAGCGGGACCGATAAAAACAGGCTCCCCAAAAGGTACTTTTTCTCGTCTACGGGAAGATCGGCTGTGATCTTTCCCGTGCTCCCGTTCATCACGGCGTAAGCCACGCGGTCATCTTTTCTGTACGTCAGGAACCATACGGGCAGATATGCAAGGACCGGCTTCTTTTCGCTCAGTTTAATGCCGTAGGAGGAATATCCTTTTTTGAATTGTTCCGCGTCCGGCAGCTCGATGCCGTTCGCTTTGTATTCCGGAACGCCCGAAAGCCTGTCAAGCGAATCGTCGCAGATATCCGACACGACGTCTTTTTCATAGACATCGCTCTCCACATCCGGAGCGTCAGCATAGAAACCGCAAAGGATCGAAGGCGTAAACGGTTTGAGCTTTGATGCTTCGTAGGGGGCGATGGAAGCCGCGACCGTGTCATCAAAAGAAGAAGAGGCGTCGTGTGTGAGCCCGCTATACACGGCGTTGACCTGTCCGGTCATCGAATAGTTTTCCGTGATCTTGTAGTCGCCTCTCCGATAACTTTTTGTTCCCTTCAGATGAAGGTCACCCTCCATTTTGTAATCGTAGACCCAGTAGGGAATATAGATACCGCGGAACCTGTCGAGATACTCGGGATCTCTTAGAGCACGGGGGGCGAACAGAGCTCTTCCCACAAGTGAGGAATAGGACTTCCGGCAGTCCTCCTTGGTGTGGGAAAAAGGTATGATATGGGCAGGACGCTTTTCCTCGCGCATCCGGCTGTCCAGGATCGTGGAGGCGCCGCAATACGTGCAGAAGCCGGCGGCCGTTACGTTTGTCGTCATGATCTCGCCGCCGCACTGCGGACAGGTGAAGACAGTGACTCCGAAAACGTCACTCACCTCCGCATCCTGCGCTTTCTCGTATTCGTATGGATCGATCTGTGTTTTGCAATAGTCGCACATCAGTTTCTGCGTCGCGATGTCAAAACTCAGATTTCCGCTGCAATTAGGGCAATTGTACATAATATCACGCTTTCCGCCGCTGACCGGCAAAACAATGATGTTTTCATAGGCTATTATAGCAGAAAGAAGAAGCTTTTATCTGTGAAAAAAATGTATCCTGCAAGCCTGTGTCCGGTAGATTCCGCATAGGTTAATGATATAATGGTCCAAGATGCTGATGGAAAGGGAGACAGGAGGAGAAATAATGAGTAAGATCGATGAAACCGCGTTTATCGCGGACGGTGCGAAAGTGATGGGAGATGTGATCCTGGAAAAAAACAGCAGCGTATGGTACAACGCTGTCCTTAGGGGCGACCGGGGGCTGATCCGGATCGGGGAGGGATCGAACGTACAGGACAACTGCGTGATCCACAGCGGCCCGGATACGCCCGTGATCCTGGGAAAGGGCGTTACGGTCGGGCACCTGGCGCTTCTCCACGGCTGCAGGATAGGGGACAATACCCTGATCGGCATGAGCTCAACGCTCATGGACGGCGTTGTGATCGGAAAAAACTGTATTGTCGGAGCAGGCTCCCTTTTTACTTCCAATACGGTGGTCCCCGACAACTCCCTTGCATTCGGAAGACCTGCCAAAGTAGTACGTGAACTCACACCGCAGGAGATCGCGTCCATCAGGGAGGATGCGGATTTTTATATCAGTGAATCGGCAAAATACAGAGCAGGAGAGAAGTAAAGCTCAAAATTGTGAAATCTACACTGTGAAACGCTATTGCAATGAAGTTATGAAAATTTTATAATATGTGCATTGGCGGAAAATCGCCGAATATTCTTATAGGGAGGATACGTAACATGAAAAAGATTTTTAAAACCAGTATTGCGGTCGCAATGACGATCTGCATGGCTGCGGCTATGACGGCTTGCGGCGGCTCCGGCTCCGCGAGTTCCAGCTCCGGCTCCGCTCCCGCAGCACAGACATCCGAAGCGTCTTCCGCTGCAGGCACGATCAAGATCGGTGGCTCCGGCCCTCTTACCGGCGGCGCTGCTGTCTATGGCCAGGCAGTCAAGAACGCTGCTGAGATCGCAGTAGAAGAGGTCAACGCTAAGGGCGGAATGCAATTCGAGCTGAAGTTCGAAGACGACGCTCATGATCCCGAGAAGGCTGTCACCGCTTACGGCGTTCTGAAGGACTGGGGTATGCAGGTTTCCCTCGCTACCGTTACTTCTTCACCCGGCGCGGCTGTCGCTCCTTCTTATGCGGAAGACAAGATCTTCGCGATCACTCCTTCCGGATCTTCTCCGTCCGTAGTCTTTGCGGATCCCGACAACAAGACCGGCGCCTACGGAAACGTCTTCCAGATGTGCTTCACAGACCCCAACCAGGGAAGTGCGAGCGCGCAGTACATTAAGGATCACGCAGCGATCGGCACACAGGTCGCTATCATCTACAAGAACGACGACAACTATTCCAAGGGAATCCGTGACACATTCGTAGCTACCGCTGCTGAGATCGGCCTTGAAGTCGTCAGCGAAGGCACTTTCGATGATTCAAACGCGCAGGACTTCACAGTTCAGCTCGGCCAGGCAAAGGACGCCGGCGCGGACATCGTTTTCCTTCCGATCTACTATGATCCTGCTTCCCTTATCCTGACACAGGCGAACCAGATGGGCTATGCTCCTTCTTTCTTCGGTGTCGACGGTATGGACGGTATCCTTACGCTGGAAGGCTTTGACACATCCCTCGCGGAAGGCGTCTTCCTTCTGACTCCTTTCTCAGCTGACGCGACTGATGATCTGACAGCAAACTTCGTCAAAGCTTACAAAGAGAAGTGCGGCGGAGAGACCCCGAACCAGTTCGCAGCGGATGCTTATGACTGTGTCTATGCGATCCTTCAGGCTTGCGAGGCGGCAGGCGTCACAGCTGATATGAGCTCTGACGAGATCTGCGCTAAGATGGTTGAACAGTTCACGACCATGACATTCAGCGGTCTGACAGGCGCTGAGATGACATGGAGCGCCGACGGCGAAGTCACGAAGTCTCCCAAGGCTGTCGTGATCCAGAACGGCGCATATGTCAGCGTTCTCGACTGATAAGGTCTTAAACAATTTTGTAAACAAAACACTATTTTGACATTAAGGCACAAGCCCGCCTATTTTGTGCGGGCTTGCTGTTTTATTTGCGGAGATTCCAGAAAGGAAGGCATCCATGCAGTTTCTATCCTATTTGATCAACGGACTGGGACTTGGCAGCGTTTACGCAATCATCGCGCTGGGGTATACAATGGTTTACGGCATTGCCAAGATGCTCAATTTTGCTCATGGCGACGTGATCATGATCGGCGCGTATATCGCTTTTTTCGCGCTCGCAAGATTCGGATTCCCTTTTCCCGTGGCGGTACTATTGGCAATGCTCGTCTGTACGACGCTCGGCGTAGTCATAGAGAGGCTTGCGTATAAACCGCTCCGGCAGGCAACGAGCCTTTCTGTTCTGATCACCGCGATCGGCGTGAGCTATTTCCTCCAGAACGGCGCGCAGATCCTCTGGTCTTCCTCGAGCAAAGTATTTCCCTCTGTCATTTCGGCAGGAAGCATTCACCTTGGTTCTGCTTCTGTCTCATATCTGACGATTCTGACGATCCTGACGTGTATTGTCGTCATGATCTGCCTGACTTTGTTTATCAATAAGACCAAGACAGGAAGCGCAATGCGCGCCTGCTCCGAGGACAAAGGAGCGTCTATGCTGATGGGGATCAATGTAAACAGGATCATTTCGATCACTTTCGCGATCGGATCCGGTCTTGCGGCGATCGCGTCGGTCCTTCTGGCATCCACATACCCGTCCGTCTACCCGACGATGGGCTCCATGCCCGGAATCAAGGCGTTTACTGCCGCCGTCTTTGGCGGGATCGGCTCCATCCCCGGCGCTTTTGTCGGCGGACTGATCCTGGGGATCATTGAGATCTTCGCGAAAGCCTATATTTCGACGCAGCTTTCGGACGCCATCGTGTTTGCCGTCCTTATTATCATTCTTCTGATCAAGCCCACAGGGCTGCTCGGAAAGAAGATCAACGTCAAGGTCTGAGGAGGAATACAACATGAAAACAGCATCCAAACTATTCTCCCCGGGCGGAGACAAGATGAAAAGAGGACGCCTGATTTCTTTTGCCCTTGTCATCGCAGCGTATATCATTATTGAGATCCTTCTGAAAACAGGAAATCTTTCCAGTTTGTTCAAAAGCCTTCTGGTCCCGGTCACCTGTTACGTGGTAGCTTCGCTGGGACTTAACCTGAACGTCGGTATCTCCGGCGAGCTCAATCTCGGTCAGGCCGGCTTTATGAGCGTCGGCGCGTTCTGCGGAATCTGCGTGTCCGGCATGCTGGCAAACACGATCACCGTACCTGTCGTGAGACTTATGATCGCAATGTTCTGCGGCGCCTGTCTTGCCGCGGTTTTCGGCTTCCTGATCGGTATTCCGGTCTTAAAGCTTCAGGGCGACTACCTTGCGATCGTTACACTGGCTTTCGGCCAGATCATTAAGAGCATCTTCATGAATACCTATATCGGCTTTGACGCGGACGGCCTTCACTACAGTTTTGTGGAGAGCAAATTCAAACTGCAGCCCGGCGGGAAAATGCTCCTTAACGGCCCCATGGGCGCCACCGGTACGCAGAAGATCGCGAATTTCACTGTCGGCATCGTATTGATCCTCATAGCGCTCATTATCATCTACAACCTGATGATCTCCAGAAGCGGGAGAGCGATCATGGCGGCCAGAGATAACAGGATCGCCGCAGAATCCATAGGTGTCCCGATCTCAAAGACCAAGATGCTCGCGTTTGTTGTCTCCGCGTTTCTTGCAGGGGCAGCCGGCGCACTGTACGGACTCAATTATGCGACGCTTGTTCCGAATAAATTTGACTTCAACACTTCGATCCTGATCCTGGTCTTTGTCGTACTCGGCGGACTCGGAAATATGACAGGAACGATCATCTCCACGATCGTTCTGCTCATCCTGCCTGAACTTCTGCGTTCCCTGCAGGATTACAGAATGCTGATCTACGCGGTGGTACTGATCCTGATCATGCTTGTCACCAACAACGAGTGGCTTAAGAGCAGGGTGAAGGGCTTTACGTCCGGTAAGGCGAAAGGAGGTGCTTAAAGTGGCCAAGCTTCCAATTTCAAACCTTCCGATTGCTGAGAGCGCTCAGACTGACAGATTAAAGGCGGCAGAGAATACGAAACAGAACGGAAAAGCACCGGTCCTCGACGTTCAGGAGCTGGGTATCGATTTCGGCGGTCTTACGGCTGTCAATGACCTTAGCCTGCAGGTCTATGACGGAGAGATCGTGGGTCTGATCGGGCCCAACGGAGCAGGAAAGACGACGGTCTTCAATCTTTTGACCAAAGTGTATAAACCCACGAGGGGAAAGATCTTTTTTGACGGAAAAGATACGGCGGGAAAGAGCATAGTGGACATCAACAAGGCGGGTATCGCGAGAACCTTTCAGAACATCCGGCTGTTCGGCAACCTCTCGGTCCTGGACAATGTCAAGACCGGCTTTCACAATGTAAAGCCCTATTCGCCGATCACGGCGATCCTTCGCCTCCCGAAGTACTATTCCGCCGAGAGGGAGATCGAAGAGAAGTCTATGGAACTTCTGAAATTCCTTGAACTGGATGAATACGCGTCCGTAACGGCAAGCAACCTTCCCTACGGCGCGCAAAGACGTCTGGAGATTGCCAGAGCGCTGGCAACGAATCCTAAGCTCCTTCTTTTGGATGAACCCGCGGCGGGCATGAATCCCCAGGAAACGGAAGAGCTGATGCGGATGATCCGCTTTGTAAGGGATCATTTTAAGATCGCAGTGCTCTTGATCGAGCACGACATGAAACTGGTCATGGGGATCTGTGAAAGGATCACAGTCCTTAACTACGGTATGATGCTCGCGCAGGGGACCCCGGAAGAGATCCAGTCCAACCCGGAAGTGATCAAGGCATATTTAGGAGAGTAAGACATGCTCAAAGTGACAGACTTAAAAGTGAAATACGGCATGATCGAAGCCATCAAGGGCATCTCCTTTGAGGTGCGCGATGGCGAGATCGTGACGATGATCGGCGCGAACGGCGCCGGCAAAACGACGACAATGCATGCCATTTCCGGTCTTGTTAAGGCTGCGGAAGGAAGTATCATGCTGGACGGTACGGAACTTACAAAGACCGCACCCCACAAGATCGTCAGCATGGGACTCGCTCAGGTCCCCGAGGGAAGAAGAGTGTTCGCGCAGCAGACCGTGGAAGAGAACCTGAACCTCGGAGCTTACCTTAGAAAGGATAAGGACGGCATCGCGAATGACATGGAAGAAGTCTTCCAGCTCTTTCCAAGACTCAAAGAGCGCCGCACACAGCTTGCGGGAACGCTCTCGGGCGGAGAGCAGCAGATGCTGGCGATGGGCAGGGCACTCATGGCCAAGCCCTCGATCCTTCTGATGGATGAGCCGTCCATGGGCCTTTCTCCGCTGCTCGTCTCGGAGATATTCAGGATCATCCGGGAGATCAACGACAAGGGAACGACGATCCTCCTCGTTGAGCAGAACGCGAAAAGAGCTCTTGCGATCGCGGACAGGGCATATGTGCTGGAAACAGGAAAGATCACACTGGAGGGCTCAGGGGAAGAACTCGCAAACGATGAGAGAGTGCAGAAGGCTTATCTTGGCGGCTGACCTGCTATGCGCCTGTCAAAGCACAGACGGTTCAGCGCTCAGGCTGACAAAACGGCAACGGGTATTGACAAAACTTGATTTGAGGGAGGTACCGGTATGTATGTGAAGGACCATATGACACACAATCCTTACACCATCACGAAAGATGTCGTGATCTCCAAAGCAGTGGAGATCATGAGAAAGAATCATTTTCACCGCCTTCCGGTCGTGGACGAGCAGGGAAAACTGATCGGTCTCGTAACGGGCGGCCTGGTGGAAGAACAGAGCGGCGCTAATTCTACTTCGCTCTCCATTTATGAGCTCAATTATCTGCTGAGCAAGACCAAAGTGCAGGATATCATGATCAAGAAAGTCACCACTATCTCCCAGGATGTCTTTGTGGAGGTGGCGGCACAGACGATGCTCGAGCACGAGATCTCCTGCCTGCCGGTCGTTGACGATAACAACAAGGTCATCGGCATCATCACGGATAAGGATATTTTCCAGGCGTTCATTGAACTTCTGGGCCACAAGAAACAGGGCACGCGCTTTATCTTTGCGGCATCTGATGCGCCCGGCGAATTTGCGCCGATCGCGAAACTGTTTGGTGACAACGACGCCAATCTGGATTCTCTGGCAGTCTATCATACCCCGGGACGCGGAGCGGAGATCGTCGTCAAAGCTTCCGGTGAGATCCCTGTCGAAGAAATGGCACAGATCCTCGTCGATTCCGGATATAAGCTCAACGGCATTGTACAGACGACCAAATTCGGCACGGTAAAGACATACGAGATCCCTGAAAAAAGGAGCTGATATGAATTTTTATATGCCTGTTAAACTCTACGCTGAGGAAAACTGTGTCACGCGCCATGCCGCTGAACTGGCGTCAATGGGAAAGAACGCCCTGATCGTAACAGGAAAAAGCAGCGCAAGAAGATGCGGAGCGTTTTACGATGTGACCGGCGCACTGGAGAAATACGGAGTTTCCTGGGTTGAGTTCGCAAAAGTTGAGGAGAATCCTTCCGTAGAGACAGTCATGTCAGCAGCGGAACTTGGAATCCGGGAGGGAACTGATTTTGTCATCGGTATCGGCGGAGGCTCTCCGATGGACGCCGCAAAAGCGATCGCGCTTATGATCAAACATCCCGATAAGGATTGGACGTATCTTTACGACGGCTCCCAGGATTCATCGACAATCCCGATCGCTGAGATCCCAACCACTGCGGGGACCGGTTCGGAAGTGACGGCTGTCTCTGTTTTGACACGGCATGACAAGCACGCAAAAGGATCTATCCCTCACAGGATCTTCGCGCAGTTAGCCCTGATCGACGGCAAGTATGTTGCTCAGGCCCCGGCAGGGATCCTCGCCAATACAACAATGGACGCGCTTGCGCATCTGTATGAGAGCTATATCCACTCTAAAGCGACGGACTACAGCAGGATGTGCGCGGAAGCGGGGATCCGCATCTGGGCGCGCAGTAAGGACGTGATCCTGGGAAAGAGAGAAGCGGTACCGGAAGACTTCATGAACATGATGAACGCTTCTGCGATAGCGGGCATGGCGATCGCACACACTGCGACCTCGCTTCCGCACGCGCTCAGCTACAGGCTCACTTACAGCGCGAATATGGCACACGGCAAGGCCTGCGGCTATTTCCTTCCCGGATACCTGAGGGAAGCGGATCCGCGGGATGTCAGTCACATCCTTGCGATCGCGGGATTTGAGAGCATTGACGAGCTCGAAGCCTATTACGAGAAGACCTGCGGAAGAGATGACGTACCGAAGGAGATCCTTGAGGAGACGATCCGCGAAGTGGCTTCAAACGAAGCAAAGTGCAAACTTCCTCCGTATAAAGTCGATGAAGATCTGATCAGGCGGATCGTGTACGGAAAGTGACA